>NZ_JBEPPU010000004.1:0-291148 GCF_040547465.1 Frigoribacterium sp. PvP054
CCCGCCTGCGACGAGCCCCGCCCGCCTGCGACGAGCCCCGCCCGCCTGCGACGAGCCCCGCCCGCCTGCGACGAGCCCCGCCCGCCTGCGACGAGCCCCGCCCGCCTGCGACGAGTCCCGCCCGCCTGCGACGAGCCCCGCCCGCCTATGACGGGCTCAGTCCGACTACGACGGGCTCAGTCCGACTACGACGAGCCCAGTCCGACTACGACGAGCCCAGTCCGACTACGACGAGCCCAGCAGCCGGCCCACGACGAGGCCAGCCCGCCTACGACGAGCCCAGCTGGCCTGCATGGTGAGGTTCGCACTTCGTCCCTGGCGAGCGGCCCGCCGTCAGGTGAGGCCGTGCCAGGGTCCCGGGCCTCGGGCCCTCGAGCCGTCATTCGGCCGGGGTGCAGCGAGTGGTCGGGACGTCGGCCTTCATGGGTGCAGACCACGGCATGAGCTCGACAGCACGCTCGGTGAAGGCGAGTGGGGAGGCCGTCCCCTCGGGGCGCCGTCGAGAGGGCGTCCCTGTTCTCGGGAGCGCCCGCGGCTGTAGCGCTGCCTGCTCGAGCTCACGCCGCGCACGGTGCAGCGGCGAGCCATGCTCCGGACGGGCTTCGAGCCGCTCGTTCGACGAGTGCCTCGGCTGGAGCCGGAGGACGACGTCCGACCCGACCCGACGCGACCCGACCCGACCCGCAGCGTGCATGACGAAGGCCCGATCGCACAGAATGTGCGACCGGGCCTTCGTCCGTCAGATGGTCGTGGTGTCAGTGACCTTCGTCGTGGTGTGATGCCTCGATCTCGGAGCGCTTCACCGGGGCGATGCGGTCCTCGAAGAAGAACGACGACGCCGAGGCTCGTGCCCGCTGGAGTGCGGTGATCTTGCCGTTGGCGTTCGGCCGGACCATGAGGGGCTCGTACTCGTTGAAGTCGAGCAGGCGCCAGCGCTCGTACTCGTCGAGCTGCTCGTGCACCTCGATGTACTCGCCACCGGGAAGGCGGACGATGCGGCCCGACTCGTAGCCGTGCAGGGCGATCTCGCGGTCCTTCTTCTGCAGTGCCAAGCAGATGCGCTTGGTGACCCAGAAAGCGATGAACGGGCCGAGGATCAACGCAGCCTGGCAGGCGTGGATCACGTAGTTCAACGACAGGTGGAAGTGCGTCGCCATGATGTCGGAACTCGCCGCCGCCCAGAGGCTGGCGTAGAACACGATGCCGGCGGCACCGATCGCCGTGCGGGTCGGGGCGTTGCGAGGGCGGTCCAGGATGTGGTGCTCACGCTTGTCACCCGTGACCCAGGCCTCGAAGAACGGGTAGAGCAGGACCACGACGATGAACAGACCGAGGACCGTGATCGGCACGAGGATGTTCATCGAGACGGTGTAGCCGAAGGCGACGAACTCCCAACCCGGCGGGACGAGACGCAGGGCGCCGTCGGCGAAGCCGATGTACCAGTCGGGTTGGGTACCGGCCGACACGGGGGAGGGGTCGTACGGCCCGTAGTTCCAGATCGGGTTGATCGTGAACAGCGAGGCGATCAGGACGATGACGCCGAAGACGATGAAGAAGAACCCACCGGCCTTCGCCGCGAACACGGGCATGACCGGAACGCCCACGACGTTCTGGTTCGTCTTGCCCGGCCCGGCGAACTGGGTGTGCTTGTTGATGATCAGCAGCAGGAGGTGCACACCCAGGAGGGCGATGAGCAGGGCAGGCAGCAGCATGATGTGCAGCGAGTAGAAACGCCCCACCATGTCGGTGCCGGGGAACTCGCCACCGAAGACCAGGTACGAGATCCACACGCCGATGACGGGGATGCCCTTGATCATGCCGTCGATGATTCGAGCACCGTTGCCGGAGAGCAGGTCGTCGGGAAGCGAGTAGCCGGTGAAACCTTCGGCCATGGCGAGGATCCAGAGCGAGAAGCCGACGACCCAGTTGATCTCACGCGGCTTGCGGAACGCCCCCGTGAAGTACACGCGGAGCATGTGCAGCATGATCGCGGCCACGAACAGCAGGGCTGCCCAGTGGTGGATCTGACGGAAGAGCAGACCACCGCGGATGTCGAACGAGATGTCGAGCGTCGACGCCATGGCGGCCGACATGTTGAGGCCCTTCAGCGGGACGTACGACCCGTTGTAGTTGACCTCGGCCATGGACGGCTGGAAGAAGAACGTCAGGAACGTGCCCGAGAGCAGGATGACGACGAAGGAGTAGAGGGCGACCTCACCCAGCATGAACGACCAGTGGTCGGGGAAGATCTTGCGACCGACCTCTTTGACCAGGCCGGACATGCTGGTGCGCTCGTCGATGTAGTTCGCGGTGGCGCCGAGGATCTTGTTGGTCTTCGTCGGCGCGAAGGCGGGAGCCTTGCCGATGTTGTCGGACGTGGCCGGCTCGGCACCGTGTGTCGGGGTGGTGGTGATCACTTTTCGCGCTCCCAGAAGCTCGGGCCCACAGGTTCGTGGAAGTCGCTCTGCGCGACGAGGTACCCGTCGGCGTCCACCGTGATGGGCAGCTGCGGCAGGGGGCGCTTGGCGGGCCCGAAGATCACTTCGCAGTTGTTGGTCACGTCGAACGTGGACTGGTGGCAGGGGCAGAGCAGGTGGTGTGTCTGCTGCTCGTACAGTGCCACGGGGCAGCCGACGTGCGTGCAGATCTTCGAGTAGGCGACGATTCCGTCGTACTGCCAGTCTTCGCGTCCCTCGGCCGGGTGGAGGTCTTCCGGCTTGAGGCGCATGAGGAGGACGGCCGCTTTGGCTTTCTCTTCGAGCAGGTGTTCTGATTCGTTGAGGTTCTCGGGGATCACGTGGAAGACGGAACCCAGGGTGACGTCGGACGCACGGATGCGGGCGCCGGCGGGGTCGGTGGCGAGGTGCATGCCCTCTTCCCACAGGGTGTGGCGGAGGACCGCGTTCGGGTCTTCGGCCGGTGCCAGGTCGCGGAACAGGACGACGGCCGGCAGGGGAGTCGCGACGAGGGCGCCGATGAGGCTGTTGCGGATGAGGGACCGGCGTCCGAAACCGCTCTCGTGGTTGCCGAGGGCGAAGACCTCGACCGCCTTCTCGCGCGTGGGCTCCGACCCGCGGGTGTCGTGCCGCATCTCGGTGATCTCACGCGCGGGCATGAGGGTCTTGGACCAGTGCACGGCACCGATGCCGACCGAGAGCAGGCCGAGGGCGATGCCCAGCCCCAGGAAGAGGTTGTTCAGTCGGACGGAGCCCGAGTCACCCGAGGTGATAGGGAACGCCACATAGGCACCGATGGCGGCGATGCTGCCGACGATGGACAGGAAGAAGAAGAGGCTGACCTGGCGTTCGGCACGCTTCTCGACCTTGGGGTCGATGTCGGTGACGCGATCGCGGTGCGGCGGTTCGCCCGGGTTCTGGAACACGTCGGACGTGACGACCGCCGTGCCGGCCGAGACCTGTCGAGGCTCGCGCTTCTCGACAGCCGAGCCCGCCGTGGGGGCCTCGTCGTCGTGCTCTGCCATTGTTTCTGCCTTTCGTGAAGTACGGAGAGAACGCGGGTCAGTTCGACCGGGCGGTCAACCAGATGGTGATCGCGACGATCGCACCGAGCCCGAAGATCCAGATGAAGAGGCCTTCGGCGACGGGGCCGAGGCTTCCGAGCTCGAATCCACCCGGCGACGGGGTGTTCTCGACGTACTTGAGGTACGTGATGATGTCGGCCTTGTCCTGGGGCGACAGGTTGAGGTCGTTGAAGACCGGCATGTTCTGCGGGCCGGTCTGCATGGCCTCGTAGATGTGGTGCGCCGTGACGCCCTCGAGCGGCGGGGCGTACTTGCCCTGCGTGAGGGCACCACCGGCACCGGCGACGTTGTGGCACATGGCGCAGTTGATGCGGAAGAGCTCGGCGCCGTTGGTGGTGTCACCGTCCGCCTGCAGCAACGAGTCGTCGGGGATGGCGGGGCCGGGGGCCAACGACGCGACGTAGGCGGCCATGGCGGCGACCTGCTCGTCGGAGAACTGGGTGGGCTTCTGCTCGGCCTGCGGACCGTTCACGGCCATGGGCATGCGACCGGTGCCGACCTGGAAGTCGACCGACGCCGCACCGACGCCGATCAGGCTCGGGCCGCTGTCGGTGCCGGCGGCGCTCAGACCGTGGCACGTGGCGCAGTTCGAGGCGAAGAGCTTCTGGCCCTCGTCGATGCTCTGCTGCGAGGTCGCGGTCGCACTGCTCTCGTCCGCCGAGGCGGTCGACGAGAAGAGGGCGTAGGCACCACCCGTGGTGAGCAGGCCGACGAGCAGCAAGGAGGCGGTGGCGACGGGGCCGCGACGGCCGACCTTCTTGGTGCGTCGGGAGGACGAGGTTCTGGAGAACATGCTGTGCAGACGATCCAATGCCTATTTGAGGAGGTAGATGACGATGAAGAGGCCGATCCAGACCACGTCGACGAAGTGCCAGTAGTACGACACGACGATGGCCGTGGTGGCCTCTTTGTGCCCGAAGTTCTTGACGGCGTAGGCACGACCGATGGTGAGGAGGAAGGCGATCAGACCGCCGATGACGTGCGCGCCGTGGAACCCGGTCGTCATGTAGAAGGCCGAGCCGTAGGCGCTCGAGCTGAGGGTCACGTGCTCGGAGACGAGGGTCGCGTACTCGTAGACCTGGCCGCAGACGAAGACCGCGCCCATGGCGTAGGTGAGGAAGAACCACTCGACCATGCCCCAGCGGCCGACCTGGAAGAGGCGACCGGTACGGTGCGGCTGCATGCGCTCGGCGGCGAAGACGCCGAACTGGCAGGCCACCGACGAGAGCACGAGCGTGATCGTGTTCGTGAGGGCGAACGGCACGTTGTGCAGTGCCGTCTGGTCGGCCCAGAGGCCGGGAGACGTCGAGCGCAGCGTGAAGTAGATCGCGAAGAGGCCGGCGAAGAACATGACCTCGCTGCCGAGCCACACGATGGTGCCCACGGCAACCGTGCTGGGTCGGTTGACGACCGGGCCGCCAGAAGGTCTCGAGAGAGAGGTACTTGTCACGAGGTCCATTATGCCTGGTAACTCGCCCTGGGTTTGCGCCGGAAACCCCGGGTCGGGAATTTCCCTTGACGACGAGACATCGGACGGGTCCGGCCGCGCCGGTAGCCTGTGGGCATGACCTCCGAGCTCACCTGGCCCCTGATCATCGACGCTCTGCTCACCGGTCGGGACCTCTCCATCAACGAGGCCACGTGGTCGATGGACCAGGTGATGACGGGCGACGTCACCCCCGCGCAGCTGGGGGCCTTCCTGGTCGCCCTGCGGGCCAAGGGCGAGACCGTCGACGAGATCGTGGGCTTCCGCGACGCGGTCCTCGCCCACGCGGTGGCCCTGCCGGTGGACAGCATGGCGGTGGACATCGTCGGCACGGGCGGCGACCGCTTCGGCACCGTCAACGTGTCGACCATGGCGTCGATCGTCGTGGCCGCCACGGGCGTGCCGGTCATCAAGCACGGCAACCGTGCCGCGAGCTCGTCCTCGGGCTCGTCGGACGTCCTCTCGGCCCTCGGCATCGACCTCTCCATCGGCGCCGACCGCGTGGCGGCGGTGCTGAAGGAGGCCGGCCTGACCTTCGCCTTCGCCGCCGCCTTCCACCCGGGCTTCGGCAACGCCGCCGTCGTCCGTCGTGAGATCGGGGTGCCGACCGTGTTCAACTTCCTCGGCCCCTTGGTCAACCCCGCACGACCGGAGGCCAGCGCGGTCGGCGTCGCGTCGCTCGACAAGGTGCCGCTCATCGTGGGCGTGTTCCAGACCCGGGGTGCCACGGCGCTGGTGTTCCGAGGCGACGACGGCCTCGACGAACTCACGACGACGGGCCACAGCCACATCTGGGAGGTCACGGCGGGCTCGGTGACCGAGCACGACCTCGACCCGCTCGAGCTCGGCATCCCGAGGGCGCGCATCGCCGACCTGATCGGCGGGGACGCCGAGCACAACGCCGGCGTCGCCCGCGAAGTGCTGGCCGGGGCCCGGGGGCCGGTCCGCGACATCGTCCTGCTGAACGCCGCCGCGGGCCTGGTGTCGTACGGGCTCGCCGCCGACCCCGGCCAGCGGGAGCGACCGATCCTCGCGCGGTTCCGCGAGCAGCTCGACGTCGCGGCCCGGGCCGTCGACTCGGGAGCGGCGATCGCGAAGCTCGACCAGTGGGTGGCGGCGACGCGCACCTCGTGACGCGGCCGCGCCTCGTGACGCGGGCCGCGCCTCCTGACCGTCGCCGCGCCTCCTCGGGTCGGCGGTGCCGGCTCGCGGCCGTCGCGTCGAGGCGACGACGAAGGGCCCGTCCTGTCGGACGGGCCCTTCGCGTGGCGTGGATCAGTTGACGTCGTCGTCGACCCAGTCGAAGGTCTTCGTGACGGCCTTCTTCCAGAGGCGGAGCGTGCGGTCGCGCTCGTCCGCGTCGATGTTCGGCGTCCAGCGCTTGTCTTCCTGCCAGTTGGCGCGCAGGTCGTCGAGGGTCTCCCAGAAGCCGACCGCGAGACCGGCCGCGTAGGCCGCGCCGAGGGCGGTGGTCTCGGCGACGACCGGACGGACGACCGGGACGTCGAGGATGTCGGCCTGGAACTGCATCAGGGCGTCGTTGGCCGTCATGCCGCCGTCGACCTTCAGCTCGGTCAGGTCGACGCCCGAGTCGGCGTTGACGGCGTCGAGCACCTCGCGGGTCTGGAACGCGGTCGCCTCGAGCGCGGCCCGGGCGATGTGGCCCTTGTTGACGTACCGCGTGAGGCCGACGAGGGCGCCTCGGGCGTCGGAGCGCCAGTACGGCGCGAACAGGCCCGAGAAGGCGGGGACGAAGTAGACGCCACCGTTGTCGTCGACGGTCTTGGCGAGCTCCTCGACCTCGGGGGCCGAGCCGATGAGGCCCAGGTTGTCGCGCAGCCACTGGATCAGTGAGCCCGTGACGGCGATCGACCCCTCGAGCGCGTAGTGCGGGGCGGCGTCGCCGAGCTTGTAGCCGAGCGTCGTCAGCAGCCCGTTCTTCGAGTGCACGATCTCTTCGCCCGTGTTGAAGATCAGGAAGTTGCCGGTGCCGTAGGTGTTCTTCGACTCGCCCTGGTCGAAGGCGGCCTGGCCGAAGGTCGCGGCCTGCTGATCGCCCAGGATGCCGGCGATCGGCACCTCGCGGAGCAGGCTCGACGCCTCGACCGTGCCGTAGACCTCGGACGAGCTCTTGATCTCGGGAAGCATGGACTTCGGCACGTCGAACGCCTCGAGGATGTCGTCACGCCACTGGAGCGTCTCGAGGTCCATGAACAGGGTGCGCGAGGCGTTGGTCACGTCGGTGACGTGGACGCCGCCGTCGGTGCCGCCCGTGAGGTTCCAGAGGACCCAGGTGTCGGTCGTGCCGAAGAGCAGGTCGCCTGCCTCGGCCTTCTCGCGGGCACCCTCGACGTTCTCGAGGATCCAGACGACCTTCGTGCCCGAGAAGTACGTGGCGAGCGGCAGGCCGACGATCGGCTTGAAGCGCTCGACGCCGCCGTCCGCCGCGAGGCGGTCGACAATGGGCTGCGTGCGGGTGTCCTGCCAGACGATCGCGTTGTAGACGGCCTTGCCGGTGGTCTTGTCCCAGACGACGGCGGTCTCGCGCTGGTTGGTGATGCCGACGGCCTTGATGTTGTGACGCGTGATGTCGGCGCGGGACAGGGCCTGGCCGATGACCTCGCGGGTGTTCTCCCAGATCTCGGCGGGGTCGTGCTCGACCCAACCGGCACGGGGGAAGATCTGCTCGTGCTCCTTCTGGCCGGTGGCCACGATCGAACCCGAGTGGTCGAAGATGATGGCGCGGGTGCTGGTGGTGCCCTGGTCGATGGCCAGGACGTAGTCGGTGTCGCTCACGGGTGGAACTCCTTCGTCGTTGATGGATGCGGCTCGCACAGAGGCCCGGGACGGTCCATTCGAGCGGACGGGCCCGAGCCTCTGCTGGGAGCGGGTGGTGCGATCGGGGTCGGTCGGCGCGGGTGGGCCGGCCTCGGCCGATCAGGTGGATGCCGGGGTCAGCCGGCCAGGGGGAGGAGCGGGAAGGACAGCAGCGCCGCGAGGGCGCCGCCGACGAGCGGGCCGACGACCGGCACCCAGGCGTACGACCAGTCGCTGCCGCCCTTGCCCTTGATGGGCAGGAAGGCGTGGGCGATGCGGGGACCGAGGTCACGGGCGGGGTTGATGGCGTAGCCGGTCGGGCCACCGAGCGACGCGCCGATGCCGACCACGAGCAGGGCGACGGCCAGGCCGCCGAGCGGGCCGAGGTTGGCGGCGTTCGGTGAGGCGCCGTTGGTGATGGCGATGATCGTGAAGACCAGCACGAAGGTGCCGATGATCTCGGTCACGAGGTTCCAGCCGTAGTTGCGGATGGCCGGGCCGGTCGAGAAGACGCCGAGCTTGGTGGCCGGGTCGGGCTCGTCGTCGAAGTGCTGCTTGTAGGCGAGCCAGACGACGACCGCACCGATGATCGCTCCGACCATCTGGGCCAGCACGTAGACGAGGAACGCCCCGAACGTGATGTTGCCGAGGATCAGCTGCGCGATGCTGACGGCCGGGTTGAGGTGGGCGCCCGACGAGTAGGAGACCAGGATCCCGACGAAGACCGCGAGGCCCCAGCCGAAGTTGACCATGAGTGTCCCGCCGTTGAAGCCCTTGGTCTTCGTCAGCGCGACGTTGGCGACGACGCCGCCACCGAGGGTGAGCAGCATCGCGGTGCCCACCGTTTCAGAGAGAAAAATCAATCCCAGGTTCACGTCGACCTTCCTTGTCGTACGGCGGGGCGACAGTGCACCCGCGGTGAGCGTGTGTCAACACCTTAGTGCTGTGATCACACGGGATGAGAAGGAAACATCGGGGGTTTGCACATATGTGCATCGGGGTGCCCTGGGAGTAGGTTGAGCGACAGCCTGGTGCCCCGAGCACCGCCTCCCGCGCCGAGAAAGGTACTTCGATGAAGAAGCTCATCAACGATCCGTCCGACGTCGTCGACGAGGCCGTGGCCGGCTTCGGAGCGGCGCACGCCGACCTCGTGGTCGTCTCGCACGATCCGACGTTCGTCCGGCGCGCGGCAGCCCCCGTGCCGGGCAAGGTCGCGATCGTCAGCGGAGGGGGGAGCGGTCACGAACCCCTGCACGCCGGGTTCGTCGGCCACGGGATGCTCTCGGCCGCCGTGCCCGGCCCCGTCTTCACCTCGCCGACGCCCGACCCGATCGTCGCAGCCACCCAGGCCGTCGACGCCGGGGCCGGCGTCCTCTACATCGTCAAGAACTACACGGGCGACGTCCTCAACTTCGAGACCGCCGCCGACCTCGCCGAGGCCGAGGGCATCACGGTCCGATCCGTGCTCGTCGACGACGACGTGGCGGTCAAGGACTCGCTTTACACCGCGGGTCGACGGGGCGTGGCCGGCACCGTCGTCGTCGAGAAAACGGCCGGGGCCGCGGCCGAACGCGGGGACTCGCTCGACGCGGTGGCCGAGGTGGCCCGTCGGACGAATGAGGCGACCCGGTCGATGGGGGTGGCGCTCACGGCAGGGACGGTCCCGCACGCCGGTGAGCCGAGCTTCACGCTGGCCGACGACGAGATCGAGATCGGCATAGGCATCCACGGAGAGCCCGGTCGTGAGCGCGTACCGCTCGAGCCCGTCGACGCGGTCGTCGACCGGCTGCTGGCCGCCGTGACCGACGACCTCGGAGTCGCGTCCGGAGACCGGGTGCTGCTCTTCGTGAACGGCATGGGGGGCACGCCGCTGGTCGAGTTGTACATCGCCTACCGTCATGCGGCCGAGGTGCTCGAGGGTCAGGGGGTCGAGGTGACGCGCAGCCTCGTCGGTTCGTACGTCACGTCACTCGAGATGCAGGGCATGTCGATCACGCTGACGCGTCTCGACGACGAACTCACCGAGCTCTGGGACGCGCCGGTCGAGACGGCTGCGCTCCGCCGGGGACGGTGACCCGGCGTCGACGGAGCCCCGTCCGACCAGGACGCGGACGCGACGGCCCACCCCGCGGCGACACCGGGACGCCCCACGCCACGACACCGCACCACGAGACACCGCACCACGAGACACCGCACCACGAGACACCGCACCACGAGAGGATCGACGACCGCATGACACTCGACGCCACCTGGACCCGGGCCTGGATCGACCGCACGGCCGACGTCGTCGCCGCCGAGCACACCGCCCTCAGCGAGCTCGACCGGCAGATCGGCGACGGCGACCACGGCGAGAACCTCTCGCGGGGATTCACCGCCGTCCGCAGCCGGCTCGCCGACCTGCCCGCGGACGCGACGCCGGGTGCGGCGCTCAAGCTCGTCGCGACGACCTTGATCTCGACGGTCGGCGGCGCCTCGGGTCCGTTGCTCGGCACGGCGTACCTCAAGGGGTCGGCCGCTCTGGGCGACGCGACCGAGCTCGACTCGGAGGCGCTGGTGGCGTTCCTGACGGCGGCCCGCGACGGCGTGGTGCTGCGCGGCAAGGCGGAGGTGGGCGACAAGACCATGATCGACGCCTGGACGCCGGCGGTCGACGCCGCCGCAGCTGCCGCAGCCGGGGGAGCGAGCCCCGCGGAGGTCCTCCGGGCGGCCGCGGACGCCGCCGCGGCCGGAGCCGCCTCGACCGAGCCCCTGGTGGCCCGCAAGGGACGGGCCAGTTACCTCGGCGAACGAGCCGTCGGCCATCGGGACCCCGGCGCCCAGTCGTCGTCCCTCATCATCGCCGCGGCGGCGGACGCCGCCGACGGCACGACCAAGGAGTCCTGAGCATGCCCACCATCGGAATCGTCGTCGTCTCCCACAGCGCAAAGATCGCCGAGGGCGTGGTCGACCTGGCCCGTCAGATGGCGCCGACGACGACCCTCGTCGCCGCCGGCGGGACGGACGACGGCGCCATCGGCACGAGCTTCGACAAGATCTCGGCCGCCCTGGCCGTGGCCGGGGCCGGCGGGGGAGCCGTCGTGCTCTGCGACCTCGGCTCGGCCATCCTGACCAGCGAGACGGCCGTCGACTTCCTCGACGACGCCGACAAGGAGCGCGTGGTCATCGCGGACGCCCCGCTGGTCGAAGGCACGGTGGCCGCGGCCGTCGCCGCCGAGACCGGGGGAGACCTCGACGCCGTCGCCGCGGCGGCCCGCACCGCGACGGGCGTCGCCGACGCCCACGCCGACGAGCGCGAGCTGCGCGGCGGAGACGCGATCGAGCGCTCGGCCGTGCTGGTCAACGAGTCCGGACTGCACGCCCGCCCGGCCGCCGACCTCGTCACGCACGCGTCGAAGTACCAGGCGGACGTGACCGTCAACGGCGTCGACGCGAAGAGCCTGCTGCGCATCATGGGGTTGAACGTGGGCGTCGGGTCGACGGTGGCCGTGATGGCCACGGGGCCCGACGCCGCCGCGGCCGTCGACGACCTCATCACGCTGATCGAGGGCGGGTTCGGCGAGAAGGCGAGCTGACCGCCCCGCGCCACCCGCGCCTCCCGGGCGTCGTCGTCAGCGGCGTCGCGACCACTTCGTCAGCAGCATGTCGTCCGCGAGCAGGACGTGGTCGAGGGCCAGTCCCTTGAGCGCCATCGCCTCGCGGGCCGCGACGATGCGTGGCCCGGCGCCCCCCTCGAAGTTCGGTGAGACCGTCAGGCAGAGTTCGTCGACCACGTCGGCGGCGACCAGGTCGCCGAACAGCGCCGGTCCGCCCTCGGTGTGGATCTGGGTCAGACCTCGCTCCACCAGGGCCCGGACGAGGAGGCGCGGGTCGACCAGGTCGCGACCGCACGACACGACGTCGGCGACCTGGCCGAGTCGGGCGCGGGCGTCACGAGGGGCTCCGTCGTGCGTCAGGACGACCGGGCGGACGGGGGCGTCCGTGAACACCCCGCTCGTCGGGTCGAGGCCGAGCGTGCCGGAGACGATCGCGAACACGGGGTGGTCGGGCAGCCCGGCCGCGCGGCGCCAGGCGACGGCGTCGTCGTCCAGCCGCATCGGACCGTAGCCCTCGTCGCGGACGGTGCCGGCCCCGACCACCACGACGTCGCAGAGCCGACGCAGCAGGTCGAACACCAGCAGGTCGGCCGGGCCGCCGAGGTCGCGCGTCCGGCCGGCGGCCGTCGCCGAGCCGTCGACGCTCGCGACGAAGTTCGCTCGGACCCGGGGGCTGGAGCGGTCGGGCGGGCTGTGCAGGTCGACGAGGTCGTCGACCGTCAGGACGGCGCCGGCCCGCGGGGGAGCGGGATGCAGCTGCGTGACGGTGGTCGCGGTCACGGGGCCTCGTCCTCGAGGTTGTGGCGTTCGACGACGGGGTCCCGCCAGCCGAGGATCGCCTCGACCATGCGGACGGCGTCCACGCTGGCCCGGACGTCGTGCATCCGGACGATGCGCGCGCCCTGCAGCACGCTGACCGTGGCCGCCGCGAGCGAACCGGCGAGACGGTCGGGCCTGTCACGGCCGAGCGACTCACCGACGAAGTCCTTGTTCGACACGGCGGCGAGCGTCGGGTGCCCCAGGGCCGCCACCTCGGACAGTCGCCTGGTGAGCTCGAGCGAATGCCGCGTGGTCTTGTTGAGGTCGTGCCCCGGGTCGACGACGATCCGGTCGTCGCGGACGCCGTGGGCCCGAGCGAGGTCGACCCGGCGGGTCAGGAACTCGACGACCTCGGCGACGACGTCGTCGTAGTGGGGGCGGGGATGGGGGCGACGCGGTGCGGCCAGGCTGTGGGTGACGACGAGCGTGGCGTCGGAGTCGGCGACCACGTCGGCGAGGCGCGGGTCGTGCAGCCCCGTGGTGTCGTTGATCACGTGGGCCCCGGCGGCGACGACCCGCTCGGCGACCTCGGGACGGAAGGTGTCGACCGAGATGACGACGTCGGACCGGCCGGCGAGGGCCTCGACCACCGGCAGCACCCGGTCGAGTTCGTCGGCGGGTGACAGTTCGGGCCCCGGGGCGAACGGGACGCCGCCGATGTCCACCCAGTCGGCACCCGCCTCGGCCGCGTCCACGGCGGCACGAACCGCCCGGTCGAGCGCGAAGGTGGCGCCCTGGTCGAAGAACGAGTCGGGCGTCCGGTTGACGACGGCCATCACGGCGACCTGGCGGGAGAAGTCGACGGTGCGCGCCCCGATGCGCCGCACGGGGACGCGGAGGGGCGGCAGGACGACCGCCGACGGGGCGGCCTCGCGACGGCCGCTCGCGGGGTCAGACACGGGACGCGCCGATGAGGGCCACGGCCTCGGCGCGAGCCGAGGGCTCGGACAGGACGCCCCTGCTGGCGAGCGTCACCGTCGTGCTGCGGGTCTGTCGAGCTCCCCGCGTCGTCACGCAGCCGTGCGCCGCGTCGAGCACGACGAGCACGCCGTCGGGACGGGCACCGGCCTGGACGGCCTCGGCGATCTCCTCACCGAGGCGTTCCTGCAGCTGCGGCCGCGAGGCGACGGCGTCGACGACCCGGGGGAGTGCGCCGAGCCCGACGATCGTCTCACCGGGCACGTAGGCCACGTGGGCGACGCCGACGAAGGGCAGGAGGTGGTGCTCGCACACCGAACGGAACGAGATGTCGCGGACGATGACGACCTCGCCGAGCTGGTGGCTCTCGGCCGAGACGGTGGCCTGGGCCACGAGGTCGGTGGCGTCGACCGTGAGCCCCGAGAAGAACTCGGCGTAGGCGTCTGCGACGCGCCGCGGCGTCGACTCGAGCCCGGGTCGACCGACGTCCTCACCGATCGCGGCGAGCAGTTCGAGCACGGCGGCCTCGATGCGGGGCCGGTCGATCGGCGGGTGGGTCATCGCACCATCCTCTCAGGCGACGGGATCGGTCGCGCCGTCCGTGACGGGCGTTCTGCCCACCCCGTGCTACCTCATCCGGGGCGTCTCCCACGGTAACTGGGTAAGAGCTTTATCACTTTGGGACCTATTGGTCGTGGCGTGGGAGCGCACCTTGAGCGGCCCCTGCGGGCGCCTGTCAGCCGCTCCTGGGGCGAGACTGTTCGCTCGCTGGACGGCCTGACGATTGTCTGCGGACGGCGTGCGGCTAGACGTACGAGAGCGATGGATGAGCTGCGGCGAGGAACAGACGCCTGGCGGCAGCTACGGCCATCGGGCGGTAGTCATCCCGGGGATGCGGGCAGGTTCTGCATCGAGACGGTCGAGATCGTCGGCTGAGAGCTCGAATGTCATCGCGGCCAGCAGTGCCTCCAGCTGTTCGGTCAGCCGGGCACTGGCGATGGGAGCGACCACGGTCGGCATCGTCACGTCGCGCGCCTCCGCGATCTCGTCTGCCATTTGGAGGACCTTCACGCTCGCGTCGTTCAGGTAGGCGGAGGCGAAGCCGCTGCGGGCTGAGTCGTCGAAGTCGTCCTTGCTGCGGTACTTGCCGGACAGGAAGCCGCTCGATCGGTTTTGGCCGGCAGATGTGCTGCAGCAACCTTCTGTGCCAGAACTCCGGACCGAGTCGACATGCGGAGGAGCAGTCAAACCACTAGTAGCCACTTGCGCGTCCGACCGGATTCGCATTCCACCGGGCTGTGGCGTCACCTCGTCGAGGCCTGTCAGGCACCCGTCACCTATCTGCTAGCCGCAGAGGCGCAGTCCGGCTGGGTGCATGGCGGTCTGCCTGCTTTGCCCGGCGTGGCACCGTGGGCACGCCAGATGGCCTCCATGTCGTAGCGTTCGAGGCCGTCGCGCATCTTCTTGACTGCTTCACCCGAGTACCGCGGGTGTTTCTGGGACCCGAAGACGAAGACATTGCTAAAAGGCTCGCCTTGGTCGAGGCCGAGGTGCTCGCGTAGCGCGGCGCTCTTAGGTGGTGTCAGAGCTGCGGCTGCGGCCAGATCCGTCCGGGAGATGCTGTAGCGCTTCTGCAGGTTGACTTCGCGAATTGCGGCTGCATCCTCGGCATCGGCCGTAAAGGTGACGGGGAGGCCATCGACCTTAACGAAGCGCACTTGCACCTCTAGGTCAGTGCCACTGATGTCCGCCCCGACAGCCCCTAGGGCTGGGAAGACCTGTTCGCGCGTCTTGCCGTCGAGGATGCCGCGTTCCACTCTGCGCACATCGGCTTCGCTCACTCGGGCATCGGGGTCGACGTGCGATTCCATAGCCAGGAGTGGTCTCATGCGGGCGCGTGCTGCTGAGCGAGCTCGGCGACCGGGCTTGAGTAGTTCGGCGATTTGCGAGTACTCGCGATCGATGAGAGTCACGAAATCCTGGGGCGGCTCGGTGGAGATGGGGAGCACTCGTGACGGGAGGTGGTCGGCGAGGCGCTCGTCGAAGACACGGTGGAGGATGTCGTCGAAGAGGGTAATTGCGGCCCGTGCGTGCAAGTAGAGCAGCTGTTCGGGTACCTCCGCGAACCAGTGCTGCTCCTCGTCACGAAGGGCGTCAATCGCTCGGAGGGTGCCTGCCTCTTCATCGGTGACCTTCAGCCCGGATAGCTCCTGGCCCTTCCTGACGGCTAGCTCGAAGCCGATCGATCTGCCCGACTGCGGGTCGAAGACGCGGTTGCCACCTTGCACAAGGGCCGCTTTAAGAAGCATCTCGAAGGCGTGTTGAAGGCGCAGCAGAATTTCGGTCGGCCTTCCGTCGTCGACAGGGCTGTTGAACGCGGTCATGGCCGCTCGCATCGATGAAATCGCTTTGTTCTTGAGCGAACGGGCATCGTGCTTGAGCTTCACTAGATCAGGATCATGGGTGTGCAGCGAGCCGGCAAGTACCTGCTCTTGTGGGAGTGACGTATTTTGACTGGGCGGCGACCGGGCGCCCGTTAGACGGTCGCTCACCGGGACACCTCGGCGGGCCTGCTTCGGCCGGCCGAGGTCAAGCGGCGCCTGGCCTGCGGATTCGCGTATGCCTGTCCCGCAAAAATGCCCGGTGACGGGGGTCTAAACGCTTCAGTCATCCAACGCTCATCGGATACGCCCGCGTCTCAACGTCCGGCCAAGATCTCGCAGCACAACGTGACGGTCTTGCAGCGCTGGGTGTTGACGATCAACACGTGCATGTTGACCACGGCTTGTCGGGCGCGACTCGAGCACGGCCCGGCCTCCGCGAGGCGCTGGCCGCGAGCCGAGTCGGCGACGTCCTCGTGGTCACGAAGCTCGACCGTCTCGCCCGCTCACTCCGGGACGGGACCGACATCGCGGACGAGCTCACGAAGAAGGGTGTCTCGCTGAACCTCGGGGGAGCGGTCTACGAACCCACCGACCCGGTCGGCCGGCTGCTGTTCAACGTGCTCGGCATGGTGGCGGAGTTCGAGGCCGACCTGATCCGTGCCCGGACTCGGGAGGGCATGGCGATCGCGAAGGCCGCCGGTAAGCTCAGCGGACGCAAGCCCAAGCTCACCCCCTCGCAGGAGAAGCACCTCGTGCAGCTGCACGGCGCGGGCACCCACACGACGAGCGAGATCGTGGGGCTGTTCGGCGTTGCCCGTTCGACGGTCTACCGAGTTATTCAGCGAGGCGAGCAGTCGTAAATCGACACAGCGCGTTTAGCCCTACAAATGGCGTCGTTTATCCGGTAGCCGACCCAGTTACGGGCTGTGCCCGCAATTGGTCCATAAGTCGTCCATTGTGCGATCGATTTGGTCTGCTTGGTTCCGTTGCTACAGAAGTATCTCGGTGATCGGACCACCGGCGACGCCGGGCTCGAGGGCGATTGCTGGCCGGTAGCGGGGGCCGTTGATCGTGTCGCCGTCCCATTCGTAGGCGACGATGCGGAGCGTGTTCAGTTGCCGCCCGACGAGCACGGCCATGGGAAAGGGGCCGTGGAAGGCTAGATGTACTTCGGCTCGCCCGTGATCTGCTGACAGTCGCTTGATGTGCTGAGCGATGGCTTGGGCGAGACGACCCGCGTCCTGTGGATCGATTCGACTGGTGTTCGTGACGGAGACGATCTTTGCGTCGGCGAACACCTTTCCGGATTCGCGTACCAGGAGCTGGAAGGCGTTGAGATCTGGGTTAGTGGTAAGCGTCACGAAGACCGCGACTATGTTCGCAGCGTTGCTCGGCCGGGTGGCCTCGGTGGGAAGCGCCTCGACGCTGAGTGGGGTGATGCCCTGGTCATTACTCGTTGGTGTGGACTCCCAAGCGTTGTTCCGCACATCGAGGACCTCGACGTTGCCGATCTTTGTCTCAGGCAATGCTGCGCCGAGCGCGAGGCCGATCGCAAGGTGTGCGCCGCCAAAAATTTGCACGCGCTTCGCGCCTGCCGCGAACACTGCGTCACCGGTGAGTGGGAGTGTCCTTTGAAGGAGTTCGAGGCCGTCGGGCGATGGGAGCCTTCCTTCGGTGGCCTCCTTGATTCGTATATGAAGGTCGTCGTCGTCAGCATCTAGTGCGAACGGGGCAGGGCGGCTTTGAACTCGAATGGTGAAGTCCCGGCCCTCTGAGCGGATCTCGGGTCGACGTTGTTTGATGCGGTGCATGAGGAGGTCGCGAACGATTTCGAGATCGCCGGCGGGGTCGAGCACGTTGGCCTGCTTTTTTTCAGCCAGTGTTCGTGCCGGTGCGAGTCGCAGCAGTCGGTCCGGGGCGTCGTAATCGCATTTTGTTTGGCTTCCCTCTCGTGCGACCTTGTTGGCTATGCACAGGCTAAACGCGGGGTTCTCGTCGAGCTGAAGCAGTCGGGGAAGTTCGCGTTCGCGGACGATCTCGCTGTCGACGATGTCAGGCGTTACTACAAGCACGCCTGCCGAAAGCCCCTCGGTGAGGGCCTGCTCGAGGCGGTCGGTGGTCGTACCTGCTTGCAGGTCGATGCGGTCTCTCCACGGGACAAGGCCAGCGGCCCTAAGCAAGTCCTCCAACGATTGCGCTTGCCGCGTCCCGTCTGACTGGCGGTACGAGATGAACACGGGTCCATGACCGCGAACGGCGCCAGCAGGAAGCGGGCTGAGCGGACTGAATCGTGGCGTGGGGAGGGTCACGTTCGCATTGAGCATGACGACTCGGCCTAGCCGGTGGCGTCGTGCGATGAGACCGAAGTAAGCGTCAGTATGGCTGGGCGCGAACACGAGGAGCGCGAGAGGGTCGCCAGCGGCTTTGGCAGCGGCGCGCATTGCGTTGCGGTCTATGGCGCTCGGGCCAGATGGCTCGGGGTGGCTGTGCCACTCGCCGACATAGCCGATTGGGTCATCGTCCGCTCTATCCGAAAGAAATTCTTCAAGGTGCATATTGGCCCGAACGTCATTGCGAACATATCGGTCCCGCGTCGCGCCACCGCCATCAATCACGAGCGCGTGCGTGATCACGACTCTGTCGACCTCGCGGTATCCGAGGAGGATACCGCCGGTTTCGAGGGGCAATCGTTTCGCCGTCTCGGACGTGATCGTCTCGTGCGCGCCAGCACTCACGTCGATGCTTGGAGCGGATCGAGTCATTATGCGACCCTTGCTGAGTTGTCGAGGTTCCGGACTTCCCCTGCGGGGTGAACGGGACGCTCAATGAGGAGACCGATGACGTGACGGACGGTCGCGGATGCTGCCTCGACCGCGACGTGGGGTGGCGTTGGCGAGATCGGGCTGCCGCACCCGGCTTCGAACACTGCAGGCGGCTGCTGATCGGCGACGAGGCTCGAGTCAGGCAGCGCGTCGGCGCCCCCAAGCGGTGGGAGTAGATCAACGCGGTAAGTGGCGCCGTCGTTCTGAATTGAGGCAGAGATGATTCGCTTTTGCGCGGACCTGGCCGCGACATGCAGGAGCGCGGTCGTGGCGAAGTCGGCACTGGTATTCACGACGAGGTCGTGACTCGTCAGAAGCTCCATGGCGACGTCGCCGGACAAAACAGCTTCGTCGAGCTCCTGGATGTTCTCTCCGGCGACCTCATGCCGGGAGACCAGATGCCGCTTGACCGCGGTAACTTTCGGCAGCCCCACCATTTCCGGTCCGACAAGGTGACGGACGAGGTTGCCGGGCATGATTATGTCGCCGTCGATGAGCGTCAGGCGTCGGATGCCGGCACGAACGAGCATGTCTGCGGCGAAAGAGCCGAGCGCGCCGACTCCAACGATCGCGACCCGAGCTTCGTGGAGCAGGGGCGCGACAAGACCAGCGCGGGCCGTCTTGGCGGCAGGGGTATCGGCTGTCGAGCGGAGGCGCCGAACGGCAGTTCCCCCGTCTCTAGTCGGCCATACCTCGAGGATGATCGCGCCGTCATGCATACCGCGGCGATAAATGAGCAGCACGACGTCGACGAGATGGTTACGGATCCGTCGGTCGAGATCCACGTCGGGGGCGATGCGGGCCGCGATGTCCTGCCAGGATTTCGGCGGAACGTCTATCTCGCCGAGATCGGCGATATAGCCAAAGCGGTCCTTATTGTGCTTGGACGCCTTCGGCAGGCGCGTGCCGCTTCCGATCCGCATGGTGTTGTTGCCACTAGGGCGGAATCGCACGAAGCCGTTCGGGTAGCAGGTGGGGTCGTCGTAGAGATACAAGCGCTGGTCCTTGGAGAACTCGAAGTATCGTTCGAGATCTAGATCCGGCCGATCGTCGGGCCACCCGGCATTCGCCTGCTCAAACCATGCGGTTACGTGCTCCAGGAAGGCCGACGCCTCTGTCCACCACAGGTCTTCATGGTCGTCTTCCGCCACCAAGCAGAGCGAGCCGTCTAGCTCTCGATGCCAGGACCACGCAACGCTGTCCGGATCGACAGGGATAACGCGTGGCGGCTGGAACGGAAAGCGAGCCCGGAACGAGATTGCGACCTCCGTTGACCCACCTGGATGCGCGACCATGCCTCGCCATTCACTATCGCCCTCAAGGAAGCCCGCGCGGATCAGGCCCTCCTCGAAATGCTGACGGCTATATGTGACGTACTCTTCGTACTCGGCTATCGTCAACCGAAGGTCCTGGCGCCCGCCGGTACGACCCGCTTACCTGCGGAAACCGCGAACTCTCGCTTCGATCCGTTGTCGTTGAAGCCTGGCGGCATCGGGAAGACGGTGTCGTCGTCGCCGTTCTTGCCGAGCAGCTTCTGGAACGCCAGTGCGGCTTTGCCCTCGTCCTCCTCGTCCAGCGCGTCCCGTGCGTCGGCGGCGGCGTCCAGGAATTGAGTCCGCGCTGCCTCCAACTCATCATCGGTCGCGCGGATGCTGATGGTGTGCCCGGGGAGTGTGGGGTCGCTGACCGCGATGCCGTAGGTAACGAAGTCCGCGACAATCTTGCTCATCTCGTCGAGTGCCGAGACGTAGTACTCCGCGTGATCGCTTCCAGTTACGAGACCAGAGGCAAAGGCCTGATACGCCGCGACCTCGAAGAAAAAGCCTCCTGGCTTCTTCTTACGGAGAAGCGCGCGCCGGGTCTGGCGGAGCAGCTTCACCGTCGGAACGTAGAAACCGTCGTGCGCGGTGTTCATCTCGGTCGACAATGACGTCAAAGATTCGGGGTTGGTGCGCACCCACTTGTTGTCGTCGCCCTTTTGCGGGATCTCCCAAGTCTCGCCATCCCAGTGCGGGCGAGCGGGAACGGCGTCGACGTACAGGTCGTAGCCCGGAAACGAGACCTGCAGACTTCGAGCCTGTCGCTTGGTCCGCTGATGCCCGTCGTCATCACGCCCGAATTCACCATGGAGAACGGTGAAGAACCGATCGAGGATTTCCTTCGATGTCACGTCGCTCGGTAGATCGGGGAGGCGGACGAACACGTCAACGTCCTTTACGCGCTTGATGGACACGCTTCGCTTGTAGGAACCAATCAGCACCGGGTTCACCCCGTACTCGGCGAGCTTCGCATCAGCCGCGAGGGCATCACGGACGAGACGATGCGCCTCTGGCGCGTTAGCCTTGTCATCGCCGGGCTCAATGGACTTCAACGCATCCTTGAATTGCTGCTTCAGGTGAGCCATCTAACGCACTCCGCTCTTCGTCGGGCTGATCTCTTCAGTCTACAAAGGGGATCCGACATTGCGATGCTGCGTTGGGCGAAGTCAATCTGCTCGAGCACTCGGAGCGCCATGATGGGTGCTGGGTCGACAGCCGACCGCCTCATCTCCAGCCAGAACATAGAGAAGACGGCCGGCAGGGTCCGCGAGATGCAGGGTCGGCAGATCGCCCCTCGGGACCCGGTCGCCTGGGCTGATAATCGTCGGTGGCTCAGCGTTGAACAGCCGCCCATCATCAAAGTGCCGATGATACTGGCCGGCATCGGCATCGGCATCGGCATCGTCAGCCGGAACCGCAGGCTCGCGTTTGGTTCGAAGAGAAGCTCATCGGAGGGATGACTCGCGACGTTAGACATGCCCGGTAGGGGATCGTTGGCCGGCACATCGGCACCGGTGCTGGGCAGACGCACTAGCGTCTGAGCATGTGCGCTGACTCGCTGTCGATCACCGTCGCATCGGTGTCCTCCGCGGAGGGACTGTGGTGCGCGCTTACGGACGAGCGCGACTCCTGGTGGCCTGAACTAGTGCTGACTCCCGAGGTCGGCTCGGTCGTGCGCGAGACCTGGACCGAGGGCGGCCGCGAGCACTTCGCTGACGATCGCGTGACGGAAGCAGTACCGCCGAGTCGGCTGGCCTTCGTGTGGCAGCAGCCGGAATGGCCGTCGCCACTTATGGTCCGCTTCGACATCCGTAGTGACGGCGAGCGGAGCACGGTCACGCTGACGGAACGAGGTTTTGGGCAGCTCGTAGATGGCGACGGACTTCGAGCCGCACACGAGGAGGGGTGGAACTTCCATCTCGCAAACCTGCTCAGGGCGGCGTCCCGATAGACGATCGCCCACTGGATGACTTGCTGTGGGGCGAGCGCACTCGGAGAGGACGCCGTTTTGGTCGTTCCGCGTCGTCGGTGAGCGGGCGAAAGCGGTCCTCAACGTCGTAGCGTCTAGGGATGCAGCAGCCCAGGGGCCTCGATCAGCTCGTATCGGAATGGCGGAGCTCTGGACCAGAACGTGCGCGCTTCGTGCCGGGCTTCGACCCATCAGGTGGAGGAGCAGCGGCGAAAGTTCTCGTGTTGATGGAATCACCCGGTCCTGCCACGATCAGGCAGGGCGAGGACGCGATCAGCAGTGAGGACAACTCGGGGCCGACGGCGTCTGCGTTCAGGCGAGCACGGATCGAGTCGGGTCTGGGCAGGAACGTTTACCTGCGATGGAACATCGTCCCGTGGGCCCTGGGTCGGGCGCCGACCGTCACGGATCTCGACGACGCACGCCCTGCCCTGGCTCAGCTGCTCGATTCTCTGCCGCAGCTGCGGGCGATCGTGACCTTCGGCACTCCGGCCCTGACGGGCGTGATGAGGTACTTCACCCTGGAACCGCGTGCGAGGGTCGTGCCCGTGCTCGCGGCACCCCATCTGTCGCCGGCGAACGCCACCCGCGCCGGCGAGAAGCACCTGCGGGCCGTCACGGCCCTACGGCACGCTTCGCTTCTCTGATCATCTCGGCGAGGAGTCGGGGCTGTGCTGCAACGCGGCGATCACGGCCAGGAGATCCTGTGCCCCGGTGTTCAGACCGGCCGACCACACAGCGCGGAACGGTCGTCTCAGGTCGACGGCTGCCGGGACGGTGACGAGGCGCCCGGCGCGGAGGTCGTCTTCGACCAGCAACGAGCTGATGACTCCCGGGCCCACACCGCCGGCGATGGCCGCCCGGATGGCGCCCGTCGACGACAACTGCGCAGCGGGTTCTGCCATCAGGGCAGGGTCGATCCCCAGGGCGAGCTCGAGGGTCCGGCGGGTGCCCGAGCCCGACTCCCGAGACACGAGCGGTGTGGATGCGAGATCGGCTGCCGTCACGGGTTCGGACTTCGATGCCCATGCGTGTCTGGGCGAGACGACGATGAGCAGTTCGTCGACACCCAGGACGGTGCTGGCGAGCCCATCGGCCTCATCAGGGGTCTCGGTGAACCCGAGGTGCACGCGCCCCGAACGGACCTCGTCGACGACCCAGTCGCTGTTGCCCGATTCCAGGCGCACCCGGACACGATCCGCTGCCGCTGTCATCCAGCGGGGCATCAGCGCCTCTGACACCGTCTGACTCGCCGCGACGAGGAGAGCGTCGGAGGCGCCGGTCATCAGGGTGTGCAGCGATCGTTCGAAGGTGGTCGCCGCCTCGAGCAGGGGGCGGCCCCACTCGCACACCAGGAGTCCGTGCTCGGTCAGCGCCGAGCCGGCCCGAGAGCGGACGAGCAACGTACGACCCAGCCGCCGCTCGGCGCCCGTGATGCGAGACGACGCCGCCTGCTGGCTGATGCCCACCGATGTCGCGGCACGGCCCAGACTGCCCGACCTCGAGATCGCCTCCAGCAGTCGGAGCGTCTCGAGATCAATAGGGAGTCCGGTCACAAGGATCGATTGTGACACCACAAGCATCCGCCCGTATCGGCAGCCGGACGCACGTACGAAAATCGAGGCATGCCTGCCACGATCACACCGACTGTCGCCCCTCCCCGCACGCACGGTCTGTTCCGCCAGCTCGAGCACCGCGGGCAGATCGTGTCGAACCTGACCCCGAACTGGTTCGCGTCGATCATGGGGACCGGCATCGTCGCCAACGCCGCGGCGACCCTGCCGTTGCAGTTCCCGGGGCTGCGCCCCGCCGCGACCATCGTCTGGGCACTGGCCAGCGTGTTGTTGGTCGCTCTCAGCACGGCGACCGTCATGCACTCGGTGCGTTACCAAGCCACCGCGCGGGGGCATCGACTCAATCCGGTGATGGCGCACTTCTACGGGGCACCGCCCATGGCGCTGCTGACCGTCGGCGCGGGAACCCTGCTCTTGGGCAAAGACGTCCTCGGCACGCCCCTGGCGGTCGGCATCGACTGGGTGTTGTGGACCATCGGTACGGTGCTCGGCCTCGTCAGCGCGATCGCGGTCCCGTACCTGACGTTCACCCGGCACGACACGGCCCCCGACAGTGCGTTCGGCGGCTGGCTCATGCCCGTGGTTCCTCCGATGGTGTCTGCCTCGACCGGTGCGCTGCTGCTGCCCTTCCTGCCCGCGGGGCAGGCAAGGCAGAACATGCTCTGGGGGTGCTACGCGATGTTCGGGTTGTCGTTGCTGGCGTCGATCGTGATCATCACGCTGATCTGGTCACGCCTGGCCCAGCACAAGATCGGCCCGGCCGGCATGGTCCCGACCCTCTGGATCGTCCTCGGCCCCCTGGGGCAGTCGATCACCGCAGCCAACCTGCTCGGTGGCAACGCCCACCTCGCCGTCGACCAGGCAACCTCGCACGCCCTGTTCGTCTTCGGGCTCGTCTACGGTGTGCCCACTCTGGGATTCGCTCTGATGTGGGCAGCACTGGCATCGGCCATCACCCTCCGCACCATCCGCCAGGGGCTCCCGTTCTCACTCACCTGGTGGTCGTTCACCTTCCCCGTCGGCACCTGCGTGACAGGCCTGAACGGTCTGGCCCTGCACACGGGCCTCGTCGCGCTGCAGGTACTGGCGGTCGTGTTCTACATCGGGCTCGTCGGGGCCTGGATCACGGTCGCCGTGCGCACCTTCCACGGCAGCGTCATCCGCGGAACGCTCCTCGCGCCTCCCCGTCCCCTGCCCTGACCGCGGATGACGTGGGGGCGTGGGGGAGCGGCTCAGATCGAACAGGCGTCGTTCCAGTCACGGCGATAGGCCTCGGGGTCACTGACGTCGACGATGGCCGAGGCGGCGCCCTTGGGCTCGTCACGCGACCGGTAGCTCTCGAACGCCACCGCGGTGAGGTCGTTGCTCGCCGGGTCACGCACCCCGGAGGCCTCCACCCACAGAGTCCAATTCCACCGCGCCCGGACGCCAGGCTGCAGCGCGCCCTCGCCGACGACCAACACGACGTCCGTGCCGGCGGGCGCGGACTCGGAGTCCGTGCCCGTGAATGCTCGGACGGATGACGTGAGGCCTCTCGCGCTGATCTCCCGAGCCAACTGACTGCCCATGTCCGAGAGTTGCTCGCCAGCATCGCCGTCCACAGCCACGATGCCTCGACCGGACGGAAGCCGACTCAGCATCTCGGAAACCAAGTCATGGATGACCGTGTCGTTCATGGTGCTTTCTCCTGCTCACTCGTTCGTCGAAATGGATAAGGGAGTCGGCGGCCGCCGACCGATGCGGCTGCATGAAACGGTCGCAGACCTGATGCAACCACGAGCATGCCCCGACGGTCAGCCGTCACGAGAATCCGCGACTCGTCAGCAGAGGGGTGTCATGACGTGCCGATGGTGAGGCCGACGAGCCCGGCAGCGACGGCGAGCAGCAGCATGCCCGCGCCGTTGGCGATTCCAGCAACCCATTTCTTCTCGGCCATGAGGCGCACGGTCTCGACGCTGGCGGTGCTGAACGTGGTGTAGCCGCCCATGAGCCCGCCGCCCGCGACGAGCAGCCACTCTCGAGGCAGCCCCGCGTGGTCGGCAAGACCGGTGAGCAAGCCGAGCACGAACGACCCGCTGACATTGATGGCCAGGGTTGCCAGCGGAATGGGGGCCGACCACGTGCTGCGGACGGCGCCGTCAACGATTAGGCGCAGGGCCGCACCCACACCACCGGCGACCGCGGTCGCGACGAAGAGCCACGGGGCGATCACGACACCGCCTCGGAACGGCGGTGGAGGGCGGCACCGACGGTGATGCCGGCCCAGGAAGCCACGGCGCCGAGCACGACCGATCCCACACCGTAGGTGATCGCGATCGGCAGCGCGTCACCGAGCAGGGTCGCGGTGTCGACTGCGAGGGCGCTGTAGGTGGTGAATCCGCCGAGAACGCCTGTTCCGATGAGCAGCCGCAGGTCGCGTCGGCGACCCGCGTCCGGCCCTCGTCGCACCAGCGACTCAAGGAGCAGCCCGAGCGCGAACGCACCGACGACATTAATCAGCAGGATCGTCACGGGGATGCTGCCCGGGGCCGCGGGGAAGCTCAACGCCAGGGCTTCGCGCAGGCCCGTGCCGATCGTGCCGCCGAGGGTGACGAGTCCGATGAACCGCCACCGCAGGTGCACGGGCCGTTCGTTGCCCGTGGAGTCGTCGACATCGAGGTCCGGGTCCTGGCCCAGCCCTTCGAACTCGTCACCTCTCCTCGAAGGCAGCGGCGGAAACGGTGAGTCGGGTGAGGGGGTGGTCATGCATCGTCCTTCGTGCTGAGGCCGTAGGGGAGTCCGGGCTGATCGGCTTCGATATCGGTGAGGCGGTTGTACTTGCAGACCCGTTCCCCGCGTGCGGGGGCACCGGATTTGATCTGGCCGACCCCGGTGCCGACGACGAGGTCGGCGATGAACGTGTCGGTGGTCTCCCCGGAGCGGTGCGACACCATGCAGGCCATGTCGTGCGACCGGGCCGTCGCGATCGCGTCGAGGGTCTGGCTGACAGAACCGATCTGGTTCGGCTTGATGAGGACGGCGTCCGACCAGCCCTGCTCCGCGCCTTCGGCGATCCTTCTGGGGTCGGTCACGTAGAGGTCGTCGCCGACGAGCTGAACCCGTCCGCCGAACCTCGACGCCATCAGCGCCCACCCGTCGTGGTCGTCCTCGTGGAAGGCGTCTTCGATGCTCCTGATCGGGTACGCGTCGAGCAGGGCACCGTACCGGTCCGCGAGACTTCCACGATCGAGGTCTTGCCCGGCGACTCGGTATCGGCCGTCTCCGTCGCCGAATCCGTTCGCGGCAGGGTCGAGGGCGATGGCGACGTCGTCCAGCGCGGCCTGGTGGCCGGTGTCGGTGATCGCCTGGACGATGAGGTCGAGGGCCTCCTCGGGGTTGCTGATCGCCGGGGCGAAGCCGCCCTCGTCGCCGAGCCCTGCGGTGCCGTAGCGGGTCTGTACGAGCGTCTTCAGGGCGTGGTAGACCTCTGCGCCGGTCTGTACCGCCTCCTCTTCACTGGTCGCCCCGACGGGAGCGATCATGAATTCCTGGAAGTCGAGGTCGTTAGCTGCATGGGCGCCTCCGTTCAGGACGTTGAAGTGCGGGACGGGGAGCGTTTCGTTCGCCCCCGACAGCAGGGCGATCCACCGGTGCAGGGGCAGGCCGGCTTCGCGGGCCAGCGCCCGGGACGCCGCGATCGAGGTCGCGACGACGGCGTTGGCGCCGAGCCGCGACCAGTTCGGGGTGCCGTCGAGGTCGGCGAGGGCACGGTCGATCTCGCTGATCCCGGCCCAAGGGCGTGAGGTGAGGAGGTCGCCGATCTCGGTGGTGACCATCTGCGCGGCTCGTCGGACGCCCATCCCACTGAACGCTGCGCCACCGTCTCGGAGTTCGACGGCCTCGTGGGCACCGGTGGAGGCTCCTGCGGGGGCGGCGCCGGAGACGAGGGTGCCGTCGGCGAGTTCGAGGTCGACCTGGACGGTGGGGAAGCCGCGGGAGTCCAAGATCGACCGCCCGAGGGCGGACACGATCTGGACGGGGTGTGCACCTCCGTGGGTGACGTAGGTGCCGACGTCGTGGGTGTGGATGGTGCGGTTGCTGATGTAGTCGTTCATGTCAGGTTCCTCCTTCGTGGGTGATGACCGCGGCGGCGAGGGCCGCTGCGGCCGGGTCAAGATACGTGCCGCCCCGTGTCAGCGGATGCCCGTCAGGGGCGAGGTCGTATATCAGTGGGTGTCCGGTCGGGATGTTGAGCGCGGCGACCTCGAGCGGGGTCAGCGCGTCGAGCAGCAGGCAGAGTGCGCGGAGGCTGTTGCCATGGCCCACCACGAGCACGGTGCCGCCGGCGGTCCCGGCCTTGACCGCCTCGGTGACGGGGCGGACCCGGGCGATGACGTCGAGCAGGCTCTCGGCCCGGGTGCGGTTCTCGGGTTCTACATGACGGAGGGCATCCTGAGCCCACAGCTTCGCGAACAGCGCGTCAGAGGACGGCGGGGGCGGGGTATCCAGGGAGCGCCGCCACAGGGTGAAGTCCTCCTCGCCCGCTGAGCGGCGAACATCCGCCTTGGTCCGTCCGGTCAGGTCGCCGTAGTCGCGTTCCCGGAGTCGCACGTCGACGGTGGCGGGCACGGGCCACTTGTTCTCGGCCACCATGATGCGGGCAGTCTCAGTTGCACGGGCCAGCGGTGAGCACAGGGTCGATGCCGGGCGGAAACCCGCCTCGTCGAGCAGGTGTGCAGCACGGCGGGCTTCTTCCCGGCCTCCGGTCGTGAGGGGTGAGTCGGTGATGCCGGTGAAGAGACCATCGGCATTGGCCTGGCTTTCGCCATGTCGCACGAGGGCGATCCGGGTTGTCACGGCCGTGCTTCTGAGACCGGCACGACGAGGATCGGCACGAGCTGATGGTGCATGAGGAACGATGCCGTGGACCCGTGCAGTGCAGCCTTCAGGCCCGCGGCCGGACCGTTCGAGGATCCGACGACGATCATCACAGCGTGCGTGTCGGCGGCGACGCGGGCCAACGCCGTTGCGGGGTGACCGGCGAGGACACGGACGTCGACCGTGATCTGCGCGTCGGTGCGGAGGCGGGCTGCCGTCGCCTCGAGGGCAGATCTGTCGGCGGCGGCGGCGGCGACGTCGTCGTACTCGTCTGGGTCGAGGGAAACGGTTGCCCCTCGGCCGCTGGCGTCGTCGGGGTCAGCGGGGACGCGGGAGTCGTCGACCTGCACGACGACGAGTTGTGCCGACAGCCGGGCCGCGAACCGGGCGGCGGTCGAGAGAACGGTGTCGGCGGTCCGGGTATGGGCTCCGACGACGATGGTGTCGGTGGTCATCTGGTCTCCTATCTCGGTTTCTGACTACGCCAGTGGTTGAGATAGGGACTGTTGTCGACCTGAGTCGAGGTTGGTGACGGCGAGCCCCACCGCCGTGGCGTCTCCGCCACGCTCAGTCAAGCACTGATCCGACCAAGCTGCACCTGCTGATACAACATTCGTTCCGACCAAGAAAAGGGTGTGTTGGCCTGTCCGATAGGGGATCGTTCATCGAGATCTGTTTCGGACTGACCTATCGAGACAGCCAGCGCCCCGCAGCTGCGGGGGAGTGGCTGTCCTCCGCCATTGCTCGGTGAGCGATCGTCTATCGGGACAGCCGGTAGCGCCGTTCCAAACGGCCTGAGTCGTTGCGGACCTTGACATCTTGGGTTGCGATCCAGCCTGCGCGCTCGTACGTTCGCACGGCCCGAGCGTTATCAGCGATTACCCACAACTCGAGATCGGCGCTCGACGGCGCTGCGTGTTCCCGAATGTGATCGAGCAGAGCAGTGGCAACACCTTGCCCCCAGCCTGCAGGATCGACGGCCAGATAGAGCACTTCCGTGGTGACCTCTCGCGGGACCAGGACAGCAAACCCGAGTGGTGCCGATGCGCTTCGAGCCACGATCAGTTGCGCACCTGGGTTTTGCAGTGCCCCCTCAATGCCTGCCAGCTTCTCCCGGGCAGGGGCGACTATCGGCAGGGCGTCGCGGAGAGCTGTGGCGCAAGCCCAGATGCCGGCGGCCAGAAGTCGGGAGTCGGCACTGTCTTCGGGAGACACACTGAGCTGGTCACTCTTCGTCACGCCCTCATCGTTCCACGCGATCGTGCCCGATCACCTATCGGCTATCGAGACACCTATTTCTGTCAATATCTAGGCATGCGAGTCCCTGAAACAGCAACACTCCGTGGCCTCCTTGGGGCCGTTGTAGGTGCGGTCAGTGAGCCCGCTCACCCAAAGTTTTATGGGCGGCTGTGGGCTCTCTATCTGGGTCTGTCTGAGCGCAACGGGGAAGTCTCCGAGGGCGATCGACGCGACACGATTGAGGAGGTGCTGCCTTTCCTTCCCCAGGTGTCAAGGCTCGGCGCGGCGGGATACAACGCCGTCAACGATTTCCGGACTGGCACTGACACCGACTGAGTCTCTGTCATGCGCCCATTGACGGATGGTCGGTCGGACGACGTTCACGGCCTCCAAGATGGTCTGTATGGCAGCAGCAGGTGGCGGTAAGCGAGGCCAGCACGATCGGCAGGAAACTCCTGAGCACGAGGAACTTGGGCGACGTGCCCTCGCGCGCAGCTTCGCCCGCTACGACGCCCTTGCGGCTCGTGCCGACACTATGACCATGCGGGCAGGTTCGTCTCTCGCGGGGGATCAGAGCGCTACGCCATACAGCTCGGTCCCCGACCAGGTGCGCGCCAGTCTCGGCGTCGCTCTCGACCACCTACACGGCTTCAAGATCATCGTCACGGACGGCGGGGCCGTCCTGCCGTTCACAATGTTCACGCTCGTGCGGAGCGCCTACGAGTCCACCGCCACTGCTCTCTGGCTACTGAGCCCGACGTCACGCGATGAGCGGGTGTTGCGATCGCTGAAACTCGCCCGCGAGAACCGCCGACAGGTGCATAACGTCATGGAGAAGTCCGGCCGCGAGGACCCCGGCTGGGAGAAAGCGATCGCCGCACTGGAACGTGACCGCGATGGTCGCGAGGCCCTGGTCGGCGTGAAGCTCAGTCCTGTCTTGTCGGTCACTGACCGCCTCGTCGAGATTGCGCCGCTTTTCCCCGACCTCTTCCTGACTCCGTTGGCTTTGTGGCAGACGTCGAGTGGTATGGCCCACGGCAACAACGCGATGATGTTGCTGCTTCTCGATCGCGAGCAGGTCGGTCAGGCTCAACGCGGTGGAGCGGACTACAGAGTCACCACGAGCCTGCTCGTCGTGGCCGGCTACTTCGACGCCGCTCTGGACATGATCGAGGCAGCTCTCGACCTCTGGGACAATCGAAACAGGCCCTCCGAGCTGCACTGACGGGGGCTCGCCCTACGCTCCCGCCGTGGGAGTTCAAGGGGCAGGCGAGGCGGCGGCGAAGATTCTGCGCCGGCCGATCCCGACGCACCCGCTTGCAGTGCCTCCGATCCCTGGCACGTTCGGCGTCTGGCAGGTCCGCCGGGACCGTGCCGCACCCCTCGGCTACGTCCTCTCACGCCACGAGCTGGGCGGGATCGTCTATCACTGCTACGCCCATGGCCGAGACGATGCCGGCGGCCGGCCCTGGCTACGCCGAGAGGCCAGCTTGAACAGTGCCGTCGCGTGGATTATCCAGCACGAGCCCGAGCTGTCGGCCCTAACAGGCCGGCTGCACCCTGAGCCGGACGAGTGGCCGTCGTGACCGCGGGTAGCTCCCGGTCATGAGCTGGTTCGTCAGGCACGGCCCCAAAGGCGACACGAGCGCCGAGGCCGAGGCCGTTGAGACAGGCGTCCCGACGCCGGCCGACGCGATCGACCAGGTGCGCGCCACTCTCCCTGAGGATCGCATCGTGACCTCGGTCGCTCCCTACTGAGCCCGAGAGAGCCGTCAGGGGCCGCGCGTAGCTTGGCTCCGGTCAGCTTCCCCCCAAGCTGGCCGAGAGCTGCCGGGCGGTCCCTAACCCGCTAGGCAGCAGCAGCCCCCGCATTCCGGCTCCCCCCAGCCGGGCGGGGGCTTCTCCGTGCGCCCTGATCGTTCTCGAGTCCGGTGCCGGCCCAGGGCACGGCCCGCTGCGCGGTCCGGGGGATTCGCTGCGCTCCCAGGGAGCCGCTACGCGGCGCTCAATGCCCTTCGGGCACGTCTTTCTGCCGTGAAGCCTTCGGCGGCTCGGTCGCTGCGCTCCCTCGTAGCTACCTCCGGGACTCCGTTCAAGTGGCTACGCCACCGGCTCCTCCGAGATTTTCGGCACGCGGTCGCAAGCTCCCTTATTTCGCGCCGAAACTCTCTCCCCTGCCGCCCTTCGGGTTGCACTGCGCCCTCCGGTTGCTAAGGCGGAAAACCGCCTTCACGGCAAAAAAACGAGAGGGAGAGGAAGCAAATGCAGAAGCAGCAGATCACCACCGTGACCACGTTCGTTCCGGTCGTCGGGGAGGGCGAGTTGCAGCGCCAGCTCCGCAAGTTGGGCGAGCGCGACTCGGACCTCGCGACGTTCGCGCGGAACGGGTGGGAACTCGCCCACACGGCGACCATCACCGGCCCCGAGGTCGTGACGTTCGTCGACACGCTCACCCGCACCGACAGCGAGTGACCAAGCGCGGGAGGGGACGAACCGTAATCGCCCCCTCCCGCTCCACCCATCATCACCGATCGACCCAGGAGCAGGAACCATGACCACCACCACGAAGACCCGCCGCCCCGCCAAGAAGGCCGCCACGCCCCGCAAGACGATCGAGGAGAAGAAAGCCCAGGCCGCAGCCCTCCACGAGTCGATCGCGACTCAGGTCAAGGCCCTCCGCGACTCTGACCGCTGGACGGCCTTTCTCGCGTTCGCGTCCGCGTTCCACTCGTACAGCCTCAACAACGTGTTGTTGATCCTCAGCCAGCGCCCCGACGCCGAGCGCGTCGCGGGGCTCCGCAAGTGGCAGAGCCTCGGCCGCCAGGTCCGCAAGGGCGAGAAGGCCGTGCGGATCTTCGGCTACAGCACCAAGAAGGTGACCGAGGAGGACGAGAACGGCGACGAGGTGGAGAAGCGCATCGCCAGGTTCCCCATCCTCTCCGTGTTCAACATCGCCCAAACCGACGTGATCGAGGGGGAGACGGATCGAACGATCGTCGACCAGCTCACGGGTGCCGAGGACCACGGCATTGTGGACGCGCTCAGTGCCTACCTCGACGGCGAAGGATGGACGGTCGAGCTCCAGGACCTCAGCGGCGGCCGCAACGGCTACAGCGACCCCGAGGGTCGCTGTGTCGTGATCGGGAACCACCTCAGCCCCGAGCACGCCGCAAAATCGATGATCCACGAGACGGCGCACGTGCTCATGGGCCACGTCGACGACCTCGCGGAGTACGCCGAGCACCGCGGCTTCATGGAGACAGAGGCCGAGAGCGTCGCCTACGTCGTCGCCGGGCTCGTCGGGTTCGACACCAGCGCCTACAGCGTCGGATACGTCGCCGGATGGGCAGACGCCGACGTCGAGTTGATCCGCAGGGCCGCCGCCCGCGTGCTCGCCACCGCGCACCGGAACGCCGCGATTCTCGACCCCGAGGACGAGGACACCGACGAGGCCGACGCCGCCTGACACCGACCAGGGGTCGCGGCTAGCGCAACGGCCCCTCACCTCGGCGGCCACGCCGCCACCGCAGACCCAAGACCCCGCAGGAGAACCGCCGTGCGTATCACCTACAGCCGCCCCCAGGGCCTCGACCTGCAGCAGCTCGACCCCGCAGTAACCGCCGCAGACCTGGATCCCGCCGGGTAGGAGCGCGAGGCCGAGACGGTCGACTTGCTCGGCACCCCGTAAAACTGCACCCGTGACAGCCGCAACTCTGCTGACCCGCGTCAGGCCCATACGAAGGGCTGCACGCCTTGGCGGGGAGATCCGGTGGCTCAAGACATTAGAAAGCTCTCCAAGATGCCCACGAGCGTGTCAACGCTGCGTCCTTGCTCGAGCCACTCTTTGGGAGTCTTTGCTGTGCCGTCGATTCGCGCATCGTCTTGGGGGGTGGTCATAAACCCCAAGATGGACGCAGGGTGCATGTCGTCCTCGAACGCGTTCGTGAGTTCTTGCAGAGCGGGTATGACGGGGCGGCTGGCAAAGCCGGTGAACTGCCATCCTGGATACCAAAGCTCGCCGTTTGCTACGAACGCGAAGAGATCGCCATTGAAGGCGACGAGCCCGTCGTGTTCCAGCCCCAGAAGGCTCGCGGCATGCCTTGGTGTCGTGGCTTCTTCGATTGCTGACCTCTCCGTTCTGCGTTCAAGGCACCGGAGATCACCTCGCGCGATTCGAGCCTGGGAATCGTCCAATTGCGCCGGAGTTATTGATCGTGAGCTCACGAAAAAGGCTGCCTCTTCGGCTGTTAGCTGCCTCGCTGGCCGTGAGGGTAATTGTCGCTTTCGTGGACCGAAGTCAAAACCCTTTGCGTGAACGATGACGCGTCCCATGGCGATGGTCCTTCCGTTGTGTTGCGGTACAAAGTGGGGCCCTGGTGGCGATGACGCTCGGCTGCGGTTCGTAAGCATCGGCCATGCTGTGGACTGCCGTTCTTAGTGGCTCGATGGTCAGTCGGCTTTAGTCCGGCCGATCGTTCTTGGCGCCAGCACCGTCACCCTCGACCTCGGCCCGCAGGGCGGCCGATGCGGAACGGGCCTGAGTTTGGTGCAAATGGTCGCCCCTCGTTCAGGTCGGTGGCCAGCCGGACCAATTCGTGGCTGATTGCCCCGGCAATGAACGACGTGAGCGAGTTGTAGCCGCCAGTACGGCCCGTCGTCGTCAAGACAGCCGACTCGGCTCTGAGCTTGAGGACGCGAGGTATCCGTATGGTCGTCGCGACAAGCGGCTCGCCCGCGCCACCAGCGAGTTCCGCCGTTTGACCTTCGTCCGCTGGTCGACTTCCGAAAACGGGCGGCCCACTAGGAGGATTTCTATGGAGTTCTCGTTCGGAATGGTCCTGACAGTTCGGACCCCGAACCTCGAAGCGAATATCGATCAAGAGGTGCCGAGGACGTCGTTGCCGCGCATGCATTCTCAAACCGGACATCCTTCTTTGCGCTTCCCAAGGGGAGGACAGAGGATCACGTTGGCCCGCCCCTGGAGGAACGGTCACTCCTGCCATGACTGGTGATTATACTAACCACATGGTCTTTGCAGTCTCGATCCAGGCGCGCAGTGGTCCGCTTGTGACCATCGATACAGGCGAAGACCAAGCCGTCGACCTTCAGTGGCTGGCGCAGGTTCAGTTACCCTCTGGGCTACAGGTCCAATACGGGGCCGTTGGCTCGCGAGTCGATTTCTTACTACGGCGTGATGGCGCGGAGGTGGCGGCTGTCTGCGATCTCGCATCGGGGGAGTACGTTCTAAGCGCGGGTTCGGGGATGGAGAATCTGAGAGAAGTGACGCAGATCCTGCTAGAACTCCTCAGCCTCAGGCTTCGTCACTTGAGAGCCGAACCAATTGCGTCCCGGCGGTCCCGTGAAGGTTCGCTAAAGGAGCTAGCGGGACTCACTTGCGGTACTTGGTTTCCTTTCGAGGCCCTCCAAGCCGTCTAGTACTTAGTTTCCTTTCGAGGCGCTCCAAGCCGTCTAGTCGGTGACGGAACTTGGACGCTGCCAAAGTTCTGCATCCAAGGCGAGTTCGAGTCGGGCCAGGGTGAGAAGGTCAGGCCAAGAATTTCCCGCGAGGGCGTTCAGCAGCGTGACGTGGTTCATGCCGGCTTGCCTCGCAACAGCGCGAGTGCTGAGATGCCCCATGGCCTCGCGTAAACGGAGAACAAAACGTCGAGCAGCTTCTACCGTCGCATCTTCGGAAGGGCACTCGGGCCAAGGTTCGGGAGCAAGTTCGCGTGGTCGTTGTCGGAAACTGTTGCTCACGACACCAGAGTAGGGGCTCGCTACCTCAGGGGTGAGGTGGTCGATGTCGCGCCGATGCGCTACTGCGCTTTCGGATCTTCTGGGATGAGGAGGGATGCTGCTGGCCTGCCTAAGGTGCCGCAGGTGGACGTGTCGGTCTTGGACTCGCGTAGTTCGGGTTCTTGTCTGTCACGTAGCGCGACCATGGGACGGTGGCTGCGGAGGCGTGCTTCGACATCGTTTGCTTTGAGTATCCGAGCATTTTGGCAAGCGAGCTTGGATCAATCTCTTCGACTAGTCCGCGCAACGTTGTATTGCGGACGCCCCGAAGGTCGATCCCTAGATCGTCGCGAAGTTTGAGGAGGAGCGTATTGGGGGAGCGGGGCTTCCCTGCCCGGGCCCCAGGAAAAAGCCAGTCTGTTCCGGTGTTGACAGTGCCACCCATGTCCCGCGAACCGAGGTGGTCCAGAAACAGTGGGATGAGAGCCTCGGGGACAGGGGCAAACTCCTTGCCGAGACGGATGGTGAGACCCGTCGGTCGCACGCTCACTTGATCGACTTTCATCATGGAGATGCGACCGATCGGAATGCCGTAGAGCAGGAATATCAGGCCTGCAACTCGAATGGAATCGCTCATGTTCTCGGCTTCCATGAGCCGCCTTACATGATTCAGGCGTTCCGATTGGGTGAGCATGGGGGTGGTCTTGGCTTCGCGTCTTGCTACATCGACGCGGGTCAGGGTCTCTTCGCGTTGAAGGTACCTCACGAAGTTTCGGATGTGCTGCCGCGTTGAGGGTCCTTCCGAGATGTACTCATCAAGGTGGATCTGGCCCAGATGAGTCGCTGTCGTCATTCGTTCGTCGAGGAGCCACTGCAGAAACTTTCCTGCCTCAGTGATCTCCTGCTTAGCGTTCCGCACGGCGTAGTTCATATTCTTCGTCTCAGTGGATTTCTCCCTTAGACGTGGGAGGTGGTGCCATCTGGCGAACCGTTCGATGGGGGAGTGGATCGCTGGTGTGGCGCTAAGTGTGAGTAACCGCTCGTCGAGCCACTGCGTGAACATCGCGAGCTGACGATCGTCCTGGGCCGGCAGCATCTTGTTGTGCACGAGAATCGCTCGAATATGCTCAACTGAGGCTGTCTTTGGAAGCTTGTCGAAGGATTCGTGCGACAGAGCGATTTCGCGGTTGCCGATCTGACGAAGCAGCTCCGCCGAGGCGCCGTGGTTTGCTCTCAGCCATGTGTAGATGCTCTCCGGCCGTTTAACCGTGCTGAGAATGAGGACCAGCCTCTTGAGGCGGAGATCAGGTGGGTCATTCGGTCTCAGAATGGAAGTCAGTTCTGATTGGACCACGCAAGAGATGCAGTGCCCACCTCGGAAGCGTTCGCGCTCTTGGCCGCACTCATCGCAAGTTACGTTGGTGTGGATCCCCGCGCAGTCGACGCAAATGTCGGCGCCTGATTCGTGGCGGCCAGGGAGCATGCGCTGCTGGTCGCAGAGAGGGCAAGTTCCAAAGGTGTGCACTGCGTTCGTGAAGCAAATGCCGCAAATGCGTCCGTCTGGCCAACGCACTCGAATCTTTCCTGTCTGGCGTCCGCAGCGGTCACAGGTGTGCCCCGTCCTGCTTGTTTGCGGACGGCCGCGTGGCTTGAACTCAGTCATCTTCAGCGGGCCGAATGCGAGCGCGTACTGGACGGTAGGCCTCGAGAAGCGGGACATCGGAGTTCTGCCCGACAGCAGTCCGAGGGCGCCTCGCTTGAACGTCAGATGCCGTGAACGTGAGGAGCTCTCCGGCCTCAACTCTGAAGATGTCGCAGAGGGCGGCCAGGACCTGGAATGAGATTCGTTCTGGATCTTGAGACACGAGACGGTAGATCTGAGACTCCGAGAGGGTTACGCCACGGTCACGCAGCGGCTCCACGAGGTCGCGACTGTTCCGCATCCCGGCCCGAGCCATGAGTTCTCGTACTCGGAACTGGTACTCGATTTGGCGTTTCATCGAGGTTTCCTTCCAGATGGTCTTAAAGGCTTGCGGAGGAGCTTTCCAGTGCTTTTCAGCACGTCCCTAGTCAGGACGCGTTCTAGCTCTTTCGCGGCATAGTCGGCGGAGGGGAGGGTGTAGATAGTCGTGGTCGACGTGTTGGTGTGACCAACCTGCATTGAAATGAACTTGTCGTCGTAGTCGGCAACCGTGATCATGTGCGTCACGTAAGACCGGCGTAGCCCGTGAATGTCAAGGCCAGGAGCGAGATCGAGTGCGGCCGCGTAGCTCCTGAAGCGCCTCAGCAGCTGCCCCTTGGAAACAACGCCTCCAGAGGAAGTGGGGAAGAGAAGGTCTAGAGGTTCTCCCAGCCGTGGCAGGCCGTTGTCGATCCAGTCCGCGACGGCCTCGGCGGCCCAGTCCATGAGAGTTAGAACGGAACGCTGCCGCTTCGGACTCCCCGCGGTGGACTTGCCATGGCGAACACGAAGGACTCCATAGTCTCCGAAGTAGGGCGCCTTGGCGCTGGCCGAGAAATCCGACACTCTGAGCCGACGAAGTTCATCGTGCCTGAGGCCCCATCCGTACGCCACTTTAAAAGCCACGGCGTCACGCCAAGCCTCTAAGCCACCTTTGCGCTTGCTCCTCACCACACGTTCAACTTCGTCGTCAGCGAAGTCGAAGAATTCCTGAATCTCGTCGATCTCGAAGGATCTCTTCTCCAGAGAGGACGGGCTGTCTGTCCTGTGGCGACTTTTATTCTGGTCGGTTATGACTTGCGACATCGACATACCGAAGGTGCGTCCGCAGGTCTCGTTCCAGGGGTAGTCGTCGCTCGTCGCATAGGCGCAGAACAAAAGTACGTCGCTCTGATACGCCCTGATTGTCGCAACGGTTAGTCCGCGGACCTGCCGCAGGTGGGTGAAGTAGTCATCAGCATCTCCGGGAGTCCATTCCCAGGGAAACTTTTCCGTGAAGTCTGCGAAGGCCTGGATCGAGGCCAGTCGGCGATTGATTGTGGATGCACCGAAGTTCTTCGCAAACTGCTGCCGTTTCCATCCAGTCAGGATCTGCCCGAAGAACGCATCACGGTCGGGTCCGCGGTCGGGCAACGGAAGGAAGGACAACCCACCCAGCTGTTCGACCACGACACGTCCCGCCTTGAATGCATTTTTTGCATTCTAAGAGCAAAAGCCGCAGGCGGCAACCACGACATCCCAGGTCAGGGCCATGTTCTCAGGGGCCCGAAGCGCGAGAACGGCTTTCGGGTTGTGATCCGCGCTCACGGCTCAGCTGGTGACGAATATCCTGATCAAATGTGGTTTAAAGAGGCATCGCCGAGACTTACCGAATTTGACCTAAGAGCAATTCCTGCAAATAGTGCTCTTACTACTTGACATAATGTGCATTATCAGTCACCCACGACAGACTTGGAGAAGGGGCTCGTCGCGTCAGCTCCGGTCGAGCACCTGACGGAGCAGCCCGGCCAGGTCGGCCGGCTCGACCTGTTCGTCGCCGGTCGTCAACTCGTCGAGCGTGAACCAGCGCGACTCGAGGATGTCGGTTCGTTCGTCGTCGGTCCAGTCGTCGTCGACGACCTCGAAGTGCGGCAGTCGGACGACGAAGAACTCGGCGTGACCGTGCGTGTGGTCGGCGTCGTCCCAGGGCACCTCGAAGTCGTCGACGCGGACGACGTCGCCGACCTCGGTCACGACCTGGCCGGTCTCCTCGTGCAGTTCACGGACGGCCGCCTCGACGTGGGTCTCGCCCGGGTCGACGCCGCCGCCCGGCGTGATCCAGCGGGCGAGACGGCTCGTGTCGGGAGCGACCGTCTTCATCAACAGCAGTCGGTCGTCCTCGTCGAGGACGAGGAGGCGCGAGGTCGGACGCACGACCCTCTCGGTCACGACGTGCCCCGTCTCAGACGATCGGGGCGAAATCGCTCGTGTCGCCCACGAGACGGGTGTGGTCGGCCGGGATCGGGTCGATGGCGGCCGACGCGACCTCGGCCGCGAACTCGGCGACGTTGTAGAGCTTGCCCGCGCTCTCCTTGCGCGACGAGATGGCGCCGGGGTTCGACCGCTCGAGCAGGGTCGCCGTGATGGTGCCCTCGATCATGTCGCCCGAGACCACGACGAACTCGACGCCCGCGGCCTCGAGCTGAGGCAGCATCTCGCGCAGGGCGTCCTCGCCGGCGCGCTTGCTGAGGGCGACCGGCAGGTACTCGGGCATCGTCTCGGTGGTGCGGATGAAGTGCGCCTGGTGGCTGGTCACGAAGACGACGCGCGACCCCGGGGCCAGCAACGGCAGCGCGGCCGTCAGCAGGGCCACCTGGGCGTCGCGGTTGAGCTTGAGGGCGTAGTCCTCGGCCATGCCGGTCTCCATGCCGCCCGAGGCGTTCATGACCAGGACGTCCAGCCCGCCCCACGCGTCGCGCACCGTGTCGAACAGGGCGGTGACGCTGGCGTCGTCGGTCAGGTCGGCACCGATCGCGATCGCCTCACCACCGGCCTCCTCGATCTTCGAGACGAGCTGCAGTGCCCGCTTCTCCTTGTTGCGGTAGTTGACGACGACCTTGGCCCCGGCCTCGGCGAAGTAGCGCACCGTGTCGGCGCCGATCCCCCGGGACGATCCGGTGACCAGGACTCGGGTTCCGGTGAGGGATTCTGCGGCGAGGGGGTTGGACAAGGCGTGCTCCAGACTGTGCGAGGGGTCGATCGGCCCGCGGGCCGGACTCGACCCTACCAACCACCCTCGTCAGCGTCGGTGGACGGTGGTAGTTTCCATAACAGGGGAACGAGAGAAGGTCGACATGGACGTCCTGGACGATTTCGCATGGGTCGCGTGGGTCGCGCTCATCCTGGTGTTCGTCATCGTCGAGGTGACGACGCTCGAGTTCACCTTCCTGATGCTCGCCCTCGGCAGCGTCGGGGGCCTGCTCGCGGGGCTCTTCGGCGCCCCGTGGTGGCTGCAGGCGATCGTGGCGGCCGTCCTCGCCGTGCTGCTGCTCTTCACCGTGCGACCGCCCCTCCTCCGCGCCCTCCGGCGAGGCGGCGATCCGACCCCCAGCAACGTCGAGGCCCTGCTCGGCCTGCGTGGCACCGTCGTGGTGCCGATCGGGTCCGACCCCGGCCAGGTGAAGCTGTCCAACGGCGAGACCTGGACGGCACGGGTGCTGTCCTCCCCCGCGACGTCGGCGGGCGCCGACCTCGCACTCGACACCGGGTCCCCGGTCGTCGTGACCGCCATCGAGGGGTCGACCGCGTTCGTCGCCCCCGCAGAGAGGTCCTGAACCCATGGACACCATCAGTGCCGGAACCGTCGTCACCGTCGTGGTCGTCGCGATCGTCGTCGTGCTCGTCCTCGTCATCCTGTTCCGCTCCGTCCGCATCATCCCGCAGGCGAGCGCCGGCGTCGTCGAACGCCTGGGTCGGTACCACAAGACCCTCTCCCCCGGACTCAACCTCCTCGTGCCGTTCATCGACCGGGTGCGCCCGCTGATCGACATGCGCGAGCAAGTCGTCTCGTTCCCGCCACAGCCCGTGATCACCGAGGACAACCTGGTGGTCTCGATCGACACGGTGGTGTACTTCCAGGTCACCGACGCCCGGGCCGCGACCTACGAGATCGCGAACTACCTGGGAGCCGTCGAGCAGCTCACGACGACGACGCTGCGCAACGTCGTCGGCGGGCTGAACCTCGAGCAGGCGCTGACCAGCCGCGACAACATCAACGGTCAGCTGCGCATCGTCCTCGACGAGGCGACGGGCAAATGGGGCATCCGGGTCGGACGCGTCGAGCTCAAGGCCATCGACCCGCCCCTGTCGATCCAGGACTCGATGGAGCAGCAGATGCGCGCCGAGCGCAACCGTCGCGCGGCCATCCTCACCGCCGAGGGCACCAAGCAGTCCCAGATCCTCGAGGCCGAGGGTTCGCGCCAGTCGTCCATCCTCAAGGCCGAAGGTGACGCGAAGGCCCAGGTGCTGAGGGCACAGGGTGAGGCCGAGGCCATCGCGACGGTGTTCAACGCGATCCACGCCGGTGACCCCGACCCGAAGCTGCTGGCCTACCAGTACCTCCAGACCCTGCCGAAGATCGCCGACGGTTCGGCCAACACCATGTGGATCATCCCGAGCGAGCTGACCGAGGCACTCAAGGGCATCGGGCAGGGGTTCTTCGCCCCGCGCGACCCGAACGCGCCCGGATGGACGCCGACCGAGGCACCCAAGGTCTCCGAGATGGACGTCACCCCCGACCTGGCCTCGACGGTCGACCTCGAGGCCGAACCCGACCTGGGGTTCCCGACGGTGACCACCCCCGGTGACACGGCCGGTGGCACGCCTCCCCGAGGAGGCGCGGCGGGTGACGCCGCCGCCGGCTCCGCCCCCGAGGCCGACGCCTCGGGCACCGGGCCGACCGCTCCGCCGACGACCTCGTCGTGACGAGCGGTCCCCCGGTCTCGGCCGGCTGGTTCGCGCCGCCCGGGCCGCGCGTCCTCGCCCACCGCGGGCTGGCCGTCGAGGCGCCCGAGAACACCATGCTGGCCTTCGCCCTGGCCGTGTCGGCGGGTGCGACCTACGTCGAGACCGACGTCCACGCCACGCGCGACGGCATCGCCGTGATCAGCCACGACCCCGACCTGAAGCGGCTCGCGGGACGCGACCAGCGCCTCCTCGACCTCGACCTGGCGGACGTCAAGACCGTCCGGCTCGACGGCGAGCACGAGATCCCCACCCTCGACGAAGCGCTCGACGCGTTCCCCGAGACGCGGTTCAACGTCGACCTCAAGTCGGACGAGGCGGTCGCGTCGGCGGTCCGGTCGATCAAGCGGGTGCGGGCCACGGATCGCGTGCTCGTGACCTCGTTCGACCACCGTCGGCGCCTGCGGGCCGTGGCAGCGCTGCCGGGTGTCGCCACCTCGGCTTCGTCACGCGGCATCGTCGCGGCCGTGGCCGCCGGGCTCGTCCCGGTCACCCGGCTGCGGCGATCCCTCATCCGTCGCGCCCTGACGGGATGCGGGGCCGTCCAGGTGCCCGAGCGCAAGGGGCCCGTCCGCATCGTCACCGCCGCGCGTGTGGCCGAGCTCGCCGAGCTGGGCGTCGAGACGCACGTCTGGACGGTCAACGAGCCAGCCGACATGGCCCGGCTGCTCTCCCTGGGCGTCCACGGCATCGTCTCGGACCGCGCCGACCTGGCCCTGGCCGAGGTGCGTCACGACCTGGGGTGACCGGCTGACGAGCCTGCCCGGGCACTGTGAAGCGACTGTGAAAGCGCAAGGCTCGGAACGGGCGGGGTCCAGAACGGGTTACAACGGGTGATTGCAACGCGAGAGGAGACCACACAATGGCAGATCGCAGTTTGCGCGGAATGAGGCTCGGCAGCCAGAGCCTGCAGAGCGAAGAGGGCGTGGAGTTCTCGCCCCGCAAGAAGGCCGTCTACCAGACGGCCGACGGTCAGACGTTCGACATGGTGTTCGCTGCGGACGCCGAGATCCCGGACATCTGGCAGTCCCCCAAGAGTGGTCAGGAAGGCCGTCTGCTGACGGCCGACGGCAAGCCGGTCGAGATCGACGCCGGCGACGTGAAGGTCCCCCGCAGCCACTGGGACATGCTGCTCGAACGCCGCAGTCGAGTCGAGCTCGAAGAGCTCCTGCAAGAACGACTCGACTTCTTGCGTGCCCGCAAGGGTCAGCACAAGATCGGCGCCTGACCGCAGACCACGAGAGGCCCGGACACCGTGAGGTGGCCGGGCCTCTTCTCGTGGCCCGGGGGCGGGCCGATCAGTCGACCACCCGCCACCGCGGCAACAAGGGGTCGGGCGCCTCGTCGAGCAGACGGCGTCGCGGTGACCGGCGGGTGCCGATGAAGAGGCGGGACAGGACGAGCGCGGCCAGCCCGAAGAACGAGACGAGCAGTTCGATCGCGCGACTGGCGACCACGGCGGGTGTCGTCCCCGTCCCGAGGTCGACGACGGCGACCATGGTGCCGGGTTCGTAGTCGGGGATGCTCGCCGTCGTCCGGCCCGACGCGTCGATGGCCCGCGTCGAGGCGACCGTCGAGACGTTGACCAGGGGCCGAGCGGTCTCGATCGCCCGGAGGCGGGCGATGGCGAGCTGCTGCTCGTTCTCGTCGGTCTGGCCGGGCCTCGTGCCGAAGTCGGCGTTGTTCGTCTGGCCGATGATGACCTGGGCGCCCTCGTCCATCATGTTCGTGATGAGCTGGTCGTCGACGATGTCGAAGCAGATCGAGATGCCGGCCCGGAAGTCGCCGAGGTCGAAGACCTCGTCACGCGTCCCCGGGGTGTAGTCCCGACCGATGAGGTCGATGAGGTCGGGGGCGAACGGACGCCAGAAGTCGCGGTCGGGGACGTACTCGCCGAAAGGGACGGGGTGTTTCTTGTCGTACTGGTCCTGCACGGCTCCGTCGGACCACAGCAGGGACGAGTTGTAGACGGTCTCGCCGTCGTCGCTCTGCGTGATGACGCCGGAGACGAGCGGAGCGTCGTAGCCGCGGCTGATCGCGTCGAAGACGTACCGACCGGCCGCGTCACGGGTCGGGTCGCGGTCGCTGCCGCCCTCGGGCCAGACGATCATGTCGAGGCTGCGCTGGTCTTGGGGCAGCTGGGCCAGCTGGGCCTGCAGGCTGCTCATCGCCAGCACCTGGGCGTTGGTGAGGTCGCCGTACTCGCGGTCGGAGAAGTACCCGGCGTCGCCGTCGCCCTGGACGGCGGCGATGGTCGCCGTCCCGGAGGAGTGCGTGGGCCAGGCGGGCACCGCCAGTGCGGCCACGACCACCGTGGCGCCGGCGAGCACCCGGGTCGACCCGCGGACGGTGGTCTGGAGGGCGAGCTGGAGGAGCGCGGCGACGATCGCCACCATGAGGAACGACAGTCCCGAGATGCCCAGCCAGGCGACGAGGCCGGCGAACGGGCTCTCGGATTGGCTCAGCGCGACCCGCCCCCAGGCGAAGCCGCCGTAGGGCCAGTTGCCCGCGACGAACTCGCGGAACGTCCAGAGCCCGCCCACCACGGCGGGGAGCAGGACCGTCCGGCCCAGGGTTCCCGGCCAGACCCTGGGCACCCAGCGGTACGCGAGCGTGATCAGCATGGCCCCGGCCGCGAAGAACAGTGCCTCGAGCGTCGAGAGCGCGGCCCACGGCACGACGCCCAGGAAGAGCGTCGCCCACGAGATGTGGATCAGGTAGAACGACAGCCCGGCGACGAGACCGACGAGGAACGAGCCACCGAGCGATCGACCCTTCAGCGCGAGCAGCACGAACCCGATGCCGACGAACGTCAGGGGCCAGACGTCGCCGTCGGGGAAGCCGCCGTCGAGGACGGCGCCGGCCCCCAGCGCGACGACCACGGCGAGCCAGAGGGGCAGTCGGACGTCGGACGCTCGGGAGGACACCCCGCGATTCTAGGTGGGGACGTCTGGGAGACCCGTCGGCCCGCCGCTCCCCCGACGGGAGGAGCCGGAGGTCAGGGAGCGACCGCCGTGTAGGCCACGATGCCGCGACGGACGGCGTCCAGCGCCTGCCGGGCCGTCGGCCCGACGGGGAGGTCGCCCACGACCGACAGCTGGTCGAGCAGGTCGATGGTCTGCTTCGTCCACCGGACGAAGTCGCCCGCGGCGAGGTCGGCGTCTTCGAGGACCGAGTCGAGGGGGGCTCCGCGGGCCCACCGGTGCATGGCGAGCGCGAGTCCCGGGGCGGGCTGCTGACTGCCCGGCAGACGGTTCTCCTGCTCGAGGTCGTCGAGTTCGGCCCACAGCGTCTGCGTGGCGTCGAGTGCCGTGCGGAACTCGCCTCGCGGCAGGAAGCGCTCCGAGAGTTGCCCCTCGTCACGACGGGGTTCGTACACCAGGGTCGCCGCCATCGCGGCGAGGGACGGGACGTCGAGGAGGTTCCAGAGGCCGAGCCGGAGGCTCTCGGCCACGAGGAGGTCGCGATCGCCGTAGATGCGCCGGAGCGTGCGGCCGGCCGGGGCGACGGCGACCTCGGCGTCGCGCGGGACGCGACCCGCGCCTCCGGACCTCACGCCCGTCGGGACGAGGTACCCGCGCTCGAGCAGGACGTCGGTCACCCGGTCGAAGACCTTGGCGACGGCGCCGGTGCGACTGCGGATCTGCGCGGAGAGCTGGTCGGTCTGCTTCTTGAGCTTGAACCACCGCTCGGACCACCGGGCGTGCTGCTCGCGATCGGGGCAGGCATGGCAGGGGTGTTGTCGGACCTGCCGACGGAGTTCGGTGATGCGACGCTGCCGCTTGTCGCGCTCGGCCCGCGACTGCGAGTCGGCCCGCGCGGCACCCTGCTTCTCGAGGTCGCCCACCTCTCGGCGCAGCAGGGTGTACTCGCCGAAGTCCCCGAGGTGGCAGGCCATCGACGCCGCGTAGCCGTCCAGCGACTGCTGTTGCGACCGCACCTTGCGTGCCAGGTCGACGACCGACCGGTCGGCCTGGAACTGGGCGAACGAGGTCTCGAGGACCTCTCGCGTGCGCGACCGCCCGAACTGCTCGACGAGGTTGACGGCCATGTTGTAGGTCGGCCGGAAGCTGCTGTTCATCGGGTACGTGCGCCGCGACGCGAGCGAGGCGACGGCCTGGGGGTCGAGGCCCTGCTGCCACTGGATGAGCGAGTGACCCTCGACGTCGATGCCCCGACGACCCGCGCGTCCCGTCAGCTGGGTGTACTCGCCCGGCGTGATCGGGACCCGCGCCTCGCCGTTGAACTTCTCGAGCTTCTCGAGGACCACCGTGCGCGCGGGCATGTTGATGCCGAGCGCGAGGGTCTCGGTCGCGAAGACGACCTTCACGAGCTTCTTCTGGAAGAGCTCTTCGACCACCTCTTTGAAGGCCGGCAGCAACCCGGCGTGGTGGGCGGCGACACCGCGCTCGAGCCCGTCGAGCCACCGCCAGTAACCCAGCACCGCCAGGTCTTCGTCGCGCAGGGTGCGACACCGGGCCTCGACGATCTCGCGGATCTCCTGCCTCTGCTCGGCGGTGGTCAAGCGGATGCCGGACCGCAGCACCTGCGCGACGGCCTGGTCGCAGCCGACGCGGCTGAAGACGAAGAAGATCGCGGGCAGGAGGTTCTGGTCGTCGAGCATCTCGACGATCTTCCAGCGGTCGAGACGTCCGGGCCCGCCCTGGGTCGGTGGGACGAGATGGCCGCGGGGGCCGCTGCGGCCGGACGAGTGGCCCTCGTTGCGCCGCCCCCCGCTGCGGCCGCCACGCCGGCCCAGCGACGTCGCCCGGAGCAGTTCGGGATTGACCCGGTTGGTCGCGGCCTGACCCGAGGAGTCGAACAGGTCGAGGAACTTGCCACCGACCAGGACGTGCTGGTCGAGGGGCACGGGGCGGTCCTCGGAGACGATGACCTCGGTGCTGCCTCGCACGGTCTGCAGCCAGTCGCCGAACTCTTCCGCGTTCGACACGGTGGCGCTGAGCGAGATCAGGCGCACGTCGAGGGGCAGGTGGATGATGACCTCCTCCCACACGGCACCCCGGAAGCGGTCGGCGAGGAAGTGCACCTCGTCGAGGACGACGTAGCGCAGGTCGGTGAGCATCTCGGAGCCCGCGTAGATCATGTTGCGGAGGACCTCGGTGGTCATGACGACGATGCGGGCCCGCGAGTTGACGTTCGTGTCGCCGGTCAGCAGACCGACCTCGGACGCCCCGTACTCGGCGACGAGCTCTTGGAACTTCTGGTTGCTGAGGGCCTTCATCGGGGCGGTGTAGAAGACCTTGGCCCGCGGGTCCTGCATGGCGAGGTGGATGGCGAACTCGGCCACGAGGGTCTTGCCCGCCCCGGTCGGGGCGGCGACGAGGACGCTGTCGCCCTCTTCGACCGCGGCGCACGCGGCGACCTGGAACGGGTCGAGGGAGAAGCCCAGGCGGGACCGGAACGCCTGGAGCCGGGGGGTCTTGACGCGCGTCTTCGCGGCGGCGAAGCGTTCCGCCGGGCTGAGCTCGGGAGTCACCGCGTCAGCCCGCCGCGAGTTCGGCGTCGAGGAGCGCGGCACGCTTCGCCGCGCGGCGGTCGTGCAACCAGGCCACACCCGCGGCGAGGAAGAACAGGATCACCATCGGGACGGCGAGGAGGAACATCGAGAAGATGTCGGCCGAGGGCGTCGCGATGGCGGTGAAGAGGACGATCACGAGGATCGCGACACGCCAGCCCTTCACGATCGAGGCGGCCGAGACGACCCCGACGAAGTTCAGCAGGACGAGGAAGACGGGCATGACGAAGGCGATGCCGACCGCGAGGACGAGCTTCAGGACGAAGTCGTAGTAGACCTTCGACTCGATGATCGTGGAGTCCTGGGTGTCGACGAAGCTCGTCATCACCTCGACGATGTGCGGCAACACGTACCAACCCGCGACGCAGCCGCCGAGGAAGAGCGGGATCGCGGTGCCGATGAACCCGACCGCATAGAGCTTCTCTTTCCGGACGAGCGCCGGCACGATGAACGCCCACACCTGGTACAGCCAGATCGGGCTCGAGATGACGACGCCGACCGTGACGGCGATCTGGAGCTTCAGGTCGAACGCACCCGTGATGTTCGAGTAGTTGAGGGTCGTCGCACCCGTCCGCGCCGCAGCGATCGCCTCGACCGGCGACCTCAGGGCGTCGAGGACGAAGGGTGCGAGGAACCAACCGGCGACAGCGGCCAGGATGAGGGCCAGGGCGGAGATGAAGAGCCGCTTGCGCAACTCGAGGAGGTGTTGACCGAGCGACATCTTGCCGTCGCGACCGCGGACACGGCCTGCCCCTCGCCCCTGGGTGCTGTCGCCACGAGTCGTCGTCGTGGCCACGCGTCAGGACTTCGGCGGCAGGTCGCGATCGGGCGACGGGTAGGAGTCGTCGACGCGTCGAGCGGTCGTCGGGTCGGTGGACCGGGCGGAGGACTCGTCTGAACGACGCGTGGGACGCTCGTCGTAGTCGTCGACCGGGTCTTTCTTGTCGCTGGCGACCTCGTTCTTGAAGATGCGCATCGACTGGGCGATGCTCTTGGCGAGGGCGGGCAGCTTCGGCGCACCGAAGAGCAACAGGACGATCGCCAGGATGATGATCAGGTGCCAGCCTGAGAGCGCGTTTCCGAACATGATGGGGTCTCCTTGCGGGGCAGGGTGACGGTCAGTCTACCGTCACGTGTCGCCCGAGACGGGTGCGGCGCAGGCGATCCACAGGGCGGGCGGCGGCGGGGACGGTCAGGAGGCGCGGGTCGCGTCGTCGGCGTACCGCGCGATCGCCTCGCGGACCCAGTCCGCCACGGCGGTGCGAGCCGACTCGGGAGAGACGACCTCCGGCCGACCGGGCAGTCCGGCGACGACCCGACACAAGGTCCCGAGACGGTTGACGCGCAGTCGCAACCGCACCCTGCCGTCGTCGAGCGCCTCCGGTTCGTCGGGGCCGTAGTCGGCCAGCAGCGGGGCCGCCGCGGCATCGAGGTCGAGGACGACGTCGAGGTCGTCCGGCGACCCCTCGAAGAGCGTCTCGGGCAACGCGACGTCGACGGCCCGGTGGGCGATGGGCGTGGAGGTGAGCGCCGGGGCGGCGATCCGGTCGAGCCGGAACGTGCGCGGAGCCTCGCGGAGGTGGTCCCAGGCGCGGAGGTACCAGTCGGCATCGATCGACTCGACCCGCAACGGGTCGACCCGGCGACGCTCCGCCACCCCCCTGGTGCCCCGGTAGTCGAACTCGAGCTGGACCCCGGTCTCGACCGCCCGGCCCACCAGGCGGAGGACCTCGCTCGTCTCGGCCTGGTCGACGGCGACCTGGCTCGGCTCGCTCGAGGCGCCCCGCGACAACTTGCTCATCAGCGTGGCGATGGCGGCACGGTCGGCGTTCTCGGGGAGCGACGAGAGGTACTGCAGGCCCGCGATCAGGGCCGCGGCCTCGCGTGCCGAGAATCGCGGCGAGTCGTCGATCGCGACCAGGTTGGTCAGCACGATGACGTCGTTCTGCTCGAAGTCGTCCCAGGCGATGTCGAAGAGGTCGCCGTGCTGGTACTGGGTCGTCTCGCCCGGGATGCCCGACACGGCGATGAGCTCGACCGCGCGTCGGATCTCGGCCACGCTGACCCCGAAGTGCGCCGCGGCCTCGGCGACGCTGACCCGCTCGTGGTCCATCAGCCAGGGGACGAGCGAGAGCAGGAAGGCCAGCTTGTCGGCCGCGTGCAGGGCGCCCCGCGCGTCAGCCACCGGTGCCCCGCCTCACGTCGACGTCGGTGGGTGACGTGGAGCCGCCGTGCGCCCGCAGGACGCCCGTGAGCCGGCTCAGCACCAGGGCGCGCAGGCTCTCGGGTTCGAGGACGGTCACCTCGGGGCCGAACGAGGCCAGCTCGTCGGCGAGGAGGTGCTCGTCCGTCCAGTGGACGGTGAAGGCGTCGGGGGCGACCCGGGTCGTGCCGCGACGCTTGCCGAGGCGCGTCTCGGCGTCCGACAGGGGTTCGACGCGGACCGTCGCCGTGCGGTCGCGCCAGACCTGCTCGAGGTCGGCCAGGGCGCGTTCCGCCGTGGCGTCGTCCGGACGGGTGAACGGGGTCGAGGTGACCTGCACGGGACCGACGATGCGCGAGAGCAGGAAGGTCTTGACGGCCCCCGTGCCGATCTCGACGGCCGAGACGAGCCACCGACCGTGGTGCTGCACGAGCGCGGCCGGCGCGACCTCGCGTCGGGGTGCGGCCTCGTCGCCGGGCTTGAGGTAGTCGAAGCGCACGACGACGCCCCGGTCGAGGGCATTGCGCAGGGGTTCGAAGGCCGCGTCGCGGGAGCGGAGCCGCGGGGCGTACTCGAGTTCGGGGACGCTCGCGGCCCCACCGAGCGAACGGAGCTTGAGCAGCGCCCGGCGGGACTCGTGGGAGAGCGACCCCTCGCGCCAGACCATGGCCGCCAGGGTGAGCAGCGCCGTCTCTTCCGACGAGAACGCGATGTCGTCGGGCAGCTCGTACTCCCCACGCGGGATGCGGTAGCGGAGGGCCTGGTTGTTGCCGACCGCCGAGGGGTCGTCGATCGTCTCGAGCGGCACGCCCAGCTCGCGGATGTCGTCCTTGTCGCGTTCGAACTGCCGTTCGAGGGCGGCGTTGTCACCGGTCCGGGAGTACTTCTGCCGGTACCCCTGGACGGTCGACAGGATCTCGGTCTTGCTCAGCCCGGAGTCCGTCGCGAGCAGGGCCAGCACGAGGCTGAACAGGCGCTCTTCGACGGGGACGCGGGGGGTGCGGGCAGCGGGCACGGAGGACCGGCTCAGCGGGTGCGGGTCATCGGATCGCGCCGAGCACGTCGAACACGTAGACGTAGGCCGACCCCCCGCTCGCGGCGGAGGCGGGCAGCACGACCATGACCTGCGAACCGACCTGCTGGCCCACCAGGGCCGACCGGATGTCGTCGGGGATCTGCGAGTCGCCGAGGTCGACCGGCGTGGCCGAGCCCCCGTTCGTCCACGTGGACCCCGCGACCGTCGAGGGCTGGCTCCAGGTGACGGCCGTGAACTGCACGACCGCGGTGTCGTCGCCGGTCAACGTGGGACCGTGGCCCTTGCGGACGAGGTGGACGACCTCGCTGGTAGGGGCGTCGCCCGCGGGGATCGTGATGCCGGGGGCGCCGTCGGGAGCGGTCACCACGGCCGGCAGGCCGTTCGCCCCGAGCTGGAGGACGCCGTCGGCCTTCGCGAGGAAGGCGCGCTTGACGTCGACCACGGCCACGTAGGCGGCGTCGGGGTCGTCGTTCGGAGTCGTCGCGGCGCCGTTGATCGAGGCGGAGAGGTCGCTGGCCTTCACGGCGACGGCGACGCGGGAGCCCACGGTCGAGCACTCGAGCGCGTCGACGAGGGGGGCGAGGGTCTGGCCGCCCACGGTCAGGGGCACGTTGGTCGACCCGTCGTAGCCGCTGTCTTCGAGCTCTTGGCCGGTGGTGCCGTCGAAGAGCGTGTAGTCGATGACGACCGGCGTCCCGTCGACGAGGCGCTGACCGTCGCCCTGGATGAGCGTGGAGACCTCGGTCTTCTTCGTCACGATCGGAGTCGGCACGTCGACGTCCGGCTTCGAACCGAAGTCCCCCGTCGCCGTCACCACCGAGGCGGCGTCACCCGTGGGCGGGCAGCCGGTCGAGCCGGGCCCGGTCGCGGTCGAGCAGGCCGTCATCGAGGCGAGCAGGCCGACCGTCACGACGAGGGCGGGGATCTTGCGCACGGGGACTCATTTCGTCGAGGCGACCGGGGGGTCGAGTGGGGCGACCGGTCGGGTCGCGAGGATGCGGGGACAGCTTAGCGGGGGCGTCCGACCCGCCCGTGCGGTTCAGGCAGGTGCGGAACCGGCGGGCCCGGCGCCGTCGACGGCCTCGGTCGCGGCGATGGCGGCGTCGGCCGCCGAGCGTGCCTGACGGGCGGTCTTGCGCAGCTTCTTGTCGCTCGCCGCCCGCTCGCCGAGGGCCCCGGGGGTCCAGGCCTCGACGTCGGCGTCGCTGTAGTCCGACTTGGACGGGCGACGCTTGAGCTGCGGCAGCACCGCGCCCGGGGCGAGGCGTCGCGCGGTGAGGAGGAAGCCGGTGTGGCCGATCATGCGGTGGTCCGGTCGCACGGCGAGGCCTTCGACGTGCCAGCCGCGCACGAGGGTCTCCGACGCGTCGGGCTCGGTGAAGGCCCCGGAGGCCCGGAGCGCCTCGGCCGTGCGGGACAGCTGCGTGGCCGTGGCGACGTAGCAGACGACCAGGCCGCCGGGCTTGAGGGCGTCGGCCGTGACGTCGACGTTCTCCCACGGGGCGAGCATGTCGAGGACGACCCGGTCGACCGAGCCGTCCGGCAGGGCCGCCGGCAACTCGTCGGCCAGGTCGCCGACCGTGACCGTCCAGTTCGCGGGTTCGGCGCCGAAGAAGCTCGCGACGTTGCCCTCGGCCACGTCGGCGAACTCCTGGCGACGCTCGAACGAGGCCAGTCGGCCCTCGGGGCCGACCGCGCGCAGCAGCCAGAGCGAGAGGGCCCCCGAGCCCACCCCGGCCTCGACCACGGTGGCCCCCGGGAATATGTCGGCGAAGGCGACGATCTGGGCGGCGTCCTTCGGGTAGACGATCGCGGCACCCCGGGGCATGGACATGACGAAGTCGCTCAGCAGCGGGCGCAGCGCGAGGTACTCGTCGCCGGTCGTGCTCGCCAGGACCGAGCCGTCCGGCAGGCCGACGACGTCGTCGTGCGCGATCATGCCGCGGTGGGTGTGGAACACGGCGCCCGGGGTCAGCACGATGGTGTTCATCTTGCCCTTCGGCCCGGTGAGTTGGACCTTGTCGCCCTCGACGAAGGGGCCGGACTGTCGGCGGATCGCGGTCATGCGGGGGTGCTGCTTTCGATCGGGTCGCACCCGGTGGGGTGCAGGAGGCGCGGTGGGCGCACCGGGGTCAGGAGTCGGACGTCGACCGGTCGCGGACGGCACGACCCGCCCGGTGGAGGTCACGCAGGTCGTCGACCGTGGTGCCGACGAGCGTCTCGCGACGGATGAACGGGCCGTCGTCGGCCAGCGGTGCGTGGTGCTCGACCCCGATCGCGACGGTGCCGGCGGCGACGGCCGCGGCCAGCCCGGGCGTGCTGTCCTCGATGGCGATGCAGTCGGCCGGGTCGACGCCGAGCAGCTCGGCACCGCGGAGGTAGGCCTCGGGGTGCGGCTTGGCGTGCTCCACGTCGTCGCCGGCGACGATGGCGTCGAACGCCTCGAAGTCGATGGCGTCGACCATGAACTGGGCCATGCGGCGGATCGACATGGTGACGAGGGCCGTGGGCACGCCCTCGCGGCGCAGGTCGGCCAGCAGCTCCTTGGCCCCGGGGCGCCAGGGGATCTCGACCGCGGAGCGCTCGAGCACGGCCGTGGTCAGGCGGTCGATGATCTCGTCCTCGGACAGCTCGACGCCGTGCGACTGCAGCACGCGGGCCGACTGCCACAGGCCGCTGCCGATCAGGGCGTCACCGTCGGCACGGCTCCAGGTGCCGCCGAACGACTCGACCAGTTCGACCTGGCAGAGGAACCAGTACGGCTCGGTGTCGACGAGGGTTCCGTCCATGTCCCAGAGGACGGCGGCAGGCAGGGTTTCGGTCACGGCGGACGAGTCTACCGGGCGCGGGCCCACCGGCTCCCGACCCGCGCCTCCCGGTCGTCGCCACGGTCTATCGTGGAAGGTCAAGCGCCGGACGCCCTCCGGCACGGTGAGGACTCAGGTTGACGAACACGTCGGATTTCGCTGCGGGACGCCTGCTGGTGGTGGCCTTCGAGGGCTGGAACGACGCCGGCGAGGCCGCCAGCGGCGTCGCGCGGAGCCTCGTCGAGACCCTGTCGCTCGAACCGGTGGCCGAACTCGACGGCGAGCGGTACATCGACTACCAGTTCAACCGGCCCCAGGTGGGCCTGGACGACGACGGCGAGCGGTCGCTCGTGTGGCCCCGCATCCAGCTGCACGCGGCCGCGGACGCGGCGACCGTCCTCCCCCGCGATCCCGCCGCGTCCGCCACCGAGGTGCTGGTGCTGCTCGGGGCCGAGCCGTCGCGCAGTTGGCGGGGCTTCGCCGCCGAGATCGTCGACCTGATCGACGTCCACGACGTGACGGGCGTGGTGTTCCTCGGGGCGATGCTCGCCGACGTCCCGCACACCCGACCCATCTCGGTCTTCGTCAGCAGCGAGAACGAGTCGGTCCGCGACGAGTACACCCTCGAACGGAGCACCTACGAGGGGCCCGTCGGCATCCTGTCGGTCCTGGCCGACGCCGTCGAGGCCGCCGGCGTGCCGACCCTGTCGATCTGGGCCTCGGTGCCGCACTACGTGCACAACGCCCCGTCGCCCAAGGCCACGCTCGCCCTCATCGAGAAGCTCGACGAGCTGTCGGGCGTGGCGATCCCCCGCGGCGAGCTCGCCGCCGAGTCGACGGCGTGGGAGTCCGGCATCGACGCCCTCGCGGCCGAGGACGACGACATGGCGGGCTACATCGAGCAGCTCGAGCAGGCCCGCGACACGGTCGACAGCCCCGAGGCGAGCGGCGAGGCCATCGCCCAGGAGTTCGAGCGCTACCTGCGTCGGCGCGACGGCAAGGGCGGCGACGGCCGGCCGGACGACCCGCGCTACCCACCCGTCCCCTGACCCCGCCCGGGTGGCGACTCAGCGCGACGACTCGCCGGGGACGGCCACGCCGTTCTCGTAGGCGAACACGACGGCAGCCGTCCGGTCGCGCAACCCGAGCTTGCCGAGCACGTTCGACACGTGGGTCTTGACCGTGGCCTCGCCGAGGAAGAGCCGCCGGGCGATCTCGGCGTTGGACTCCCCCGACGCCAACCGGTCGAGCACCTCGCGTTCGCGCTCGGTCAGGGTCGCGAGGGCGGGACCGGGCACCACGACGCGGGCGGCCGCATCGCCGCCGACCGCACGTTCGACGACGGCACGCGTCAGTTGCGGCGACAGGAGCGCGTCACCCCGGTGCACGACGGCGATCGCCTCGATCAGCTCTTCGGGCGTCGCCGTCTTCAGGAGGAAGCCGCTGGCCCCGGCCCGCAGTGCGCGGAACACGTAGTCGTCGCGACCGAAGGTGGTGAGCACGAGGACGGCCGGACCGTCGGTGGCGGACTGCTCGAGGATGCGTCGGGTGGCCTCGAGACCGTCGAGGACCGGCATCTCGATGTCCATGACGACGACGTCTGGACGGAGTCGCCGGGTCAGGTCGACGGCCTCGAGCCCGTCACGGGCCTCGCCGACCACCCGGAGGTCGGGCGCGGTGTCGAGGATGATGCGGAATCCCGTGCGGACGAGGTCTTGGTCGTCGACGAGCAGGACGTCGATCGGATCGATGGTGTGGTTCATGCTCTCTCGGACGGGTCGGGGGTGACGGCTGGTTCGCGGGGGCGGGCATCGACGCAGGCGCCGATCGGCAGGACGGCTCGGACGCGGTAGCCGCCTCGACGTCTCGGACCGAGGTGCAGTTCGCCCCCGTGCAGGTCGACGCGCTCACGCATGCCCCGCTGCCCCAGGCCGGCGCCGGACGTGGCGGCGACGTGCGGGCCGCCCGCCCCCGGGTAGGGCGTCGGGCCGGGGCGTCCGTCGTCGACCACCTCGACCTCGATCGTGCGGTCGCCGTAGCGGAGGGACACCTCGGCGAGGGAGGCGTTGCCGTGCTTGAGGGTGTTCGTCAGGGCCTCTTGCGTGATGCGGTAGAGCGTGACGCCGATGCTCTCGGGGACGTCGCGCGGGTCGCCGTCGACCGAGAACCGGACGTCGAGGCCGAGGGCCCGGGTGTCGGTCATCAGGTCGGGCAGGGCGGCGAGGCCCGAGGGGCCCGGTCCGGTCTCACCGTCTCGCGATCGCAGGACGCTCAGCAGTCGTTCGAGCTCGTCGATGGTCGTCCGTGCCGTCCCCTCGACGGCGGTCAGCGCGCCGCGGGCGATCTCGGGTCGGTCGAGGGTCCGCCTGGCCGCACCGGCCTGGATGCCGATGACCGCGACGTGGTGTGCCACGACGTCGTGCAGCTCTCGGGCGAGTCGCGTGCGTTCTTCGTTGATCGCACGGTCGGCCACGAGCTCGTGGGCGGCCCGCAGCTCGACCCCCGTGCGCTCGAGGGCGTGCAGGCGGCTGGCCGAGACGCGTGCCGCCCGGCCGAAGGCGATGGCCGTGACGAGGACGATGCCGTTCGACACGAGGGTGTAGGCGATCGTGGCCAGGGTCACGGCGTCGGGTGAGTCGGCGTCCGAGACGTAGACCGTCCTCAGCCACACCCCGAGCCAGACGAACATGACGGCCGTCACGGCGACGCTGACGACGAGCGCCCGACCGCGGCGTGAGGCCCAGGCGTTCGCGGTGAAGATCGCGACGAACTCGACGATGGACGGGGTCAGCGTGTCGGGGTAGCCCCTCAGCTGGGCGGCCAGGAAGACGGCCGAGACGACGACGAGGACCGCGACGGGCCGGTGCCGGCGCAGGGCGATCGGCACGCACAGGGCGGCCAGCCAGAGGACCGACTCGACGGTCGACGGCGCGCTCGCGCCGTCGGAGTCCGAGACGATGACGGCGCTCAGCCACAGCGTCGCGAGCCCGAGCCCGAAGACGAGGGCGGCGATCCAGAGGTCGACGCGGCCGTCCCGCCGGGTCAGCGGCCGCCGTTCGTCGGCCGACGCGTCGGCCGGGGCCGGGGTCGGGGTGGGGACGGTCGACGGATGCACGCGGACCATCGTAGGGCAGACGATCGTGCTGGTTGAGAAAGTCTCATGCAGACGCATGCACAACCGGTCGCGCATCCTGTCCGTCGATGGGCGGGGGGGTCGGAGCCGGGGGCTCAGGCGCGCAGATCGATTCCCAGCAGGGCCTGGACGGCGTCGACGTCGACCTCGGACGGTGACGCACCCCCGGCGACGACGGCGTCCACGGCGAGCAGGGCCGACGGCGTGTCGAGGTCGGCCCCGAGGGCGGCACGCAGGGCGAGGAGCAACGGGGTGGGCGTCTCGACCGGCACCGCGCCTCCGTGGCTCGTGGCCGCCCAGGCGCGCCAGCGGTCGAGGCGGGCCTCGGCGTCGCCGAGGTCGGCGTCGAACCACTCGCGGTCGGAGCGGTAGTGGTGCGACAGGAGGGCGAGGCGCACCGCCCTCGGGTCGCGACCGGCGGCCACGAGCTCGCTCACCTTGACCAGGTTGCCGAGCGACTTGCTCATCTTCTCGCCCTGGTACGCGATCATGCCGGTGTGCGTGTGGTGCGCGGCGTACGGGCGACCGGTGAGGGCCGTGCCGTGGGCGGTGCTCATCTCGTGGTGCGGGAAGACCAGGTCGCTGCCGCCGCCGTTGACGGTGATCGGCACGTCGAGGTGCTGCTGCGCGATCACCGTGCACTCGATGTGCCACCCGGGGCGACCGGCGCCCAGGACCGAGGGCCACGAGGGCTCGTCGTCGCGGGCCGCCCGCCAGAGCAGGGGGTCGAGCGAGTCGCGCTTGCCGGGGCGACCGGGGTCTCCCCCGCGTTCGGCGAAGAACCGGGCCATCGTCTCGGCGTCGTAGCGGCTCTCGAGGCCCAGGTGCCAGTCGGTGTCGCGCTCGGCCCGGCGGACGTCGAAGTAGAGGTCGTCGCCGGCCGACGAGTCGTCGGTCGGCACGGGGTAGGCGAGGCCCCGGTCGAGGAGGCGCGCCACGGCGTCGGCGACGTCGGTCACCACCTCGGTCACCGCGACGTAGTGCGTCGGCGGAACGACGGCGAGGTGCTCCATGTCGCTGCGGAAGAGGTCGGTCTGCCCGTCGGCGAGCGTCCGCCAGTCGACGCCGGTGGCCGCCGCGCGCTCGAGGAGCGGGTCGTCGACATCGGTCGTGTTCTGCGCGTACACGACCTCGACCCCGGCGTCGCGCCAGGCGCGCAGCAGGGTGTCGAAGGCCAGGTAGGTCGATGCGTGGCCCAGGTGGGTCGCGTCGTAGGGCGTGATGCCGCAGACGTACAGCCCGGCCCGCGAGCCCTCGACCTCGGTGGTGTGCACCGTGCCGGTCGACGTGTCGTGCAGCGACGGGAGGTCGCCGAGGCCCGGCAGGCGCGGCACGTAGGGTTCTGCCCAGGACCTCATGCGGCCACCACGCCCGTGCCCAGCAGGACGAGCAGGACGACGCCCAGCGCGATGCGGTACGCCACGAAGGGGGCGAAGCTGCGGCGCGAGATGTAGTTCATGAAGAAGGCGATGACGACGAAGCCGACGACGAAGGCGACGACGGTCGCGGCCAGGGTCTCGCCCAGCGAGTAGGGACCGGGCTCGCTGAAGCTCTGGACCAGCTCGTAGAGGCCGCTGCCGAAGACCGCGGGCACGGCCAGCAGGAACGAGAACCGGGCGGCCGCGGGGCGGGTGTAGCCGAGCGCGAGGGCCGTGGTGGTCGTGGCGCCCGACCGTGAGACGCCGGGGAAGAGGGCCAGCACCTGGGCGACGCCGACGGCGATGCCGTGCCCGTAGCTCATGTCCTCGAAGCGCTCGGTCTTCTTGCCGAGGCGGTCGGCGAGGCCGAGCAGCACGCCGAAGACGATCAGGACGATCGCCACGATCCAGAGGGAGCGGAAGACCGTCCGGATGTACTCCTGGGCGACGTAGCCCACGAGGACGATCGGCAGCGTGCCGATGATGACGAGCCAGCCCATGCGCACGTCGGGGTCGGTGCGCGGGATCTTGCCCGCGACCCCGGCGAACCAGCGCGACACGATGCGGGTGATGTCGCGCCGGAAGTAGATGACCACCGCGAGCTCGGTGCCGAGCTGCGTGATGGCCGTGAACGTGGCGCCCGGGTCGAACTCGGCCGCCGCCCCGGGGTCGCTGAAGAACAGGCCGACGAGCCGCAGGTGGGCGCTCGACGAGACGGGGAGGAACTCCGTGAGGCCCTGGACGAGGCCGAGCAGGAGTGCCTGGAGGAGATGCTCCACGCGGGTGACCCTTCTGGTGCGGGGGTTGCTAGTACGTCGACAACAAGTCCCGCAGGACGCGACTGCCAAAGGATAGTGCGTCGAGCGGCACCCGCTCGTCGACCCCGTGGAACATCGCCGGGAAGTCCATGCCCTCGTCGAGCCGCAGGGGCGCGAAGCCGTACCCCGCGATGCCGAGCAGGCTGAGGGCCTTGTTGTCGGTGCCTCCGGAGAGCAGGTAGGGCAGCACGGGCGCGCCCGGGTCGTGCCGGTCGAGGGTGGCCGTGATGGCCTCGACCAGCGGACCCGAGAACGGCGTCTCGAGGCCGATGTCGGTGTGCACGGTCTCGATCTCGACGTCGTCGCCGATCAAGGAGCGCACCTCGGCCAGCACGGCCTCCTCCTGGCCGGGCATGCACCGGATGTCGACGAGGGCCTCGGCCGTGTCGGGCACGACGTTGTGCTTGTAGCCCGCCGTGAGCATCGTGGGGTTCGTGGTCGTGCGCAACGACCCCCGGATGAACCCCTTGGCGGTGCCGGTGCGCAGGACGAGCTCGTCGGGCGCGACCTCGTGCACGTCGACGTCGAGGATGCGAGCCACCTCGCCGAGCAGTGCGGTCGTCGTGTCGGTCAGGACGATCGGCCACTCCTGCCGGCCGAGGACGGCGACGGCCTCGGCGAGGCGCGTCACGGCGTTCGCCGCGATCATCTGCGAGCCGTGGCCCGCGGTGCCCCGCGTCCGCAGCTTGATCCAGATCAGGGCCTTCTCGCCGGTCTGCAGCAGGTACGAGCGGCGACCGTCGATGAAGGTCGAGTAGCCGCCGACCTCGCTGATCGCCTCGGTGGCGCCGTCGAACAGCTCGGGGTGCTCGGTCACGAGGAAGTGCGAGCCGAGGACTCCCCCGGCCTCCTCGTCGGCGAGGAACCCCAGGACCAGGTCGCGCGCCGGTCGTTCGCCGGCGCGGAGGATGTCACCGACGGCCGTCAGCATCATGGCGTCCATGTTCTTCATGTCGACCGCGCCACGCCCCCAGAGCATGCCGTCGCGGACGACGCCGCCGAACGGGTCGACCGACCAGTTGGCCGGATCGGCGGGCACCACGTCGAGGTGGCCGTGGACGACCAGGCCGGGCTTGGCCGGCTCGGCACCCTCGACGCGCGCGATCACGCTGACCCGGCCGGGCTCCGACTCGAACAGCTGCGGCTCGAGGCCCAGGTCGCGCAGCGCCGCCTCGACGTACTCGGCCGCGTCGGCCTCGCCGTTCGACCGCCCACCGCCGTGGTTCGTCGTGTCGAAGCGGATCAGGTCGCGGGCGATGCGGGCCGTCTCGTCGAGCTCGGGATCGGTCGGGCCGGTGCTCGTGGGGGTGGTCGTCATGCGCCCCACGCTACCTGCCACGATCGTCGCGACGACGGACGTGGCCGTGGTCACGAGCACCCTCGGGGCCGTGCTAATGTTTCGTGTCGGCTTCGGTCGACACCATCCGGTCCGGGTGGCGGAAATGGCAGACGCGCTAGCTTGAGGTGCTAGTGCCCGTATAGGGCGTGGGGGTTCAAGTCCCCCCTCGGACACTCGGAACTCTCTCTCGAGAGACGTTCCCCACGATCTGTGTTGAGACAGATGCTTGCTCGCAAGCGACGGAAGGCCCGCACACCCCTGGTGTGCGGGCCTTCCTTGGTTCGGTGCTCGTCGTCTGCCGTCAGACCGCGCTGCCGGGGTTGCCGCTGGCGACGATCGCGCCGTTGATGCCCGCGGGGAAGAACCCGCCCTTGTCGATCTGGTTCGGCGTCAGGTACACGACGTTGAGCACGCGCTCGGCCGTCCGCCCGTAGACGATCGCGTTGGCGTCGGTCGGCACGAGGTTCTGGACGCCGCCCAGGGTGAGGCCCTGGTCGTCGTCCGTCGACCCGTCGAGGGAGTCGCGGGCGTCCGAGATCTTCGTCGCGGGCACCTGCAGCCCCTTGGCGTTCAGCGTGGTGCGGATGATGCCCGCGTGGTAGGCCTCGACCGCCAGGATGCCGGCCGCCGCTCCGAGGTAGGTCTTGTTGTAGATCAGGGGCGCGGCCCCCTTGTAGGCGGTCACCCCGACGTCCTCGAAGATGAACGCCCCGAGCAGGAAGTTCTCCTCCGAGGCGAACGGGTCGAAGGTCTGACCCGGCGTGATGACGCCGGCCGCCAGGGCCGCCGCCGTGAAGCTGCTCTTGAGGTCGATCGCCGGGCGCGACACCTTCGCCCCGCCGAGCGCCGACCGCAGGAAGGCGACGTGCGCCTTCTCGTCGGCCGCGATCTCCTGGGCGATGCGCTTGACGACCGTCGTCTTGAACGGCACCGGGGCACCGCCGGTCACGCCCCCCTGGGGGTCGATGCCGGTGATCAGGTCGGCGGGCAGGCCCGAGCCGGTGACGGCCCGGAGGTAGAACTCCGCCTCGAGGTACTCGAGGTTGAGGGCGAAGTTCAGGATGGTCGAGTCGCTGATCGCCTCGTCGGACGGCGAGACGGCGGCGGCGGACTGGGCGGGCAGCGTCGCGGCGACCGCGGCGAGCCCCGTGCCGAGACCCGTGACGCCGGCGGCGGCGAGCAGCCGTCGTCGGTCGATCGGGGTCTCGGCGCTCCGGGAGATGGCACTGCTGATGAAACGTGTGTCGAACATCGTCGTTCCTTCGGGGTGGATTCGTGCAGCGATGCGTACCGCCCGTGCGCGCTCCCAGATGACGGGCACCGGCGACGTCGGGGTCGGGTGACCCGTTCGGGGGTCAAGCTAGACCCGTCGGGGGCGGTTGCGATAGCCCCCGACGCGAACCGGCCGGGACGTGGCCCGTAGGGTCGGGTCATGTCGCTCTCGATGGCCGCCACCCGGGCCCTGCTCCGCCTCCGCCCCCGGTCCACCGGGTCGGAGGACGCCCTCGTGCGGTCGATCGCCCGACAGGGTTCCGCCGCCCCCGTCTCGCGGGCGGCACGGCGGGTCGCGATCGTCGAGGAGGCGCGGGTCGACGATGTCCGCGTCGTCACCCTCCGGCCGCGTCGGTCCCCGAGCGGCGTCCACGTCGTCCACCTGCACGGGGGCGCGTACGTGCACCCCGTCCGGACGACCCACTGGAACCTCCTCGCCCGTCTGGTCCGCGCCTCCGGGGCCGCCGTCACCGTGCCGCTCTACGGGCTCGCGCCCGCGCACGACGTGGACGAGGCGCTGCCGCTGCTGGACGCCGTCCTCGACGACGTCCGCCGCGCCTCCCCGTCCCGCGTCGTGCTGTCCGGGGACTCCGCCGGCGGGGCGCTCGCGCTGGTCGCCGCCATGCGGGCCCGTGACGCCGGGCGGACGCCACCCGACGCGCTGGTGCTGTTCTCGCCGTGGGTGGACGCGCTGCTCGACTCCCCCGGTGCCCACGACGTCGCGCTGATCGACCCGATGCTCGGCCTCGACGGTCTCGTCGCCGCGGGCCGCTGGTGGGCGAGCGACCGCGATCCGGCCGACCCCGCGGTCAGCCCGGTGCGCGGCGACCTGTCGGGGCTGCCGCCGGTGTTCTCGTACGCCGGCGACCGCGACCTGCTGACGCCCGACGTGAAGCGGCTGGTCCGTGGCGTCACCCTCGCCGGCGGGCGCGCCGAGCTTCGCCTGTACCGCGGGGCGTTCCACGTCTTCGTCGGCGCCCCCTGGACCCCGGAGGCGCGGCGTGCGCTGCGTCACGCGGCCTCGGTGATCCGCGGGGACGCGACCCCGTCGGGTCGGACCGCGCCCACCCGCGCGTAGGGTCGCAGACGGCGAGGCCGCCGGTGCCGCGTCAGGACGACGAGAGGACGACCCATGGAGTACGCACGACTGGGGACGAGCGGTCTGACGGTCTCGGCGGTGACGCTCGGCTGCATGAGCTACGGGGTGCCCGACCGTGGCACGCACGAGTGGAGCCTGCCGGAGGACGAGAGCCGTCCGTTCATCGCCAGGGCGCTCGAGCTCGGCATCACGACCTTCGACACCGCCGACGTCTACTCGGACGGCACGAGTGAGGAGATCGTCGGCCGGGCCCTGCGCGACTTCGCCACCCGCGAGGAGGTCGTGCTGGCGACCAAGGTGCACGGACGCATGCGGCCCGGTCCGAACGGCGCCGGGCTCAGCCGGGGCCACGTCATGAGCGCGATCGACGACAGCCTGCGTCGGCTCGGCACGGACTACGTCGACCTGTACCAGATCCACCGCTTCGACCCCGACGTGCCGGTGGAGGAGACCATGGAGGCGCTGCACGACGTCGTCAAGGCGGGCAAGGCCCGGTACGTGGGTGCCTCGAGCATGTGGGCCTGGCAGTTCGCGACGATGCAGCACGCGGCCGACCTCGGCGGCTGGACACGTTTCGTCTCGATGCAGGACCAGTACAGCCTGATCCAGCGCGAGGAGGAACGCGAGATGCACCCGTACTGCCTCTACCAGGGCGTCGGGGTGCTGCCCTGGTCACCGCTCGCCCGCGGCAAGCTGACGCGCGACTGGGACGCCACGACCGCGCGCACCGAGTCGGACCGGTTCGGCCAGACCCTCTACCGGCAGCGCGAGGACGGGGACCGCCGCGTCGCGCAGGCCGTCGCGGACGTCGCGGAGGCGCGGGGCGTCTCACGCGCGCAGGTCGCCTTGGCCTGGGTGCGGCAGCAGGACGCCGTCACGTCGCCCATCGTCGGCGCCACGAAGATGCAGCACCTGGACGACGCCGTCGCCTCGGTCGACCTGTGGCTGACCGACGACGAGCTCGACACCCTCGAGTCGCCGTACGTCACCCGCGAGAACGAGGGCTTCTGAGTTCGCGCGACGGCCCGTCCGGCGGACGGCCCCGCGGTCTAAGGTGAGCGGCACGGACGGCGACGTCGCCGTCCGACCTCGACGAACGGGAGCAGTCATGGGCAGCGACGCCAACCACCACGAGCACGAGCACGGCTCGGACGCCGACGACCGGGTCTCGGCACAGGACGGCTCGTACGTCGACGACGACCTCCGCGACGGCACGCACCGCTCCGGCGGCCCGCACGACGGCGAGGCCGACGGCACCTACACCGAGGAGCCCGGCAGCAGCGAGGGCGACGGCTCGTACGTCGACGCCGACGTCCCGGACGAGTCCGCCTCCGCCGGCGGCCCGCACGACGGCGAGCCCGACGGGTCGTTCACGCAGAGCGACGTCGACGGCGGTCGCTGACCCACCGACGGCGACGACCGGCCGGAACGGACCCGTCGGGGCCCGGACCGGCCGGTCGTGTGTCACCCCGCCGACCGGCCCGGGGGTACGGTCGTCTGAGGGAGGAACACATACATGACCAAGCGAATCGTAATTCTCGGCGGCGGTTCCGCCGGGCTCACCACCGCACTCGAACTGCAGAAGCGGCACCCACCCCAGGCGGCGAGCATCACCCTCGTCGACCAGGCCCCGTACTTCACCTACCAGCCGTTCTTGCCCGAGGTCGCCGGCGGTCACATCGCCGCCCGCGACGTCACGGTGCCGCTGCGCAAGACGCTCAAGCGGACCAAGGTCGTCGAGGCGGCCGTCACCGGGCTCGACAGCGAGGCCAAGAAGGTCACCGTGACCAGCGCCGACGGCGAGACGACCGACATCGCGTACGACCAGCTCGTCGTCGCCCTCGGTGCCGTCACGCGCACGTTCCCGACGCCGGGCCTCGCCGAGAACGGCGTGGGCTTCAAGAGCGTCGAAGAGGCGCAGTACGTCCGCGACCGCATCCTCGGCAACATCGCCGAGGCGGCCAGCGTCAAGGACCCCGCCGTGCGTCGCAAGCTGCTGACGGTCGTGTTCGTCGGGGGCGGCTACACCGGCGTCGAGGCGCTCGCCGAGCTGTCGGACGCCGCCAACTCGGCCGTCGACACGTTCCCGAACCTCTCCCGTGACGAGCTGCGCTTCGTCCTGGTCGAGGCCCTCGACCGCGTGGCGCCCGAGGTCGGGCCCGAGCTCTCGAAGTGGACGCTCGGTCAGCTGCGCGGACGGGGCATCGACATCCGTCTCAAGACCACGATGCCGTCGTGCGTCGACGGCGACGTCGTGCTGAGCGACGGCGAGACCATCCCGGCCGGCACGATCGTCTGGACGGCCGGCGTCAAGCCGAACCCCGTCCTCGGCGACATGGGCCTGCCCCTCGGCCCGAAGGGTCACGTCAACGTCAGCGCCACCCTGCAGGTCCAGACCGAGGACGGCGACAAGCTCGACGGCGTCTGGGCCCTCGGCGACGGCGCGCAGGTCCCCGACCTGCTGGCCGAGAAGCAGCCGGCGTACTACCCGCCGAACGCGCAGAACGCCGTGCGGCAGGCGGTCACGGTCGCCGACAACGTCATCGCGACGCTGTCCGGCGAGCCGGTGAAGGAGTACCGCCACGAGTCGCTCGGCACCGTGGCGAGCTACGGCATCGGCAAGGGTGCGGCCAGCATGTTCGGCCTGCAGCTGAAGAACGTGCCGGCCTGGCTGGCCCACCGCGGCTACCACCTGTACGCGATGCCGACCGTGAACCGCAAGTACCGCATCCTGTCGGGCTGGGTGACGAACTTCGTGGGCGGCCGCGACACGACTCCCCTGGTGGGCCTCGGCGACCCGCGCGCCGGGTTCCTCAAGGTCACCCCGAAGGTCGACGCGAAGAAGTAGACGCGAGCCGACGGCCGGAGGAGGCGCGTCCCGGATGACCGGGGCGCGCCTCCTTCGTCGCCGGTGCGGGTGGGGACGGCGCGCCCGGGTCAGGCCGTCGTCAACCGGCGGACGGCCTCGCGGACGATCTCCCGCTGCAGGGCGGGATCGAGGACGACGCCCGGATGCGCCTCGCCGAGGCCGGGGAGGTTCTGCCACGCGCAGGCGAGCGACATGACCAGGGCGAAGATGTCGTCGCTGCTCCAGGAGACCGTGACCGCCGGTTGGTCGCGCAGGCGGTCGAGCTGCGACAGGGCGGCCTGCTGCACGGCGCGCAGGGTCGGCACCGAGGCCTCCCAGTCGTGTTCGCCCTCGAGTCGTGCCCAGGCGAGCAACCGGTTGTGGTCCGGGTGGGCCTGCATGTGGTCGAAGACCGCCAGGGCGAATTCCTCGATGCTCCCGGCGGGGCGCGAAGCCGCGTCGCCCATCGTCTCGAAGGTGCCGTTCAGCACGGTGGTGAAGAGCGAGCGCTTGTCGCCGTAGTTCGCGTAGAGGCGCTCCTTGCTGCAGCCGGCCTCGGCCGCGATGCGGTCCACGCGCGCCCCGGCCAGGCCGTGGCGCGAGAACTCGGCCGTCGCCGCTTCGAGGATGGCTCGACGGGTCTCGGCGGCATCGGTTCGCATCGGATCACCGTAGCCGACCAACGAACCAACCAACTAGTAGGTAGGCTTATCCGTCGTCCCCCCAGAGAAACAGGTACCGCAGTGACCACCGTCGCCCCCGCCCCCACCGAGACGCGCTCGTCGCGTCGCTGGTGGGTGCTCGTCATCGTCGCCCTCGCGCAACTCGTCGTCGTCCTCGACGGCACCATCGTCAACATCGCCCTGCCCGACGCCCAGGCCGACCTCGGCCTGAGCGACGAGAACCGCCAGTGGGTCGTCACGGCTTACGCCCTCGCCTTCGGCGCCCTGCTGCTGCTCGGTGGCCGCATCGCCGACTTCTGGGGGCGCAAGCGCACCTTCATCGTCGGCATGGTCGGCTTCGGCGCGGCCTCGGCCTTCGGCGGTCTCGTGCAGACCGGCGGCGAGCTCATCGTCGCCCGCGGCCTGCAGGGCGTCTTCGCCGCCCTGCTCGCCCCGGCCGCCCTCGCCGTGCTGACCACGACGTTCGCCTCGGGGCGTGACCGCAACACGGCGTTCGCCGTCTTCGGTGCGATCTCGGGCGCCGGTGCGGCCGTCGGACTCGTGCTCGGCGGCGTGCTCACCGAGTTCGTCAGCTGGCGCTGGTGCCTGTTGGTCAACGTGCCGATCGTGGTCGTCGCCATCGTGGCCGCCGCGCTCGTCGTGAGCGAGAGCCGCGCCGAGGGGCGCAACCGACTCGACGTCGTCGGCACGGTCGTCGTCGCGGCCGGCCTCGCCAGCCTCGTCTACGGCTTCACCCGGGCCGAGGACGGCTGGGGTTCGGCCGTGGTCATCGGGTTCATCGCCCTCGGCGCCGGCCTGCTCGTGCTCTTCGTCGTCGTCGAGCGTCGCAGCGACCACCCCCTGCTGCCGATGCGCGTGCTGGCCGACCGCGTCCGCGGCGGGGCGTTCCTCGTGCAGCTGATCGTCGGCAGCGTCATGATCGGCGCCCTGCTCTACCTCACGTTCCACCTGCAGATCGTGCTCGGCTTCGGCCCCCTCGAGGCAGGGCTCGCGAGCCTGCCGATGACCCTCGTCATCATGGTGTGCGCTCCGCTGCTGACCAAGCTGCTGCCGGTCGTCGGGCCCCGCCCGATGATGATCGTCGGCCCGCTGGTGGCCGGAGCGGGCCTGCTCTGGCTGGCCACGCAGATCACCGCCGACGGCTCGTACGCCGCCCAGGTGCTGCCCGCGCTGCTCGTCATGGGCGTCGGGCTCGCGGGGGTCTTCGTGCCCATGCAGAACCTCGCCCTCAGCCGGGTGGAGCCGCACGACGCCGGGGCCGCCAGCGCGACGTCGAACGCCATGATGCAGATCGGCGGTTCGATCGGCCTCGCCGTCTTCACGAACCTGTACGCCGGGGCGGTCGCCTCGTCGACGTCGACGGTGGGTGGGCCGCTCGGCCCGCTCGTCGACGGCTACTCGGTGGCGTTCCTCGCCGCGGCGATCGCCATGCTGCTGGCCGCGCCGATCTCGTTCGTGCTGATCCGCGGTCGGAAAGAGGACCTGCTGCCCACGCAGGCGCCGGTGCACCTGGGCTGAGCCGCGCGCCCCGGTGGCCGTCAGGCCGGGGTCGGTGCGCCGACGGCGGTCCGAGGGAGTCGGACCGCCGTCACGGCCGCGACGGCGAGGAAGACAGCCGCCACGCCGAACGCCGCCGGGTACGAGACCGTGTCGACGAGCAGCCCGGCGACGAGCGGCCCGGCGATGGCCCCCACGTCCGAGCACATCGAGAAGATCGCGACCGGACGGCCACCGCGGGCACCCGCGGCGTCGCCCACGAGTGCCGCGGGTGCGGTGCCCATGAACGCCGTGGCGACGCCGTAGACGCAGAGCAGGGCGCCGAGGGTCCAGACGTCACCCGCGAACGCGACCGCGAACAGGGCGACGGCGGCGACGGCGAACGAGCCGATCACGGCCGGTCGCCGACCCACCGTGTCGACGAAGCGGGCGGCCGGGGCGAGGGCCAGGGTCTGCGCCACGGCCGAGGCGGCGAACAGCAGGCCGGTCCAGGCGGTGGGCCCCCGCAGCACCTCGACCACGAGCACCGGCACGAGCGCGCTGCGCACCCCGAGCGACGACCAGCCCTGGGCGAAGTTGGCCACGCACGCGGCCCGGAACCGCACGTCGCGCAGGACCACCCCCATCGGCACGGAAGGCGCGACCGCGGTCGTCGAGGCGTGCTGCGGTGCCCGACGCAGCAGCACCACGCCCACGAGCCCGGCCACCGCGAGGGTGCCGGCGTAGAAGAAGAACGGTGCCGTCAGCGAGATGGTCGCGAGCAGGCCGCCGAGGGCGGGACCGGCCATGCCGCCGACGAGGAAGCCCCCCTGGTAGAAGCCGACCGCCCGTGCCCGCAGCGACGGGTCGGTCGCCCCGAGGAGCAGGGTCATCGCCGCGATGCTGAACATGGCCGACCCGATGCCCCCGACGCCTCGCAGCAGCAACAGGTGGGGGTACGTCTGGGCGAGTCCCGCGAGCCCGCTCGACACCGCCACGATGCCGATGCCGACCGACAGCACGACGCGCTCGCCCATCACGTCGATCAGCCGTCCGACGAACGGGCTCGCGACCAGGCGCATCAGGGCGAAGGCCGACAGCACGGCGCCCACCAGGGCGTGGTCGACGCCGAAGCTGCGGGCGTAGACCGGCAGGACGGGCACGACCACTCCGAAGCCCACCATGACGAAGAAGGCGATGACGCCGAGGACGTAGACGTCACGGGTGAGGCGGGGGCGGTCGACGTCGACGACGCGAGGGCGGAACGGGTGCACCGACACAGGCTACGGGTCCCGGAGTGTGACGCCGTGTGTCGGGCCCGGCGACAGCACGCGACCCGGTCGCGAGGATGTCCCCATGACTCGACGAATCCGGTTCAACGCCTTCGACATGAACTGCGTGGGGCACCAGTCCCCCGGTCTCTGGCGGCACCCCGACGACCGCTCGGCCGACTACACGAAGCTGAGCTACTGGACCTCCCTCGCGCGCCTCCTCGAGCGGGGGGTCTTCGACGGCCTCTTCATCGCCGACGTGCTCGGCACGTACGACGTGTACGGCGGCAACCACGACGCGGCCCTCCGGAACGGGACGCAGACCCCGGTCGGCGACCCCGTGCTGCTCGTCTCGGCCATGGCCGCCGCGACCGAGCACCTCGGCTTCGGCATCACGGCCGGCACCGCCTACGAGCACCCGTACCCGTTCGCCCGTCGCATGTCGACCCTCGACCACCTGACCGACGGACGCGTGGGGTGGAACGTCGTGACGGGCTACCTGCCGAGCGCGGCGCGCAACATGGGTGCCGACGACCAGCTCGACCACGACGCCCGGTACGACCAGGCGGACGAGTACCTCGAGGTGCTCTACAAGCTGTGGGAGGGCTCGTGGGAGGACGACGCCGTGGTCCGCGACCGCGAGTCGGGCGTCTTCACCGACCCGGCGAAGGTCCACGAGATCGGCCACGACGGCACCTACTACAAGGTGCCCGGCATCCACATCGCCGAGCCCAGCCCGCAGCGCACGCCGGTGATCTACCAGGCTGGCGCCTCGCCGCGGGGCATCCGCTTCGCCGCGGGCAACGCCGAGTCGATCTTCGTGGCCGCCCCGACGAAGGAGCGACTCGCCGCGACCGTCGGGAAGATCCGGGACGCCCTCGAGGCCGCGGGGCGCGACCGGTACTCGGCACGCATCTACACGCTGCTGACGATCATCACCGACGCCACCCCCGAGGGTGCCAGGGCGAAGCACGACGAGTACCGGCGCTACGCCTCGCACGAGGGGGCCCTGACGCTGATGTCGGGCTGGATGGGCGTCGACCTGTCGACGTACTCCCTCGACGACCCGGTGGGCGACGTCGAGAGCAACGCCATCCAGTCGGCGCTGGCGAACTTCCAGGCGCAGGAGGGCGACACGGGGAAGGAGTGGACGATCCGGGACATCGCCGAGGCGGCCGGCATCGGTGGACTCGGGCCCCGCATCGTCGGCTCCGGCGAGGAGATCGCCGACCAGCTCCAGGAGTGGGTCGACGAGACCGACGTCGACGGCTTCAACCTCGCCTACGCCATCACCCCGGGCACGTTCGAGGACATCGTCGAGTACGTGGTGCCCGTGCTGCAGGCCCGAGGCGTCTACCCCACCGAGTACGAGCCGGGCACGCTGCGGCAGAAGCTGTTCGGTCGGGGCGACCGGCTGCCGGACGAGCACCACGGGGCACGGTTCAAGGTCTCGTCCGGGGCTCCGGTCACCTGACGGACGTCCTGCGGGGCACCGATCTGAGGATCGTTACAACGGCGTGTCGGCCCTGGTCGACACGCCGTCCTCATCTGGGGTTTCCTCCGTGCGATTTGATAACGGCAGCTGACTCTCGACCCCTGCGAGAGGTGGTCGGCGACATGACGCGGCGCGGGGGCCGTGGTTAGTGTGGACGCCGGTCGCCTCTCGGGGAAGCGACGATTCGGACGATGGTCGTTGCTCAGAGGAGATGGTCTGCTTGGCGTGGGAATTCGTGGTGGACCGGTGGAGCCAGATCTGGTTCGCCTCGTGGCAGCACCTCTCGCTCGTCGTGCAGTGCCTCGTGCTGGCCGTCGTCATCTCGGTCGGGCTCGCCGCGCTGGTGCACCGCAACCCGACGCTCTACGCACTGGCCAACGGCGTCTCCGCCGTGGGGTTGACGCTGCCCTCGTTCGCCCTGGTCGGCCTGCTGATCCCGTTCGCGGGGTTCGGCGTCGCCCCGTCGGTCATCGTCGTCACCTTCTTCGCCGCGCTGCCGATCCTGCGGAACGCCGTCGTCGGTCTGCACGAGGTCGACGGTTCGCTCGTGGAGTCGGCCCGCGGCATCGGCATGGGGCGGTTCCGGACCCTCGCGACCGTCCAGATGCCCCTCGCCTGGCCGATCATCCTCACCGGCGTGCGCGTCAGCGCGCAGATGGTGATGGGCATCGCCGCGGTGGCCGCGTACGCGCTCGGCCCCGGCCTCGGCGGCTTCATCTTCTCGGGCCTGTCCCGTCTCGGCGGTGCGAACGCGCTCGCCTCCGTGGTCACGGGCGTGGTGGGCGTCGTCCTGCTCGCCCTCGTCCTCGACCTCCTCCTCGTCGGCCTCGGCCGCCTGACCATCTCGAGAGGCATCCGTGTCCAGAACTGACCCCACCCGCACCTCCTCGTCCCCCTCGGACGAGGTGTCGGGCCGCAGCATCACGCTCGACCAGGTGACCAAGCGCTACCCCGGCCAGGCGAAGCCCGCGGTCGACGGCATCACGCTCGAGATCCCCGCCGGCAAGATCGTCATGCTCGTCGGCCCGTCGGGTTGCGGCAAGACCACCACGCTCAAGATGATCAACCGCCTGATCGAGCCCACCGAGGGGCGGATCGTCCTGGACGGCGACGACGTCACCTCGATCGACGGCGACGAGCTACGACGGCGCATCGGCTACGTGATCCAGGCCGGCGGACTCTTCCCCCACATGAGCGTCGCGGCGAACATCGCGATCGTGCCGAAGATGCTGGGATGGTCGAAGGAGCGCATCGCCGCCCGCGTGGACGAGCTGCTCGAGCTCGTCTCGCTCGACCCGGCCACCTACCGCGACCGGTACCCCCGGGAGTTGTCCGGCGGGCAGCAGCAGCGGGTCGGAGTCGCCCGGGCCCTCGCCGCGGACCCGCCCGTGCTCTTGATGGACGAGCCGTTCGGCGCCGTGGACCCGATCACCCGCCAGCGCCTGCAGGACGAGCTGATCAACATCCAGCACGAGCTGCAGAAGACCATCGTCATCGTGACCCACGACTTCGACGAGGCCGTCAAGCTGGGCGACTGGATCGTCATCTTCTCGGAGGGCGCGCACATCGTCCAGTACGACACCCCCGAGCGCATCCTCGCCGAACCGGCGAACGAGTTCGTCGAGAACTTCATCGGCTCCGGGGCCGGGCTCAAGCAGCTCACCCTGACCCGCGTGCGCGACGTCGACCTCGCCGAGGCGGTCGTGGCCCGGGCGGGCGAGTCGGCCGCCGACGTCCTGACCCGCGTCGAGGCGGCCGGCCACGGTCACGCCGTCGTCGTCGACGACCGTGACCGGCCCGTGTCGTGGCCCTCACGACGCCAGCTGGGGCGCCTCGGCGTCCTCGGGTCGACGCCGGACGTCGACCTGCCCGTCATCGGCAGCGGCGCGACGCTGAACGACGCGCTCGACACGATGCTCGTCTCGAGTGCGGGGGCCGCCCTCGTCACCGGTCGCCGTGACGCCTTCATCGGCGTCATCACCGTCGAGGTCGTCATGGAGGCCATCACCCGGGCGCGCGCCTCGGCCGCCGAGGCCCAGCACGACGCCCCCGTCGGCACCAACACCGGGTCGTTCGACGTCGTGCCCGGCGCCCCCGTGGCCGACGAGGACGCGGCGTGACCGCCGCCGTCGCAGCGTCCCCCGCCGACGGGCGGTCGACCGGCCGTCGCCGTGCCCGACCCGCGTGGCTCGGCCTGCTCGTCCAGCCCGTCGCGGTGCTCGTCGTGTTCGCGGCGTTCACCGCGTGGCTGACGACGGCCGACCTCACGGCGGCCGAGCGCACCACCCTGAACCCCTCCGAACTGCTGGCCTACACCGGCGAGCACCTCGCCCTGACCTTCGTGTCGGCCGCCATCGTCCTGGTGGTCGCGATCCCGCTCGGGGTGCTCCTGACCCGACGCCCGTTCGTCCGCGTCAGCGGGCCGATCCTGGTCGTCGCGAACTTCGGGCAGGCCGCCCCGGCCATCGGGCTGATCGTGCTGCTCGCCTTCTGGCTCGGCTTCACCTTCTGGGCCGCCGTCGTGGCCCTCGTGCTCTACGCGGCGTTGCCGGTCCTGCGGAACACCATGATCGGTTTGCAGAGCGTCGACCCGCGCCTCGTCGAGGCGGGCCGCGGCATGGGCATGAGCGCCTCGTCGGTGCTGCTCAAGGTCGAACTGCCGCTGGCCGTGCCCGTCATGCTCTCGGGCATCCGGACCGCCCTCGTGCTGCTCGTCGGCTCGGCCGCCCTGGCCACGTTCATCGGAGCCGGCGGACTCGGGTTGCTCATCACCACCGGGGTCAACCTGTTCCTGCCCAGGGTCCTGGTGTCCGGTGCCCTGCTCATCGCCCTGCTCGCCCTGGTGATCGACTGGATCGGTCGCGTCGTCGAACACGTCGCCCGTCCGAAGGGACTCCGCGCATGACCACCTCCCGCCTGCCCCGCCGGCTGCGTCGCGCCTCCTCGTCCCTCGCCGTCGTCGCCGCTGCGACGCTCGCCCTCACGGGGTGCGGTCTGCAACCGGCCACGGCCTTCGTGCCGGCGGTGGCCCCGGGTTCGATCCGGGCGATCGAGGGACTGCCCGACGACGCGGCCGTCACCGTGACGGCGAAGAACTTCACCGAACAGCTGATCCTCGGGAAGATCGCGGTGCTCGCGGCCCAGGCCGCGGGCTTCGAGGTCACCGACATGACGAACGTGCCGGGTTCGGTGGCGGTCCGCCAGCTCATGCTGGACGGCACGGCCGACATGACCTACGAGTACACCGGCACCGCCTGGCTCACGTACCTCGCCGAGGCGGAGGGCATCCCCGACCAGCGCGAGCAGTACGAGGCCGTGCGCGACGCGGACGCCGACAACGGCCTGACGTGGCTCGACCCGGCACCGCTCAACAACACGTACGCCATGGCCGTGCGGTCCGAGGCCGTGCCGGAGCTCGGTGACATCACCTCGCTCTCGCAGATCGCTGCGCTGCCCGTCGACCAACGGACCTTCTGCGTCGAGGCCGAGTTCAACTCGCGGGCCGACGGCTTCGCCCCCATGCTCGCCGCCTACGGCCTCGAGCTCGGCGCCGCCGACGGCGTGCCGACGGCGAACGTCAGCATCCTCGACACGGGCACGGTCTACACCGCGACCGACCGGGGCCGCTGCAACTTCGGCGAGGTGTTCACGACGGACGGCCGCATCGACTCGCTCGACCTCAGCGTCCTCGAGGACGACCGCGGGTTCTTCCCGGCCTACAACGCCGCTCCCGTGCTCTCGACGGCCACGCTCGAGGAGTACCCGCAGCTCGCCGAGGTGTACGACGAGATCTCGCCGGCACTGACCGACACCGAGATGCGACGCCTCAACCTGGCTGTCGACGTCGAGGGTCGGGAGCCCGCCGACGTGGCCTTCGACTGGATGGTCGAGCAGGGGTTCGTCACCCGCCCGTGACACGCGGGCGAGGGTGATTGTGACGGGTGATGCGCCCCTCGGCCGGTGGGCCGGGGGGCGCTGTCCGTCTGTACCCCTGGCTCGGCCGAACCGGGTGGTTCGAGACGGTGTGAACGACACCTGTCGCGCGAGTGAACGATCGACGGCCGGGATGCCCACCCGGTGTCCCAACGAATGTAAACCGTCTCTGTCCGGGACTTTCGTCGATCATTCGTGGCTCCGCCACGTCGGCTCGGTCGCGAGACCCACCCTCTCGCCGGATTCACGGGTGTTTGTCACCCCCGCACGGGTGACACGGCGTCGGTCGAGGGTCACCCGTTCGGGTGTCGGCAACAGGGGGGACACGGACGCCCCCGAACGGGGGGTCCGACTAGACTCTTCTCACGGGTGCCCCCCGAACTAGAGTCACAGCATCCTCCTGGTCGACCCGAAATCGCCACGAGGGCCGAGAAACCCGAACCAGGGCGGAGCCACGGCTCCCCCACCCGCACCGACCCGAACCGTGCGACGAGCAGACCCGCTGCCCGTCGCGCCCGTCGTCGCCCGAACCGACGCCCCTGCACCTCGGGGTCCCCGTGTCCTGGCGCGACGCCCGGGCGGTCGATCGAACCCGAACCTCGATCGACCGCCCCCCACCGCCCCGTCGTCACCACCGACGCGGGCGTGCCGTCGCCTACCCGAACCCGAGCCCCGATGACCAGCACGCAGAGCGATCTCCGCCCCGCCCTGGTCGGACCGTCCCCCCGACGGAACGACCTCCCCCACGACCTGCCCACGGCCGACGACGCCCACGTCACGAGCGTGACCACCCCGCCCACCCGACCGGCCGTCGACGCCGAGTCCGGTGCGGCCTGGGCGCGCCGCTACCGTCGCCGCCTGCGCCTGGTCGACACGGTCGTCCTCGCCGCGAGCATCGTCGGTGCCGTCGCGGTCGACGCGGCCCGGGCCATCGCGGCCGGACGGGGCACGGACGCCACCACCCTCGCCGAGTCGGTCGGTTCGCCGTGGCTCCCCGTCGTGGTCGGGCTCGTCTGGACGGCCTGCCTCGCCCTGCACCGGACCCGCGACCTCGCGGTCGTGGGCAGCGGCGTCGTCGAGTACAAGCGACTGCTCACCGCGAGCGTCTGGGCCTTCGCGGTCGTGGCCATCGGTTTCGCCTCGGTCGGACACATCGGCGGCGAGGGCTACTTCCTGGTGGCCCTCCCGGTCGGTGGCGCCGGCCTGGTGACCGGCCGCTGGACCATGCGACGCTGGCTCGAGCGTCAGCGCGCGAAGGGCCACTACCTGTCCCGCGCGGTCGTGGTCGGGTCGCGTGACGACATCGCCGACGTCGTGCGACGGATCGACAAGACCAGCGGTGCGGTGTACGACGTCGTCGGCGCCGCGGTGCCCGACTCCGACCCGCGCGGCATCGTCGTCGGCGGTCGCGTCGTCCCCGTGGTGGCCGACCTCGACGGAGTGCCCCGTGCGGTCTGGCGGTTGGGTGCCGAGAGCGTCATCGTCGCCGGTGAACCGGGTCGGGGGCGGGAGTACCTCCGCGACCTCGGCTGGTCCCTCGAAGGACGAGCCACCGAACTCGTCATCGCGTCCCGGCTGACGAACGTGGCCGGGCCCCGCATCCACTACCGGCCCGTCGAGGGCCTCCCGCTGATGCACGTCGAACTGCCGCAGTTCGACGGGCCGCGTCATGCCCTCAAACGCCTGTCCGACCTGGTGCTGGCTTCCGCCGCGCTGGTGGTCCTCTGGCCGGTCTTCGCCCTGGTCGCCCTCGCGGTGCGCCTCGGCGGCCCGGGTCCGGTGCTGTTCCGTCAGCGCCGGGTGGGCCGTGACGGGCGGACCTTCGAGATGCTGAAGTTCCGCTCGATGGTCGTGGACGCCGAGAGCCGGCTCTCCGACCTGGCCCAGGCGGACGAGGGTGCCGGCCTGCTCTTCAAGATGAAGTCGGACCCCCGGGTCACCCGCGTGGGTGCGGTCCTCCGCCGGTGGTCGCTCGACGAGCTCCCGCAGCTGCTGAACATCCTCCGCGGCGACATGAGCGTCGTCGGACCCCGCCCGCCGTTGCCGAGCGAGGTCGAGGGCTACGAGGACCACGTGCACCGCCGCCTCTACATCAAGCCGGGACTCACGGGCATGTGGCAGGTCAACGGGCGCAGCGACCTCAGCTGGGAGGAGAGCGTCCGGCTCGACCTGTACTACGTCGAGAACTGGTCGCTGACCGTCGACTTCGTCATCATGTGGCGCACCGTCAGGGTGCTCTTCGAACACCGCGGGGCGTATTGACCCCCCGCACAGACCGCAACCGGCACCACCGCGGGCCGTCCACCGGCTCCGAACACGCTCACGACGACAGGGGAGAGAGCATGTCGATCGACATCAGGCACTACCAGGACCGCGAGGCGTCGCCCGCGACGTCCTCCACCGCCGAGACCACGGACGGGACCGCCCGCTCGGGCACCGACCTGCCCGAGCTGCCGCGCCGCCGGAGGGGCTCGCGCCGCAGCAAGGTCCTGCTCGTGCACTCGTCGGACGAGATGTACGGCTCGGACCGGATCGTCGTCGAGGTGGTCGGCGAGCTCGCCGCCCGCGACGATCTCGACGTGACCGTGTGGCTCCCCTCCGACGTGGCCGCGGGCCCGTTGGGCCCGAGGCTGCGTGAGCTCGGGGCCCGCGTCGAACGGACCCCCCTGCCGATCCTGCGCCGCACCCGCCTCGGACCGCTGGGGCTCGTGCGTCTGGCCCGCGACGCGGTGCGCACGGCGTTCCGCCTGTCGGGTCGGCACTTCGACCTGGTCTACTGCGCCACGAGCGCCTGCCTCGTCGTCGCCCCCGTGGCCCGCGTCATGGGCGTGCGTCGCGTGGTCGGCCACCTCCAGGAACCCTGGAGCGACGGCGACCGACGTGGACTCCGCCCGCTCGCCCGGGCCTGCACCTCCCTCGTGGCCGTCTCGCGGTCGGTGCTCGACTCCTCCGGCCTGGCGGACGACCCCCGTTCCGTCGTCGTGCACAACGGCGTGTCCGACCGGTCCGTGGACGCCACCGAGCGGGTCGCGGACCGTGCGCCGCATTACGTCGTCGCCAGCCGGTGGAACGGCCACAAGGGTCACGCGACCCTGCTGACCGCCTGGAACGCCGCAGGCTGCCCCGGTCAGCTCGTCGTGCTCGGCGGCCCACCGGCGGTCGGGTCCGCGGTCGACGTGCCCGGGCTCGTGGCCGCGATCGTCTCACGACCCGAGACCGTGACCGTGGTGGGCGAGGTGGCCGACGCGTCGCCGTACCTCCGCGACGCCGACGCGGTCATCCTGCCGACCGACACCCTCGAGGGCTTCGGGCTGGTGACGCTCGAGGCGTTCAGCCAGGGCCGACCCGTGATCGCGAGCCGGTCGGGCGGACCGGAGGAGGTCGTCGACGAGGGACGCACCGGGTGGCTGTTCGACCGCCGCGACGTCGACGGCCTGAGCGCCATCCTCGCGTCGATGGACGTCGAGACCCTCGCCGAGGCGGGCCGTCACGCCCGCGAGGCCTACGTCCAGCGGTTCACGCCGGAGCGCATGCGTCGTCGCATCGGCGCGGTCGTCACCCGTGAGCTGCACACGGCCGACGTCGACTCGCTGGCGGTGGCCTCGTGAGCGGCCGGTCCTCGACCGCCGAGTCGCCCCTCGGCACGCCTGCCCGGGGCACCGTCCCCCGGGCCTTCCGTCCTGCTCTGGCCGCACTGGTCTCGGCACAGAAGCCGTCGACGGGCGCCCCCGCGTACTCCCGCTTCGTCAACCGACGGCTCGGGCGCTGGGCCGCCGCGGCCGCCTACACCCTGGGCGCGACGCCGAACCAGGTCACCGCCCTGAGCGCCGCGTGCACGTTCGCCGGCATCGCGGTGCTCGCCCTCGCCCCGTCGGGCGTCGGCACGGCCCTCGCCGTCGTCCTGCTGCTGGTCGTGGGCTACGCGCTCGACTCCGCGGACGGCCAGCTCGCCCGGCTCCGTGGTGGCGGCAGCCCCGCCGGTGAGTGGCTCGACCACGTCATCGACGCGACCAAGATCGCGGTGCTGCACCTCGCGGTGTTCGCCTCGTGGCTGCGCGAACCGGAGGGCAGGGAGGCGCTGCTCGCCGTCCCGCTCGTCTACCAGGTCGTCGCGACGGTGGCGTTCTTCGCGATCGTGCTCACCGACCAGCTGCGTCGTGCCGAGGCGGCCAAGACGGGCGTCGCGGCGCCCGTCGGCCGTCGCACCGGGCTGCTGTACTCCCTCGCCGTGGTGCCGACCGACTACGGCCTGATGTGCCTGGCGTTCGTGCTGCTGGCGTGGCCCCCCGCCTTCACCGTGGTCTACGTCGCCCTGCTCGTCGCCAACGCCGCGTACCTCGTCCTGGCGCTCCCCAAGTGGTTCCGTGAACTGCGGGCCGTGACGCCCTCACCGGCCGGGACGAGGCCGTGACCTCCGGCTCCGGACCGCGCGCCGTCGTCGGCGGCATCGGCCGGGCGGTCTCCCGCCACGCCGCCCTCGTCGGCGTCGCGGCCCTCCTCGGCACGGCGGCCGGGCTCGGAGCGGCCCAGCTGGCTCCGACCGGCTGGAGCGCCGACGCGACCCTGCTCGTGCGCGTGGAGTCCCCCGGCTCCGGCCTCGCAGCCCGGAGCCAGTTCGCCCAGCAGCGGGTGTCGTCGTACGCGGAGCTCGGGACCAGCCCGGACGTGCTCGCGCCGGTGGCCACCGACCTGGACGTCCCGGTCGACGACCTCGCCGACCGGGTCTCGGTGGTGAACCCCGGCGGCACGGCGGTCCTCCGCGTCCACGTGACGGCACCGACCCCCGAGCAGGCGTCGACGCTGGCCGACGACGTGGCCGAGAGCCTCTCGTCGGTCGTGGACCGCCTCGAGTCCCGGGCAGGGGCCGGCGGCCAGACCGTCGCCCTCGACCTCTCGTCGCCCGCGAGCGTCCCCACCACGCCGGACGAGCCGGGTCTCGTCCTCACCGTCGCCTCCGGACTCCTCGCGGGTCTCGCCGTCGGCCTGACCGCGGCCCTCGTCCTGGCCAGGGCCCGGCCGACCGTCGACACCGTCGACGACGTCCGTCGCCTCACCGGTCTGCCGGTCGTCGGGCAACTGCCCGGGACGCTCCGACACGACGACGACTCCGGCACGGGCGCCTCGTCCGCGCGCACCCGGACGGCCCTCCGCGAGGTCGTGCAGAACACGCGCGCCCTGTGCGGCGGGTCGTCGCCCTCGACGTTGCTGCTGGCGCGGACCGACTCGGTGCGCGAGGCGGTGGGCGTCGACGGCGGCCTCGCCCGCGCCGTCGTCGAGCTCGGCGCCACCTGCGCCCTCGTCCAGTCCGACTTCGACGCCCGGACCCTCGCGCGTCCCTCCACGGTCCCCGTCGGCGCCGTCCCCGAGGAGGTCGAGGGCGACCGACACGGATACGACCGCGTCCCGGTGCCGGACGGCGTCGTGGCCTCGTCGCGGCACCACGTCCGCACGGGGACCCACGCCTTCTTCGCGGCACTCCGCGAGGACTACGACGTCGCCGTCGTCCAGGCCTCGAGCGACTCCCACCCGCTCGCGTTGCGCAGCGTCACGGCCGAGGCCGACGGCGTCCTGCTCGTGGTGCGCTCGGGGGTCACCACCGTGGAGTCGCTGCGGAGCCTCAGCGCCGAGCTGCTCAGCCTCGACGTCGAGCCCGTGGGCGTGGTGATGACGGGCGTCCCGCCGTGGCGCCGCGTCCTCGTGCGGGCCACCTGGCGGGACGGCGACGTCCGGGCCGAACCCGAGCAGACCCCGCAGTCGTTCAGCATCGCCGACCTGGTCGACCACGCCGCGGCGCCCGCCTCCGGCCGGCCGTTCCCCGACCTGCCGCGGCCGCGCCGCCGGCCCGGCACCCGATCGTGACACCGGTCACACCCCACCCCGACGAGAGGACCACCCCCGTGGACGTCACCACCTCCCCCGCCCCCGGCACCGAGCCCGCCGAGGCGTCGACCGCCCGAGGAGGCGCGGGTCGCGTCGGTTACGCCGCCGGCGCCTTCGACCTGTTCCACATCGGGCACCTGAACCTGCTGAGGCACGCGTCCGCGCAGTGCGACCACCTGATCGCGGGCGTGGTGTCCGACGAGATGCTCCAGGTGACGAAGGGCATCTCGCCCGTCGTGCCCCTGGCGGAACGACTCGAGATCGTCCGGCACATCGACGTCGTCGACGACGTGCACGCCGAGATGGTCCCCGACAAGATGGACGTCTGGCGCGAGCTGCGGTTCGACGTCTTCTTCAAGGGAGACGACTGGCGTGGCACCGAGAAGGGCCTGCGTCTCGAGCGGGAGTTCGGCGCCGTCGGCGTCGAGGTCGTGTACTTCCCGTACACCATGAGCACCTCGAGCACGGTCCTCCGCCGGGCCCTCCGGGCGCTGTCCGGTGCCGGCGGGCAGGGTGCCGAGCAGGCTCCCGCCGCCGAGTCGGTGCGCCTCCAGGGCTGACCCGTCCTCCCCAGCCCCCACCCACGCGGGGGCCGGGCGACCGCCCTGGGGACAACCCGGTCGCGAGGGCACCGGTCCGCGAGGCTCGAGCCATGACATCCGCTCCCGTCCTCGACGTCCCCCTCTTCCATGCACCAGCCGACCCACCGGGGTCGTCCGACGGCGATGACCGACCCGCGGCCTCCGATCCCCACCGACCCGTGCACGACGTCGACGACCTGGTCCGGCACGTCGCGGCCATCGTCCCCACGGCGGTCCGTCGGCAGCTCTGGACGCTGTTCTTCGACGCGGACGACGTGGCGCTGCCGCTCATGGTGCCGCTCGAGGGCGTGCCCGACGCACCCGACCCCGCGGCCCTCGAGCACTACGGCGACGCCCTCGCCGCGGTGGCCGCCGAGTTCGGGGCGGCCTCGGTCGCGTTCGTCCTCGAACGGCCGGGGCCCGGGGTCTCGTCGCCGTCCGACCACCACTGGGGTGACGCCCTGGCCGGCCTCGGGCGGCACCACGCCTTCGAGGTCCGGCCCGTGCTGCTGTGCGGCGACGCCGGCGTCACGGTGCTCGATCCGACCTCGGGCCGGTCCCGGCCCGACGACCGACGTCAGGCGTCCTCGAGCCCCGTCCGCCTGGCCGACATCGTGCGCCTGCCCTGACCGCGTTCGCGGTCGACCAGCCGCCACCAGGCGGTCTCGGCGAGGTCGAGGGACGTGTAGACGCCGAGTCGGGCCGGTTCGGCGTCCGTCGGAGACCAGCGGCTCAGACGATAACCGCCGCCGAACCGTTCGATCACGGCCTCGGGTGCGCCCTCGGCGTCGGTGCGCACGGTCCACCGGTCGGGGGTGGTCTCATCGAGCATCGGTCGATCGTACGCGCGTCAGGCGCGCTGGCCGAGACGTCCCCGCAAGACGTCGATGCGCTTCTGGATCTGCTCGGTGCTGGCCTGCGCGACCGACGGGCCACCGCTCACGCGTCGCAGCTCGGCGTGGATGAGTCCGTGCGGCTCGTTCGAGTGGCGTGACCAGATCGAGACCAGGCGGCTGAGCTCTTGACGCTGCTCCTTGATCGTCTGGTACAGCGGGCGGGTCTCGTCGCGGGGCGCGGTCGTGGGCAGGCCCGTCTTCGGGGCGCGGCGAGCCTGCGTGGCCTGGCGTTGGCGCAGCAGGTCGCGGACCTGGTCGGGCTCGAGCAGCCCCGGGATGCCGATGAAGTCGAGTTCTTCGAGGCTGCCGATCTCACCGCCGGTGCCGAACTCGCCGCCGTCATAGAGCACCCGGTCGAACGACGCCTGGGAGTCGAGCGCCTCGAAGGGCTGCTGCTCGAGGAGGCTCGAGGCCTTCTCCTCGCGGTTGGCGGCGGCCATCATGTCCTCTTCGGGGGCGAAGAGACCGTCGTCGGCGTCGGTGGGCCGGTCGAGGGCGTGGTCGCGCTGCAACTCGAGTTGGTTGGCCAACGCCATCAACGAGGGCACGCTCGGCAGGAAGATCGAGGCCGTCTCACCACGACGGCGGGCCCGGACGAACCGCCCCACGACTTGGGCGAAGAAGAGCGGCGTCGACGCGGACGTGGCGTACACGCCGACGGCCAGGCGTGGCACGTCGACCCCTTCGGACACCATGCGCACCGCGACCATCCACCGGCTGTCGCCGTCGGAGAACGCCTGGATGCGGTCGGACGCCGCCTTCTCGTCGCTGAGGACGACGGTCGGTCGCTCGCCCGTGATCTTCTGGAGGACGGCCGCGTACTGGCGTGCGGCGGTGTGGTCGGTGGCGATGACGAGGCCGCCGGCGTCGGGGACGCCCCGCCGCACCTCGGTGAGGCGCTTGTCGGCCGCCGACAGGACGGCGGGTATCCAGTCGCCCTGGGGGGCGAGGGCGGTCCGCCAGGCCTGCGCCGTGATGTCTTTCGTGACCGCCTCGCCGAGGGACGCGCTCATCTCGTCGCCCATGCGGGTCCGCCAGCGCATCTGCCCGGCGTAGGCCATGAAGAGCACCGGCCGCACGACCCCGTCGGCCAGGGCCCGGCCGTAGCCGTAGGCGTAGTCCGCCTGCGAGGTGCGGATGCCGTGCTCGTCGGGGGCGTACTGGACGAACGGGATGGGGGCGGTGTCGGACCGGAAGGGCGTGCCCGTCAGCGACAGTCGTCGCGTGGCGCCGGTGTAGGCCTCACGGATGCCGTCGCCCCAGCTGAGGGCGTCGCCACCGTGGTGGACCTCGTCGAGGATGACCAGCGTGCGTCCGGCCGTCGTGATGGCCTTGTGGACCTCGGGCTTCATGCCGACCTGGGCGTACGTGACCGCGATGCCGTGGTAGTGCCGACCGAAGGTGCCGTCGGCGTTCTTGAACATCGGGTCGAGTCGCAGGTTGACGCGATCGGCGGCGTCCGCCCACTGACGTTTGAGGTGTTCGGTGGGCGCGACGACGACGACCCGGTCGATCTCGCCCCGCGACAGCAGCTCGGTGGCGAGACGCAGGGCGAAGGTGGTCTTGCCGGCGCCGGGGGTGGCCGCCGCGAGGAAGTCCTTCGGCGAGGTCGAGAAGTACAGCTCGAGGGCCTCGGCCTGCCAGGCCCGCAGCTTGCTCGCGGTGCCCCAGGCGGCACGTTCGGGGAACGCGGGCGAGAGGTGCTCGGCGGCCGAGTTGCCGGCGGAGACGCCCACGTCGAGCGGGTCGGTCGAGACGCCCTCGAGGTGCTGGTCACCCCCGGTGGGGTCGGATGCGTTGGCGGTGCTCACTCGAACCGAGTTTACCCTCGACCGGCGCCGTCGCCGGACGCCTCGGCGGGGCTGCCCGCGGCGGCCCCGGGTCGACGACGAGAGGCACCGAGCAGTGAGGCGGGCGTCAGCATCGACGAGCCGAACCGCGCACGGAGGGCGTCCATGGTCGACTCGGCCTCGCGCCAGTCGGCGTCGTCGTCCCAGAGTCCGAGCGAGTCGCCGCCGGCCCCCTCGCTGAGCTGCTCGACCCGGACGCCGACGAGCCTGATGCGCTCGTGCTGCTTGCCCGTGGCCTCGTAGAGCGATCGCACCTCGTCGTAGATGCGGCGACCGAGGTCGGTGGGGTCGGCCAGCGTGCGGGACCGCGTGATGGTGACGAAGTCGGTGGTGCGCAGCTTGAGCACGACCGTGCGACCGCTGACGCCGGCGGCGCGCAGTCGCACGGCGACCTTGTCGCTCAGCCGCAGCAGTTCGCGCCGGACCACGTCGGGGTCGACGACGTCGCTGGCGAAGGTGTTCTCGTTGCCGACGCTCTTCTCGACCGAGTCGGTGTGCACGCTGCGGGGGTCGCGACCCCAGGCCAGGTCGTGGAGCTTGGCCCCGGCCGCCGGACCGACGGCGTGGACGAGCATGTCGAGCGGCGCCGAGGCGACGTCGCCGACCGTCCGCAGGCCCCGGTCGAGCAGGACCTGCTCGGTCTTGCCGCCCACGCCCCAGAGGGCGCTGATGGGTCGGGGGTGCAAGAACGCGAGCGTGTGGCGGTGCGGGACGAGCAACAGCCCGTCGGGCTTCGCGACGCTCGACGCCAGCTTGGCGACGAACTTGGTCGACGCCGCGCCGATGCTGCAGTGCAGGCCGGTCTCGGCGTGCACCCGACGTCGCAGGGCGGTGGCGATCTCGTACGGCGACCCCATCAGGCGGATCGAGCCGCTGACGTCGAGGAACGCCTCGTCGATGCCGAGGCGTTCGACCAGGGGCGTGACGTCGTCGAACATCGACATGACGCGCGAGGACCAGTGCTGGTACTTCTCGAAGTGCGGTTCGAGCACGACGGCCTGCGGGCAGCGCCTCAGGGCGATCGCCATCGGCATGGCCGAGTTGACGCCGTACTTCCGGGCCTCGTACGTCGCGGCCGTGACGACGGACCGGTCGGAACGGTGCCCGATGACCACGGGGCGTCCGCGCAGCTCGGGGTGGTCGAGCAGTTCGACGGAGGCGAAGAAGGCGTCCATGTCGACGTGGAAGATCGGCGCGGTCGCGTCGTCGGTCGGCACCGTGGTGACGAGTCGCCCGCTGCCGTCTTGTTTGCTCACCGGAGCATCCTCACACGGGCCGCCGACATCGGTGCCGGCGTCGGCGTCGGACGGGCCCCGCCGTCCGGTGTCGACCGCGTCGACCCGTCCCTGTCGGACCTCAGGACGCCGGTCCCAGGAGCGCGGTCGCGATCGTCGCGTGCGCCGAGTCGGTGCTCGAGGGGTGGAACCGCCCGGCGAGGACGTCCCGTTGCAGGCGGCCGAGCTCGGACGACGACCGGTACGACCCGCCCCCGGCCACGGTCACGGCCTGCTCGACGACGGCCCTGGCCGTCTCGGTGGCGCGGGTCTTCAACCCGACCACGAGCCGCGGCCAGTCGCCGCCGTGGTCGACCAGGTCGTCGACGTCGCGGGCGATGCGGTCGACCTGGGGCTCGAGTCCGTCGACGGCCAGTCCCGCGTCGGCGACGCGCCACCGGACGACCGGGTCGAGCGCCCGGGCGGCTCCCCCGGCGCGTCGTGAGGTCGTGGTCCGTGCCGATTCGACCGCGAGGTCGAGCGCCCGGCGCGCGATCCCCCGGTACACGGCGGCGATCGTCGTCTCGAACACCGCGAAGACGGCGAACACGAGGGGGTCGGCGCTCGGTCCGACGGGCAGGCGGCGGACGATGCGCCCGGCGGGCACCTCGACGCCGCTCAACCGAGTGGTGTGGCTCTGGGTGGCCCGCATGCCGATCGTGTCCCAGTCGCCGAGCGAGTCGTGCCCGGGCTGGTCGCGGTGGACGAAGCCGTGGACGAGCGCCGGCGCGGCGGGGTCGGAGTCGTCGCGGCCGAACACGCCGAGGCGCGTCCAGGCCGGCGAGAGGGACGTGGACGTCTTGGTGCCCGTGAACCGGTACCCGCCGTCACCCGTGGGCACGGCGGAGGTCACCGAGTCGAACAGCACGAGGTCGTTGCCGGGCTCGCTGACCCCGAAGGCGAACACCTCGTCGTGGGCGGCGTCCTCGAGCACCAGGTCGAGGGAGTCGTCGCCGCGCGCGTGCAGCACGGCCGCGCAGCCGGTCCAGACCAGGTGCATGTTGACCGCGAGGGCGGTCGCCGGGGCCGCGGTCGCGAGCCGGGACTGCAGGGACGCGACCTGCTCGAGTCCGAGACCCGCGCCTCCGCGGTCGCGCGGGACGAAGGCCCGCAGGTAACCGCGCTCGCGCAACTCGGCGAGATCGGCGTGCGGGAACGTGTTCTCGCGGTCGTGGCCCGCCGCCCGGTCGCGGAACCGCTCGAGCAGGTCGTCGGGCAGCAGGTCGATCGGCGACCAGGAGGCGCGGCTCGGCTCGGACGCGGGGGCGGGCTTCGGTGCGGGCACGCGTCGAGAGTAGTTTGGTCGCATGAGTCAGCAACACCCGTGGTCCCGTTACGTCGCCATCGGCGACTCGTTCACCGAGGGCATCGGCGATCCGGAGGAGCGCTCGCCCGGGGGCCACCGGGGCTGGGCCGACCGCGTCGCCGAGGTGCTCGGTTCGTCGACCGACGACTTCGCCTACGCCAACCTCGCCGTCCGCGGCCGCCTGCTGCAGCAGATCATCGACGAGCAGTCCGAGGCCGCGCTCGCCCTGCGGCCCGACCTCGTCACGGTCTCGGCCGGCGGCAACGACATCATCCGGCCCGGAACCGACCCGGACGAGGTCGCCGCGGGCTTCGAGGGCCTCGTCGAGCGCCTCCGCTCGGACGGCGCGACCGTGGTGGTCTTCACCGGGCCCGACATCGGCCTGACGCCCGTGCTCGGCCGCCTGCGGGGCAAGGTCGCCGTCTACAACGAGCACGTCCACGCCATCGCCCTGCGTCACGACGCCGTCGTGGCCGACATGTGGGCCCTGCGGCAGCTCGTCGACCCGCGCATGTGGGCGCCCGACCGGTTGCACTTCAGCCCGCTCGGCCACCACACGATCGCCCGCATGGTGCTGCAGGCGCTGGCCGTCGAGAACGACCTCGAGCCCTACGAACCCGAGCCCCTCGAGCAGCGCCCCTGGCGTCGGGCCCGGGCCGACGACATGGGGTGGGCCCGCGAGTACCTGGTGCCGTGGGTGGTCCGCCGCATCCGGCACCAGTCGTCGGGCGACCTCGTCCGGGCCAAGCGGCCCGACGCCGTCTCGGTGCCCCACCGCGACGCGCCCTGAGCCACCCGAGGCCCCCCGAGGCAGTCCTCAGAACACCTCGTCGGGGTGCGTCAGCCGCCACCAGGCCCCCGGCTCGGCGATGGTCGCGTCGAGTTCGAGCGGGACGACGTGTCGCTCGTCGTCGACCGTGAAGGTCACCTGACCGACCCGGGTGCCCGCCGGGGCCGCGCCCACCTCGTCGGTCTCGACCGAGGCCACGACGGTCTCGTCGCCCCAGACGAGCACGCTGGCGTCCTCGGCCGCGACCGCGTGGGCACCGCTGCCCCAGGGCAGCTCGTAACCGGCGAAGACGTCCCCGCGGTCGGTCAGCGTGACCGTCCGGAACCGGTCGGCGACGCTGGCGAGCAGCGCCTGCACGTCACGGTCGAGCGAGTCGTGGTCGACCCCGCCGAGCATGGCGCCGACCACGGTGACCTGCCGGTCGCCGACGGTGTAGTCCGCCGCGAAGAGCAGGCAGGCGCCCGCCTCGTCGAGGGTGCCGGTCTTGATGCCGACCACGCCGTCGAGGCCCAGCACCTCGTTGCTGTTGCGGATCTCGCCGATGCCCGGCACCGTGGCCGTCGTGGTGCCGACCGTGCGGGCCACGTCGGGGTCGGCCAGGGCCAAGCGGCCGAGGGCCACGAGGTCGGTCGAGGTGCTCGTGTTCTGCGGCGAGAGCCCGGTGGGCTCGACGAGGGTGGTCGAGGTGAGTCCGTGTCCGGCCAGCCAGGCGCGCGCCGCCTCCACGAACGCCTGGTCGCTGCCGTACGCCCAGCGGGCCAGCACCTCGGCGTAGTTGTTGGCCGACTCGATCAGCATCACCTCGAGCACCTGACGCTCGGTGAGCGACTGACCGGCCGCCATCGGCGCGACCTTGCCGTTCTGTGCCCGGTACGAGTCGACGAGCGCCGCCTCGGCCGCACCGAAGGTCAGGGTCGGTCCGTCGCCCCCGTCGAGCGGCTTCTCGTCGAGCACGACGAGGGCGGTGACCACCTTGCTGATGCTCGCGATCGGACGGGGCCGTTCGTCGCCGCTCGTCGTCAGGCTGTCGTCCCAGCCGACCGCCTCGACCGCCGTCGCACCGTAGTCCGGGAAGCTCAGGTCGGGGCTCTGCTCGTCCGGAGCGGCGTACTCGGCCACGTCGGCCGCGGCCGGCGCCAGCGGGCTGAGCAGCGCCAGGGGGACGTACCCGCCGACCCCGACGACGAGGGCGAGCAGCGCGATCACGCCCACGCGCCTCCTGACGGTGCCCGGGCGCCGGGGTCCGACGCGGGTCACGAGTCCGCCGCCCCGACCGTCGGCACCCTCAGGGCCCAGAGGGCGACCGCCGAGGCCGCCGCGACGTTGAGGCTGTCCACGCCGTGCAGCATCGGGATGGTGACGACCGTGTCGGCCGCCTGCAGGGCGGCCCGGCTGAGGCCGTCCCCCTCGGTGCCGAGCAGCAGGGCGACGCGGTCGGGAGGCGCGGCCGCGTAGGCGTCGAGGGTCACGGCGTCGTCGCTCAGCGCCAGGGCGGCGACCTCGAACCCCGCCTCGCGCAGCAGCGCGGTCCCGGACGGCCACTCGGGCAGTCGCGTCCACGGCACCTGGAGGACCGTGCCCATGCTCACGCGCACGCTGCGGCGGTAGAGCGGGTCGGCGCAGCGCGGGGTGATCAGCACGGCGTCGGCCCCGAGGCCCGCGACGGCACGGAAGATCGCCCCGACGTTCGTGTGGTCGACGACGTCCTCGAGCACCACGACGCGGCGGGCGCCCTGCAGCACGGAGGCGACCGACGGCAGCTCGGGCCGGTGCATCGCGGCGAGGGCGCCGCGGTGGAGGTGGTAGCCGGTCAGCGTCTCGAGCAACGCGGCGTCGCCGACGAAGATCTCGCCGTCGTGGTCGGCCACCAGCGGCTCGACGTCGGGCAGCCACCGGTCGGTCATCAGCACCGACCGGGGCACGTGGCCGGCCCGCAGCGCCCGCTCGATGACCTTCGTCGACTCGGCGATGTAGAGCCCGCCCTCCGGCTCGGACACGCGCCGGAGCGCGACGTCGGTGAGCCGGGTGTAGTCGGCCAGGGCCTCGTGGTCGAGGTCGGTGATGCGGGTGACGTGCACGGTGCTCCACGGGGGACGGCCCCGACGGGCGGACGGCCGTCGGAATCGAATCGGAGGGGGACGCGTTTAGGCTAGCGTCACCGCACCCGAAGGAGCCCCACCCGTGTCGAACGCCCCCGCGGCACCCACCGACGAGCAGGCCCTCGAGGCGGCGGTCGAGGCCCTCCGCGGGCGCCGCGTGGCCGTGCTCACCGGTGCCGGGGTCAGCACCGACTCGGGCATCCCCGACTACCGGGGCGCCGGGGCTCCCCCGCGCAACCCCATGACGTTCCAGCAGTTCTTGTCGAGCGAGGCCTACCGCAAGCGCTACTGGGCCGGCAGCCACCTCGGCTGGAAGTCCTTCCGCGCCGCCGGGCCCAACGAGGGGCACCGGGCCCTGGCCCGGCTCGAGGCCGCGGGCGTGACGAACGGCGTGATCACCCAGAACGTCGACAACCTGCACGTCCGCGCCGGGTCGCGTCGCGTCGTCGACCTGCACGGCACGGTCGACCGGGTGGTGTGCCTCACCTGCGGGCAGGCGTTCGCCCGCGACATGGTCGCGGCCCGCCTGGCCGCCGAGAACCCCTGGATCGACGAGCCCGACCTGGTGCGCCTCGCACCCGACGGCGACGTCGAAGTCCACGACATCGACGCCTTCGTCGTGCCGACCTGCACGGTCTGCGGCGGGCTGCTCAAGCCCGACGTCGTCTTCTTCGGCGAGTTCGTGCCCACCGAACGGTTCGCCGAGGCGCGGTCGATGGTGGTCGGGGCCGAGGCGCTGCTCGTCGCCGGGTCGTCCCTGGTGGTCAACAGCGGCATCCGCCTCCTCGACCAGGCGACGCGACGCAAGCTGCCCGTGGTCGTGCTGAACCGTGGTGCGACCAAGGGCGACTCGCGCGCCACCGTTAAGCTGGACGCCGGCACGTCGGAGACCCTGGCTGCCCTGGCCGAGCACCTGGGAGCGTGACCTCCGGGGCCGCCCCACCGGAGGAACGATGACGCTCTTGTACCTGGTCCGCCACGGCGAGACCGACTGGAACCGCGCGCGCCGCATCCAGGGCTCCACCGACATCCCCCTGAACGACCTGGGTCGGTCGCAGGCCCGTGAGGCGGGTGACCTCCTCGCCCGTCGTCGCTTCGACGCCGTCGTCGCCAGCCCGCTGTCCCGGGCCGCCGAGACCGGCTCGATCATCGCCGACCGCCTGGGGCTGGCCGCACCCGAGCTCGTCCCCGAGGTGGCCGAGCGGCGGTACGGCGACGCCGAGGGCCTGACCGGCGAGCAGGTCGAGGCGAGGTTCCCGCACGGCAAGCCGGTGCCCGGCCGCGAGAGCCGTGGCGCCCTGGTCGCCCGGGTGCTGCCCGCGCTCGCCTCGATCGCCGCGCGGCACGGCGCCGACGCCTCCGTGGTGGTCGCCACGCACGGCGCCGTCATCCGCGCCGTGGTGAACCACGTCTCGCCCGACACCGACGCGCACCTCGGCGTGCCGATCCGCAACGGGTCGGTCCACTCGTTCGAGTTCGCGGGCGACGCCCTCGTGCTGCGCGAGTTCGACGACCCGATCGAGGTCGAGTCCGAACGCCCGGGCACCTACGACTTCGAGTACCAGAACGCCCTCGAGCGCGAGGGTTCCGACCCCGCGTGACCGCGGGGGCGGCGATCGCCCTCGTGAGCGCCGACCGGGCGGGTGCCGGCCCGTGCGGCTACCGTCCGCGCGTCCGCCGCCGGTGGCTGCCCGCCGCCGCGACGTCCGCCAGCATGCGCAGCAGCACGTCGGCCGAACCACGCCAGCTGAACCGGGCGGCCTGCTCGATCGACGCGGCCGAGCGCGCCTCCCACTCGCCCTCGAGGCGACGCACCGCCGCGGTGACCGACGCGGGCGACGACGGGTCGAAGTAGAGGGCCGCCGTGCCTCCGATCTCGCGGAAGATCGGGATGTCGCTGACGACCGCGGGCGTCCCGAGCGCCATGCCCTCGACGAGCGGGATGCCGAACCCTTCTGCGCGCGACGCCGTCACGACGGCCGTCGCGCCGAGCAGCGCCTCACGGTACTCGTCGTCGCTCGCTCCGTCGTGGAACACCAGCGAGCCGGCGGGCGCGACGGCCTCCAGGGAGGCGCGCTCGGCCTCGGACACCCGGCTCATCAGGTGCAGTCGGTAACCGTCGAGCAACGGTAGTGCCCTGGCCAGCGTGGCCACGTTCTTGTACGGCATGAACGAGCCCATGTAGACGAGGTCGCGCCGTTCGGGCGCCGTGCGAGGCGCTGCGTCGTCGACCGCGTCGGCGGCGTTGTACACGACGGTGACGGGTCGCCGGGTCAGCCGGTGGCGGCGCATCTGGTCGCGCGTGGTGCGGCTCACGGTCACGACGGCGTCGGCCCGGTCGAGCAGCACCCGCTGCGGCCACCAGGCCAGGTGGTACAGCCGCCACAGCAGCCGGATCGGCAGGGCGAACTCGGGCGGGGGCGTGCGGTTCGTGTAGTAGATCAGGTCGTGCAGGGTGAGGACGAGCGGGTAGCGGCGCCCGAGCGAGCCCATCGTCTGCATCGGCGACCAGACCACGTCGGGCCGCAGCCGGTTCACCTGGAGGGCCACGAGCGGCTCACGGACGCTCGTCGGCGAGCTGACGAGCAGGTGCGGCCGGTCGGGCAGCTTGTCGAGCTGACGGGTGTCGCTGACGAGCATCGTCACGTCGTGGCGCTCGGCCAGCGCCGAGACGACGCCGGCGCTGAACCGGCTGATGCCGTCGTGGCGCCCGACCCGCACGTACCGGCAGTCGACGACGATCTTCATCGGACGAACGCCTGGATCGCGGCGGCGGCCTGACGCGGCTTCTCGTAGTGGATCAGGTGGCCGACCCCCTCGATCACGGCGAGCGTCGCGTCGGGGAAGACCGACCGCAGCCGGTGCTGGGCGGGCAGGGCCGTGATGTCGTCCCGGTCGGCGGCGACCAGCAGGGTCGGCACCGTCACGCGGGCCGCGTACGTGCTGACGTCGCTCGACACCGAGGCTCGAAAGGCGTCGAGCACGACGCGGCGGTCCGAGAACCGAGAGAAGTAGCTGTCGTGCTGGTCGTGGATCCACCGGCGCAGCGACCGGTCGTGCGTCTTGACCATGGCCAGGCTGGTGAACCGGGTCACGGCGGCGTTCCGCAGGACCTGCTGGCCGGCACGCTCGGGCAGGGCGGCCCCGGCCCAGTAGTAGAAGACGGCCAGGCGCGTCACCACGCCGCGCGGCCCCTGCAGGGCCGGCGCGGCGATCGGGTTGACCAGGACGAGCCGGGAGGCGCGGAGCCCGTCCGCCACCGCGGCCGACGTCACGATCGAGCCGAACGAGTGCCCCAGCACCACGACGTCGTCGCCGAGCGAGAGGGCCGCCACGAAGGCGGTGAGCCAGCGTGCGTAGGCCGCCACGCTGTGCTCCCCGTCGAGCGGGGTCGACTCGCCGAAGCCCGGCAGGTCGGGCATCACCACCCGCGCGTGCTCGAGGTGTGCCACGACCGGTTCGAGACCGTGGTGGTCGCCCCGGAAGCCGTGGACCGCGACGATCGTGACCCGCGCCTCCTGCCCCTCCGGAGCTTCGTAGGTCCAGTACCGGGTCACGCTGCCGGCGACCTCGACGACGTCGTCGCGCACGGGGCGGGCGTCGAGGCGGGCACGGTACGGCGACTTCACGCGCGGGGGTCGGACGATCACGCGCCCGAGTCTACGAGCGACGCGCTGATCGGAGTGCGCGCCCCACGGCGTCCGCCCGTAGGGTGGGCGCGTGAGCTTCACTGCCCCGATCCAGCAGCCCGGACTGACCCTCGACCCCAACTGGCACCGCCGCGCCGTGTTCTACGAGGTGATGGTGCGGTCGTTCGTCGACAGCAACGGCGACGGGGCAGGTGACCTGCAGGGGCTGCTCACCCGGCTCGACTACCTGCAGTGGCTCGGGGTCGACGCGCTCTGGCTGCCGCCGTTCTTCCAGTCGCCCCTGCGCGACGGCGGTTACGACATCCAGGACTACAAGGCGATCCTGCCCGAGTTCGGAACCCTCGACGAGTTCCGCGACCTGGTCACCAAGTCGCACGAGCGCAACATGCGCATCGTCATCGACATGGTGCTGAACCACACGAGCGACCAGCACGAGTGGTTCCAGCAGAGTCGCGAAGACCCCGAGGGTCCGTACGGCGACTTCTACGTGTGGCGCGACACCGACGAGGAGTACTCGAACATCCGCGTCATCTTCGTCGACACCGAAGAGAGCAACTGGACGTTCGACCCGGTGCGTCGCCAGTTCTTCTTCCACCGCTTCTTCTCGCACCAGCCCGACCTCAACTTCGAGAACCCCGCCGTCCAGGAGGCCGTGTTCGACGTCGTGCGGCACTGGTTGGCGATGGGCGTGGACGGGCTCCGGCTCGACGCGATCCCCTACCTGTTCGAGACAGAAGAGGGCAACGGCGAGGGCGAGCCGGCGACCCACGACTTCATCAAGCGGCTGCGCGCCATGGTCGACGAGGAGTTCCCCGGGCGGGTGCTCATCGCCGAGGCCAACCAGTGGCCCGCCGAGACCGCGGCCTTCTTCGGCACCGAGGACGAGCCCGAGTGCCACATGGCGTTCGACTTCCCGGTCATGCCGCGCATCTTCTACTCGCTGCGCGCGCAGAGCGCCGACGAGCTGAAGCGCATCCTCTCCGAGACCACCGAGGTCCCGCCGGGGGCGGCCTGGGCGGTCTTCCTGCGCAACCACGACGAGCTGACCCTCGAGATGGTCAGCGAAGAGTACCGGCAGGCCATGTACGGCTGGTACGCCTACGACCCGCGCATGCGGTCCAACATCGGCATCCGACGCCGGCTCGCCCCGTTGCTCGACAACTCGCGGGCCGAACTCGAGCTCGTGCACGCGCTGCTGTTCTCCCTGCCCGGCAGCCCCTTCCTCTACTACGGCGACGAGATCGGCATGGGCGACAACATCTGGCTGCCCGACCGCGACTCGTCGCGCACGCCGATGCAGTGGACCCCCGACCGCAACGCCGGCTTCTCGACGGCCGACCCGGGCAAGTTGTTCCTGCCGGTCGTCCAGTCGCTCGTCTACAACTACAACCTGGTGAACGTCGAGAGCCAGCTGGCCCAGTCGCGGTCGCTGCTGCACTGGGTCCGCAACGTCATCCACGTGCGCAAGGCCCACCCGACCTTCGGCCTCGGCACCCTCGAGGTGCTCGGGACGAACCAGGAGTCGGTGCTGTCGTTCGTCCGCTCGTACGAGGGGGCCGGCACGCAGTTCGGCGACTCGGCCGAGGACATCCTCTGCGTCTTCTCGTTCGGTCACAACCCGACGTCGGTCGACATCGTCGCCCCGCAGTTCGCCGGGCGCACCTTGTTCGACCTGTTCGGCGGGGCGCAGTTCCCGTCGTTCGACGACGAGGGCAAGGTCACGCTCACGCTCGGCACGCAGGCGTTCTTCTGGCTGCACGTCGGCGACGTGCCCGTCGCCGGGACGCCCGCTGTCGGTGGCGCCTCCTAAACTCGTGGCGTGACTGACACCGAGACGACCGGCACCGCTCCCGACCTCGCGGCCGTGGGCGAGCCGCCGGCCTCGTGGTGGCAGGCCCTCGGCGTCTTCGACCTCGAGACCACGGGCATCGACGTCGAGACGGCCCGCATCGTCACGGCGCACGTGGGCTTGATCGACGCCACGGGGGCGACCGTCGCGCACGGTGAATGGCTCGCCGACCCGGGGGTCGAGATCCCCGAGCAGGCGAGTGCCGTCCACGGCATCTCGACCGAACGGGCCCGCGCCGAGGGGCGCCCGGCGGCCGAGGTGGTCGCCGAGATCGTGGCGGCCATCCGGGCCGTCTTCGCGCGGGGCGTGCCGCTCGTCGTGTACAACGCCCCCTACGACCTCACCCTGCTCGACCGCGAGGCCCGGCGCCACGGCGTCGAGCCGCTGGGCGAGGTGGGCGACATCGGTTGCGTCGTCGACCCGCTCGTCATCGACAAGGCGGTCGACACCTACCGCAAGGGCAAGCGGACGCTCGAGGCGGCGGCCGCGGTCTACGGCGTCTCCCTCGACGACGCCCACGACGCAGGGGCCGACGCCGTCGCCGCGGGGCGGGTGGCCCAGGCCATGGCCAGGCGGTACCCCGACCGGCTCGACGTGCCGGTGACCGAGCTGCACGACCTCCAGGTGGGCTGGTGCTCGACCCAGGCCGAGAGCTTCCAGCAGTACATGCGTCGCGCCAAGGACCCGACCTTCACGGCCCACGGCGACTGGCCGCATCGACCGCTGCCGTTCTCCTGAGGCTCCTGCTCGTCGTGCGCCCGGGGCCCAGATGCACGAACGGGGCGGTCCACCGAAGTGGACCGCCCCGTTCTGGCGTGTGGGCCGGAGCCTACTTGCCGAAGTTCTTGTAGCGCGAGTTGAACTTCTCGACGCGGCCGGCCGAGTCGAGGATGCGCTGCTTGCCCGTGTAGAACGGGTGCGACTCGGACGAGATCTCGACGTCGATGACCGGGTAGGTCTCACCGTCGAGCTCGATGGTCTTGTCGCTGGTCGTCGTGGAGCGCGTGAGGAACGTGGCGCCCGACGCGAGGTCCCGGAAGACGATCTGCTTGTACTCGGGGTGGATGTCGGTCTTCATGATTGTCCTAGGTCTAGCGAACGAGTGGTGGTGGTGAGTTCAGGAGGCACGCGCAGCATGACTGCGGGCCAGCTGTCCACGATACCAGACCGAGGGCCGGGATCGTGGGAGGCGCGGGTCAGTCCGCCGCGCGGGCCGAGTACCGGCCACCGTCGGACTCGACGCGCAACTCGAGGCCGAACGTGGCGCCGAGCGTCTCGGCGGTGACGACCTCGTCGAGCGGTCCGGCGGCGACGACCGAGCCGTGGTCGAGCAGCAGGGCGTGCGTGAAGCCCCGGGGGATCTCCTCGACGTGGTGGGTGACCATGACGATGGCCGGCGCCCCCTCGGACGAGGCGTAGCCCGAGAGCATGCGGAGCAGTTCTTCGCGGGCGCCGAGGTCGAGGCTGGCCGCGGGCTCGTCGAGCAGCAGCAGCTCGGGGTCGGTCATCACCGACCGGGCGATCTGCACGCGCTTCTGCTCGCCGTCGCTGAGTTCGCCGAAGGCGCGGTCGGACAGGTGGTCGAGCTGCCACTCCTCGAGGACGCGGTGGGCGCGGCGCACGTCGACGCCCTCGTACTCTTCGTTCCAGCGCCCGGTGACCGAGTACGCGGCGGTGAGCACGACGTCGACGACCTTCTCCTTCGCGGGGATGCGTCGGGCGATCGCGGTCGAGGCGAACCCGATGCGGGTGCGCAGCTCGAAGAGGTCGACGGAGCCCAGGTCGCTGCCGAGGATGCTCGCCTGCCCGCTGGACGGGTGGCTCTGAGCCGCGGCCACCTGGAGCAGGCTCGTCTTGCCGGCGCCGTTCGGGCCGAGGACGACCCAGCGCTCGTCCGAGTCGACCGTCCAGGTCAGCTTGTCGACGACGGGGGTGCCGCCTCGGACGATCGAGACATCGGTGAGCTGCAGGACGGTAGGCATGCCGCTCAGCCTAGTTGAGCAGACCCTGGTAGATCCGCAGGGTCTGCTCGGCGATCCGCCCCCACGAGAACTCCTCCTCGGCGCGCATGCGGCCGGCCCGACCCATGAGGCGGGCGAGGGCGGGGTCGGAGACGACCTCGGTCAGCGTGGCCGCGAGGTCGGCGACGAAGCGTTCGGGGTCGACCGGGGTGCCCGTGCCGTCCTGCACCTGTTCGAGCGGCACGATGCGGCCCGTCAGGCCGTCGGCCACGACCTCGGGGATGCCGCCGGTGTCGGAGCCCACGACCGGCACGCCGCACGCCATGGCTTCGAGGTTGACGATGCCGAGGGGCTCGTAGACCGAGGGGCAGACGAACGTGGTCGCCTGGCTCAGCACGGCGCTGAGCTGGTGGCGCGGCAGCACGGTGTCGATCCAGACCACGCCGGTGCGCTCTTCTTGCAGTTCGCGGACGAGGCCGGTGACCTCGGCCATGATCTCGGGGGTGTCGGGGGCACCGGCGCAGAGCACGAGCTGCACGTCGGCGGGCAACAGCTTGGCCGCGCGCAAGAGGTACGGCAGGCCCTTCTGGCGGGTGATCCGGCCGACGAAGACGACCGAGGGTCGGTCGGGGTCGATGCCCAGGCCCCGCACCAGCTCGGCGTCCTCGACGCGCTGCCAGCCGTCGAGGTCGATGCCGTTGTAGACGACCTCGACCTTCGACTCGTCGATCGACGGGTACGAGCGCAAGATGTCCCGGCGCATGCCGTCGCTCACCGCGATGACGCGGTCGGCCGTCTCGTAGGCCTGTCGTTCGATCCAGCTCGAGACGCGGTACCCGCCGCCGAGCTGTTCGGCCTTCCAGGGGCGGAGGGGCTCGAGGCTGTGCGCCGTGAGCACGTGCGGCACGCCGTGCAGCATCTGGGCGAGCTGGCCCGCCGCGTTGGCGTACCAGGTGTGGCTGTGGACGACGTCGGCACCGGCGACGTCCTGGGCCATCGTGACGTCGACGCCGAGCGTCCGCAGGGTCGCGTTCGCCTGGTCGAGCTGGGGCAGGTCGGGGTACCCGGTCGTGTCGGGCTCGGGGTCGACCTCGCCGAAGGCCCGCACCTGCACCTCGACGCCGCGGCGGAGGGCCTTGACCAACTCGACGACGTGGACGCCCGCGCCCCCGTAGACGTTGGGCGGGTATTCCTTGGTGATGACATCGACTCGCACGTCGTTCACCGTAGTCGTGCGGGCCCGAATCGTGCCATTCTGGCCCCATGGCATCAAAGAAGATCTTCGGCATCGTCCTGGCTGGTGGCGAGGGCAAACGCCTGATGCCCCTGACCGCGGACCGCGCGAAGCCCGCAGTCCCGTTCGGTGGCAACTACCGTCTCATCGACTTCGCCCTGTCGAACCTGATCAACTCGGGTCTCCGCCAGATCGTCGTCCTGACCCAGTACAAGTCGCACAGCCTCGACCGGCACGTGTCGCAGACCTGGAGCATCGAGGGCCTCCTGGGCGCGTACGTCGCCTCGGTCCCGGCCCAGCAGCGGCTCGGCAAGCGGTGGTTCGCCGGCAGCGCCGACGCCATCCTGCAGAGCCTCAACCTGCTGCGTGACGAGAAGCCCGACATCGTCGTGGTCGTGGGCGCCGACCACGTCTACCGCATGGACTTCTCGCAGATGATCGAGGCGCACATCGCCTCGGGCGCGGGGGTCACGGTGGCCGCGATCCGTCAACCCATCTCGCTCGCCGACCAGTTCGGCGTGATCGAGGTCGACTCCGACGACCCGACCCGCATCGGGCGCTTCCTCGAGAAGCCCAAGGACGCGACGGGCCTCCCGGACTCCCCCGACGAGATCCTCGCCTCGATGGGCAACTACGTGTTCGACGCCGACGTCCTCATCGACGCCGTGCTGCGGGACGGCGAGAAGCCCGACTCCGACCACGACATGGGCGGCGACATCGTCCCCGACTTCGTCTCGCGCGGCGACGCGGCCGTCTACGACCTCAACCGCAACGAGGTCCCCGGTTCGACCGAGCGCGACCGTTACTACTGGCGCGACGTCGGCACCATCGACTCGTTCTACGACGCGCACCGCGACCTCATCTCGGCGCTGCCGATCTTCAACCTCTACAACACCGACTGGCCGATCTTCAGCCAGCAGCTCAACTCGCCGCCGGCGAAGTTCGTGCGCGACGGTCACGGCAACCTCGGCACGACCATCGACTCGATCGTGTCGCTCGGTTCGCTGCTCTCGGGCGCGCACGTCGAGCGCAGCGTGCTGGGCCCCTGGTGCACCCTCGACAGCGGTTCGCGAGTCGTCGACTCGGTCGTCTTCGAGCGGGCCCACGTCGGACCGAACGCCGTCGTCAACCGGGCGATCCTCGACAAGGACGTCGTCATCGCGGCGGGTGCGTCCGTCGGCGTCGACCCCGAGGCGGACCGGGCCCGCGGCTTCACGGTGACGCCGTCGGGCATCACGGTGGTCGGCAAGGGCGTCCGGGTCGACCAGTAGCAGCCCGGCGTCACACGGGCGACGCGGTGCGTCGGCGGCCCTAGGCTGTCGGCGTGCCGCGTTTCCTCATCGTCCTCGACGTCGACTCCACCCTGATCGAGGACGAGGTGATCGAGTTGCTGGCCGACGCCGCGGGCTCCCGCGAGCGGGTCGCCGACATCACGTCGAGGGCCATGGCCGGTGAGCTCGACTTCGCGACGAGCCTCGCCGAACGCGTGGCGACCCTCGAGGGCTTGCCCGCGTCGGTCTTCGACGACGTGCGGTCGCGCCTCACCCCGACCCGCGGCGTCCGCGACCTCGTCGACGGCGTGCACGCCGCCGGCGGCCTCGTCGGCGTCGTGTCGGGCGGGTTCCACGAGACGCTCGACCCCCTGGCCGACGACCTCGGCCTGGACTTCCGCCGGGCGAACCGGCTCGAGCTGCACGACGGCCGCCTGACCGGGCGCGTCGCGGGCCCGGTGGTCGACGCACGGGCGAAGGCGGACTCCCTCCGGGGGTGGGCCGAGGAGGCGCGGGTCGACCTCGCGCACACGGTCGCGGTCGGCGACGGGGCCAACGACCTCGAGATGATGGCCGTCGCCGCGCTCTCGGTGGCGTTCAACGCCAAGCCGACCGTCCGCCGGCGGGCCGACGTGGTCGTCGGGACGAACGACCTGTCACAGGTGCTGCCCCTGCTCGGGTTGCGGGGCTGATCCCCCGTCGACGCGGGCCGACGTCGTCGGCGACCCGCGCCTCCTGGACCCTGCGGGCCTAGTGGCCCATGCCGAGGCCGCCGTCGACGGGGACGACGGCACCCGAGACGTAGCCGGCGTCGTCGCCGGCGAGCCACGCGATGGCCTTCGCGACCTCGGAGGCCGTACCGTAGCGGCCGGCCGGGATGCTCTTCTTGTACTCGGCCTGCTGGTCCTCGGGCAGCACCGCCGTCATGTCGGTCTCGACGAACCCGGGGGCGACGACGTTGGCGGTGATGCCCCGACCGCCGAGCTCGCGGGTGAGCGACCGGGCGAAGCCGACGAGGCCGGCCTTCGACGCGGCGTAGTTCGCCTGGCCCGGTCCGCCGTAGAGGCCGACCACGCTCGAGACGAGCACGATGCGGCCGAAGCGGGCCTTGAGCATGCCCTTGGAGGCGCGTTTGACGACGCGGAAGGCCCCGCCCAGGTTCGTGTCGACGACCGACGTGAAGTCGTCCTCGGTCATGCGCATGAGCAGGCCGTCCTTGGTGATGCCGGCGTTCGCGACGACGACCTCGACCGGGCCGAGCTCGGCCTCGACGGTCGTGAAGGCCGCGTCGATCGAGGCCGCGTCCGTGACGTCGGCGACCACGGTCAGCGTGCCCTCCGGCCCCTGGCCGCTCCGGGCCGTGACGGCGACGCGGTGGCCCTGGGCGACGAACTCCTCGGCGATGGCGAAGCCGATGCCTCGGTTGCCACCCGTGACGAGGACGGTGCGGGGCGTGGTCATGGTGGTCTCCTCGTGTGCGATCTCGACGGTCGCCGTTCGGGACGGCGGCGGGGACGGCGAACCTGTGATCGGCAGGCCGCCGACCAGCCTACTGTCGGACCCGGGTCTTAGGATCGAGGCGGTCCCCGGGCGCCTCTGCTCCCCGAGACCGATCCGGCACCCGTCCGTGGTGCATCCGCCCTCCTCCCGACATCGAGGTGTGCCCCGTGAAGGCCTCGAACACGATCACGTCCCTCCCGCCCTCCCCCACCGACGACCGCCACTCGCGCATGGTCAAGTACCTGGTCGCGATGGCCATCAGGCTGGTCTGCATCGCCCTGTGCTTCGTGTTCCCCCTGGGGTGGTGGACGCTGCTGCCGATCGTCGGTGCGATCGTCATCCCCTACGTCGCCGTCGTGTTCGCCAACGTCGGCCACGAGGCGGGCGACGCCGTCGAGAGCCCGGGGGGCATCGAGGTGTACCGCGAGCCGCAGGCTCCCTTCCGTCCCACCGTGGTCGACGGCGACACGGGGCCGACCGGCCCCGCCCCGGCCGGTGACGACGTGCCCGACGCGTCGCCCGGTGGGGCTCCCGGCGAGGCGGACACCGACCGGAAGAGCGCCTGATGCTCGGCCTCGACCCCGTAGGCGTGCAGTGCTCACGCGCCTCGTGTCGAGCCGAGGCGCGGCATAATGTGCACTGGCGCAATCCCAAGATCCACGGCATCGACCGGGTCAAGGTGTGGTCCGCGTGCGACGAGCACGTGGACTTCCTGCGCGAGTTCCTCGAGGCGCGCGACTTCCCGGTCGTCGTGACGGGGGTGTCGGAACAGGTCGAGCGGGTCGGAACGGAGGCGCGGTGACGAACATCGGCTTCGCCCTCTCCCGACGCTGGCTGGGTTACCTCGGGGTGGCGATCGTCTTCGCCGTGATCTGCGTGTTCCTCGCCCACTGGCAGTGGACCCGCCACGACGAGAAGCTCGCGGTCGTCCACCAGCTCGAGCAGACCTACGACGCCGAGCCGATCCCGCTGGCGCAGGCCCTGCCCCAGCTGTCCTCGTACGACCCCGCCCGAGAATGGCAGCCGGTCGAGATGACCGGCCGCTACCTCGCCGACGACGAGCTGCTGGTGCGCAACCGGCCCCTGAACGGCCAGCCGGGGTTCGAGGTCCTCGTGCCCTTCCGCACCACGCAGGGCGACGTGTTCGTCGTGGACCGTGGCTGGGTGCCGACCGGGAACGCCCAGGACTCCCCCGACGTCGTTCCCGCGCCTCCGTCGGGCGAGGTCACGGTCGTGGCCCGCCTGAAGCCGGGCGAGCCCGCCGTGGGCGACCGCACCGGCGTGCCGGGCACGAACCAGATCGCGACGATCCAGCTGAGCGAGGTCGAGTCTCGGGTCGGGCAGCCGATCTACTCCGCTGCCTACGGGCTGATCGTCAGCGAGACCCCCGCGCCCTCGACGGCACCGGTGCCGTCGTCGAAGCCCGAGGTCGACACCGGACTCAACCTGTCGTACTTCGTGCAGTGGCTGATGTTCGCCGTGGGGGCGTTCGGGTTCTTGTTCTACGTCTTCCGGCAGGAGTACCGCAACCAGAACGCCGACGACGACGAACTCGTCGAGCGTGAGGCCGAACGGCAGCGCCGTCGCGAGGCACGGCCCCGCCACGACAACGACGTCGAGGACGAGATCCTCGACGGCGTCCACCGCTGAGCCCGTCTCCGACCGGGCCGGGCCAGCCCGATCGGCGCGGGGGTGATCAGGCCAGGTTGATCAGGTCGGAGTAGTCCGGCGTCCAGTGGTCCTCGGTGCCCTCGGGCATGATCAACACGCGCTCGGGGTTCAGCGCCTCGACCGCTCCCTCGTCGTGGCTGACGAGGACGACGGCACCCTCGTAGTTGCTGAGGGCGTCGAGGATCTCGAGGCGGCTGGCCGGGTCGAGGTTGTTCGTGGGCTCGTCGAGCAGCAGCACGTTGGCGCCCGAGACGACGATCATCGCCAGGGCGAGCCGGGTCTTCTCGCCCCCCGACAGCACGCCGGCGGGTTTGGCCGAGTCGTCGCCCGTGAACAGGAACGACCCCAACACGCGCCGCGCCTCCATCTCGGTGATGTTCGGCGAGGACGACACCATGTTCTCGAGCACGCTGCGCTTGACGTCGATCGTCTCGTGCTCCTGCGCGTAGTAGCCGACCCGGAGGCCGTGGCCCGGTTCGAGCTGCCCCGTGTCGGGAGCGTCGACGCCGGCCAGGATGCGGAGCAGCGTCGTCTTGCCGGCACCGTTCAGGCCGAGGATGACGACCTTCGACCCCCGGTCGATGGCCAGGTCCACGGCCGTGAAGATCTCGAGCGAGCCGTAGCTCTTCGAGAGGTTCGACGCCATGAGCGGCGTCTTGCCGCAGGCGACCGGGGTCGGGAAGCGCAGCTTCGCCACGCGGTCCACCGCGCGCACCTCGTCGAGGCCCGACAGCAACTTCTCGGCACGGGCCACCATCTGGTGTGCCGCGGCGGCCTTGGAGGCCTTGGCCCCGAAGCGGGCAGCCTGCTTCTGCAGGGCCGAGGCCTGCTTCTCGGCGTTCGAGCGCTCTTTCTTGCGGCGCTCCTCGTCGGCGGCACGTTGGCGTTGGTAGTTGCGCCAGCCCATGTTGTAGACGTCGATGGCCTGGCGGTTCGCGTCGAGGTAGAAGACGCGGTTCACCACTTCTTCGACGAGTTCGATGTCGTGACTGATCACGATGACGCCGCCCTGGTACGTCTTGAGGTACTCGCGCAGCCACACGACCGAGTCGGCGTCGAGGTGGTTCGTCGGCTCGTCGAGGATCATCGTGTCGGCCGCCGAGAACAGGATGCGCGCCAGCTCGATCCGTCGACGCTGACCACCCGAGAGCGTCGAGAGGGGCTGGTCGAGGATGCGGTCGGGCAGGCTCAGGTTGCTGGCGATGGACGCGGCCTCGGCCTCGGCCGCGTACCCGCCGAGGGCGTTGAAGCGATCGTCGAGGTCGCCGTAGCGTTTCATGGCCCGGGCCGCGACGTCCGCGTCGGGATCGCCCATCGCGAGGGTGGCCTCCTGGATGCCGAGCAGCAGCTGCCCGAGCCCCCGGGCGTCGAGGATGCGCGTGCGGGCGAGGTCTTCGGGGTTGCCGCTGCGTGGGTCCTGCGGGAGGTAGCCGATCTCGCCCGACCGCTCGATCTTGCCGCCGGTCGGGAGGGTCTCGCCCGCCAGCGTCTTGGTCATGGTCGTCTTGCCGGCGCCGTTGCGGCCGACGAGGCCGATCTTGTCGCCCCGGTCGACCCGGAACGAGACGTCGGCCATGAGGAGGCGCGCGCCGACGCGGATCTCGAGATCGTGCACGGAGAGCACAGCAGATGTCCAATCGATTGGTGAGGAGTCCACAACGGGACCCGGAGGAGGGCCGCCCATAGGATGGGGACGTCGTGTGGAGAGGGTCGCAGCACTGCGCTGCCGACCAGCCGCTCGGCCGATCAACCCACCCATTCTAGGAGTCCCCATGACGAACACCGCCGCATCGACCTCACGGCCGGTCCTCGCCGACCGTCTGGTGGCCCGGGGCGCAGCCACGGACGTGGCCCTCGTGCTCGGTGGCGTGGCCGTCGTGTCGGCCCTCGCGCAGGTCCAGATCCCCCTCTGGCCGGTGCCCGTCACGGGTCAGACCCTCGGCGTCATGCTCGTCGGAGCGTCGCTCGGGGCCCGGCGCGGTGCGCTCTCGCTCGCCGCCTACCTCGTCCTCGGAGTCGCGGGTCTGCCGATCTTCGCAGAGTTCTCGGGTGGTCCGCTCAGCGTCCTCAAGCCGAGCTTCGGCTTCGTCATCGGCTTCGTCGTCGCCGCCGCGGCCGTGGGGTGGCTGTCCGAACGCGACTGGGACAAGAAGTGGGGCCGCTCCGCCGTCGCCTTCTTCCTGGCGAGCCTGATCCCCTTCGCCGTCGGACTGCCCTACCTGGCCGTCGTGCTCGGCTCCCTCGGCCTGCCGAACGACCCGTCGAGCGTCCTGGCGGCGGGTCTCTACCCGTTCGTCGTGGGCGGCATCGCCAAGTGGCTCATCGCGGCGGCGGCCCTGCCCCTCGCCTGGCGCGCGCTGAAGCGCATCGGCGACTAGCGCCTCCTGCCGTCGACACGACGAAGCCCCGCCCCTCTCGCGAGGGGCGGGGCTTCGTCGTCGGGGCGGGCGGGGTCAGATGGAGAACCCGATGGCCCGCATCATGTCACGGCCGTCGTCCGTGATGCGGTCGGGGCCCCACGGCGGCATCCACACCCAGTTGATGCGGAACGCGTCGACCACGCCGTCGAGGGCGTTGGCCGTGTCGCCCTCGATCACGTCGGTCAACGGGCACCCGGCACTCGTCAACGTCATGCTGATGATGAGCGCGTTCTCGTGTTCTTCGTCCATCGCCAGGTCGTAGATGAGACCGAGGTCGACGATGTTGACGCCCAGTTCGGGGTCGACGACCTCTTTCAGGGCCTCGATCGTCTGGTCGAACTTCTCGGGACTCAGCGCGACGGCCACGGTCAGACCGCCGTGGTCGCGGCGGCCTCGGCGGCGGCTGCCGTCACGTACCGGTCGTAACCCTCGTTCTCGAGACGGTCGGCCAGCTCGGGACCCCCCTCGTCGGCGACGTGGCCGTCGACGAAGACGTGCACGAAGTCGGGCTTGATGTAGCGCAGGATGCGCGTGTAGTGCGTGATGAGCAGCAGCCCCAGGCCCGTGTTGGCCTTGGCGCGGTTGACACCCTCGGACACGATCTTGAGCGCGTCGACGTCGAGGCCCGAGTCGGTCTCGTCGAGGACGGCGAACTTCGGCTTGAGCAACTCGAGCTGCATGATCTCGTGGCGCTTCTTCTCGCCACCCGAGAACCCCTCGTTGACGTTGCGCTCGGCGAACGCCGAGTCCATCTTGAGGGCGCTCATCGACTCACGGAGGTCCTTGATCCAGCCACGGATGGCGGGGGCCTCACCGTCGAGGGCGGTCTTGGCGGTCCGCAGGAAGTTCGAGACGGTGACGCCCGGGATCTCGACGGGGTACTGCATGGCGAGGAAGAGGCCGGCCTTGGCGCGCTCGTCGACGCTCATCTCGAGCACCTCGCGGCCGTCGAGGAGGATGGAGCCGCCGTCGACGTTGTAGCGCGGGTGGCCGGCGATCGTGTAGGCGAGGGTGGACTTGCCCGAGCCGTTGGGGCCCATGACGGCGTGGATCTCGCCCTCGTTGATGGTGAGGTCGACGCCCTTGAGGATGGGCTTCGGGCCCTGGTCGGTGTCGATGCTGACCTTGAGGTCGCGGATCTCGAGAGTGGACATGCGTTCTGTTCCTTTACTGTGCGGCGCCGGTGACGGTCGAGGCGGTGTCGACGTACACCTCGCCGTCGATGACGGAGACCGAGAAGACCGGTACGGGTTCGTAGGCGGGCAGCGTGAGCGGCTTGCCGGTGGTGAGCTCGAACTTCGAGCCGTGGGCCCAGCACTCGAGCGTGTCGTCCTCGACGAAGCCCTCGGAGAGCGAGATGTCGCCGTGGGTGCAGGTGTCGCCGATCGCGTGGATGGTGCCGGCGCTGTCCTTCACGACGGCGATCGCGACGCCGTCGACGACGACCCGCAGGGCCTGGGCCGGGCTGACGTCGTCGACGCCGCAGACCTTGATGGCCATCAGGCGACCGTCTCGATCGACGTGGCCTCGCCCGCGGCCAGTTCGGCCTCGATGGCGTCCACCAGGCGGGTCTGAAGGTCGGCGTCGCCGATCTTCTGGATGACCTCGACGAGGAAGCCGAGCACCACGAGACGGCGTGCCTCGTGCTCGGAGATGCCCCGGGACTGCAGGTAGAAGAGGTGCTCGTCGTCGAAGCGACCGGTGGCGCTGGCGTGACCGGCACCCTCGATGTCGCCGGTCTCGATCTCGAGGTTCGGGATCGAGTCGGCTCGCGTGCCCTCGCTGAGGACGAGGTTGCGGTTCTGCTCGTAGCTGTCGGTCCCGGGGGCGGTGCGAGCGATCAGGACGTCGCCGATCCACACGGTGCGGGCACCGGCACCCTGCAGTGCGCCCTTGTAGTTGACGCGGCTGCGGGTCTTCGGAGCGTCGTGGTGGACGTACACCTGTTGCTCGAGGTGCTGGCCGGCGTCGGCGAAGTACACGCCGTAGAGCTCGGCGTCCGCCCCTTGCTCGGCCAGGTGGGCCGACGGGTTCACCCGGACGACCGAGCCTCCGAGGCTGACGACGAAGTGCTTGAGCTGGGCGTCGCGCCCGATGCGTGCGTGGTGGCTCGCGAGGTGGACGGCGTCGTCGTCCCATTCCTGCAAGGTCACGACGGTGAGGTGGGCTCCCTCGTCGACGACGATCTCGACGTTCTCGACGAGGTGCGCCGCCCCGGTGTTGCGGAGCACGACCATGGCCTGGCTGTTCGCCTTGGCGTGGATCAGCGTGTGACCCGCGCGGGGTTCGCGGTCGAGGCTCGACCGGCCGATCGTGATCGCCGAGGGCTCGTCGCCGTCCAGGGTGACGGAGAGGACCTTCTCGGCACTCGACCATGCGTTGGCGGCCGCCTTGTCCTCCGGCGTGCCCGCCGTGCCGACGCGGGGGTCGGCACGGTCGATCCACTCGACGGTCGCACCGGGGGTCTCGCGAGCCAGGTAGGCGTAGGGCGAACCGTCGAGGTCGCCGTCGATGAGGGCACGGAGGCGCGCCACGGGGCTCAGCTTCCAGTCGACCTCGCGACCGGTGACGTCGGGGAACGCCGCGGGGTCGGTCGAGGTGAAACGCTCGGACCGAGTCTGGACGGGCACGAGCCCCCAGCCGCCGTCGCTGTGGGCCCCTGCTCCGTGCTGGACGCCCGGGGTGGTGGTGGACTCTGGTGTGGTGGTGGGTGCTGCGGCGGACATCTAGCCGACTGATCCTTCCATGCTCATCTCGATGAGCTTGTTGAGTTCGAGCGCGTACTCCATCGGGAGCTCGCGGGCGATGGGCTCGATGAAGCCACGCACGATCATGGCCATGGCCTCGTCCTCGGCCATGCCCCGCGACATGAGGTAGAAGAGCTGCTCCTCGCTGACCCGGGACACCGTCGCCTCGTGACCGAGCTGGACGTCGTCGACGCGGATGTCGATCGCGGGGTACGTGTCGGAGCGCGAGATCGTGTCGACGAGCAGGGCGTCGCAGCGGACCGTGTTGGCCGCGTGGTGTGCGGCCTCGTCGACGCGGACCTCGCCGCGGTAGCCCGCTCGACCGCCTCCGCGGGCGATGGACTTCGAGACGATCGACGACGTCGTGTACGGCGCCATGTGGACCATCTTCGCGCCGGCGTCCTGGTGCTGACCCGGGCCCGCGAAGGCGACGGACAGGGTCTCACCCTTGGCGTGCTCGCCCACCAGGTAGATCGACGGGTACTTCATCGTCACCTTCGAGCCGATGTTGCCGTCGATCCACTCCATGGTGGCGCCCTCGTGGGCGATGGCCCGCTTCGTGACGAGGTTGTAGACGTTGTTCGACCAGTTCTGGATCGTCGTGTAGCGGACGCGAGCGTTCTTCTTCACGATGATCTCGACCACGGCCGAGTGGAGCGAGTCCGACTTGTAGATCGGCGCCGTGCAGCCCTCGATGTAGTGCACGTAGCTGCCCTCGTCGGCGATGATCAGCGTGCGCTCGAACTGGCCCATGTTCTCGGTGTTGATGCGGAAGTAGGCCTGCAGGGGGATCTCGACGTGGACGCCCTTGGGCACGTAGACGAACGACCCGCCCGACCAGACGGCCGTGTTGAGGGCGGCGAACTTGTTGTCGCCGGCCGGGATGACCGTTCCGAAGTACTCCTGGAAGATCTCGGGGTGCTCGCGCAGCGCCGTGTCGGTGTCCATGAAGATGACACCCTGCTGCTCGAGGTCCTCGCGGATCTGGTGGTAGACCACCTCGGACTCGTACTGGGCGGCGACGCCGGCCACGAGACGGTTGCGCTCCGCCTCGGGGATGCCGAGCTTCTCGTACGTGTTCTTGATGTCGTCCGGCAGCTCGTCCCAGGTCGTCGCCTGCTTCTCGGTCGACCGGACGAAGTACTTGATGTTGTCGAAGTCGATGCCCGAGAGGTCGGCACCCCACGTCGGCATCGGCTTGCGCTCGAAGAGCGCCAGGCCCTTGAGACGGTTCTTGAGCATCCACTCGGGTTCGCTCTTCAGGTTCGAGATGTCGGTGACGACCTCGGGTGACACCCCCCGGCGCGCCGAGGCGCCCGCGGTGTCGGAGTCGGACCAGCCGAACTCGTACTGCCCCAGGCTCTCGAGCTCGGGTCGATCGATCAACACGTCTGACATGACTACCTCTTTCTCTGCCGGACCGAACACGGGTGGGCCGAACGGCATTCCCCGGGTGGTGGAGCGGCCCAGCTGCTCGCGGTGCGAGTCGAACACGTCGGTGGCCTCCGCCTCGTTCGCCGACGCCCGAGGTGATCGAGACGCCAGGTCGCGCTGCTTAGACTGGTGGTGAGGGCCGCGTACCGCTTCTGCGGATCTCGCGGTCTTCGGATGTCTCCGTCGACACCCTGCCGGGTCGTGTTCCTGAACCCGTCGATTCTACAGGGCAGACCGCCGAAAGTGACGAAAGGCAGCAAGTCGTGAGCAACGCACAGGTGGGCACCACCGGAGTCCTGACCCGAGCCTGGTCGTGGTTGCCCACGACGGTCGACCGTCGGGTCCGGTTCATCGCCTGGGCGTCGTTCGTCTGCCAGGTGTTGCTCATCGGCACCGGCGGCGCCGTCCGGCTCACCGGCTCAGGCCTCGGCTGCCCCACCTGGCCCCGCTGCACGACGGACTCGTTCGTCAGCACGCCCGAGATGGGCATCCACGGTGCCATCGAGTTCGGCAACCGTCTGCTCACCTTCGTGCTCACCCTGGTGGTGATCCTCGCCTTCCTCTTCGTCCTGCGCCAACGGAAGGTCCGGCGCGACTTCTTCTGGCTCACCCTGTTGCAGGGCCTGAGCATCCCGTTCCAGGCCGTGCTCGGCGGCATCACCGTCCTGACGGGGCTCAACCCCTACATCGTCGGTGCCCACTTCGTCGTCTCGATCGTCCTCGTCGGCCTCACGACGACGCTCCTCTGGCGTGTGCACCGGGGGCCCCGCGGTCACCACGCCGCGACCCCGCCCGGCTACGCACGCCTGGTGCACGTCCTCGCCGCGGTCGTGGGCGTCACCGTCGTCGTGGGCGTGCTCACCACCGGCTCCGGCCCGCACGCGGGCGACGCGGCCACCCCGCGCAACGGCCTCGACCCCGCGATCATGGACCACGTCCACAGCTGGCCGGCCTACGCCACCCTGGCGCTGACCGTCGCCGTGGTCGCCTGGACGGTGGCGGCAGGTCTCCCCCGCCGCTTCCCCGTCGCGCTGCTCGCCGTCGAGCTCGTGCAGATCGCCGTCGGCATCACGCAGGCCCGCACGGGGTTGCCTCCCCTCCTGGTCGGAACGCACATGGTGCTCGCCGCACTGCTCGTGGCCGCGACGACCGCCGTCGTGCTGTCCCTGCGCAACGACCAGGCCCCCGACGAGGTCGAGCCCATCGTCGAGGCCGCGGCCGTCCGAGCCTGACCGTCGGGCCCGTCCGGCCCGTGTCCGCCCCATGGGCGGCTACGTGCGGCGCATGACCGTGTCGACGGGGTCGCGGGCGATCTCGACGAAGCCGCTGCGTTCGTAGAGCGACACGGCACGGCTGCCCGTCAGCACGTCGAGCGTGATCGACCCCGGGGTGACCGACGCGATCGCCTCGGAGAGCAGGGTCGTCCCGATCCCGCGACCTCGCGCCTCCTCGGCCAGGTAGAAGTGTCTCAGCCAGGTCGTGTCGGCCTCGGGGTGCAGGGCGATGCACCCCAGGAGGCGCCGGTCGCCTTCGACGACGCGCGTCTCGTCAGCGTCGAACTCACGCACGAAGCGCGCCCGGTGACGGGGCGGGTCCCAGATGCCGAGCCGCTCGAACTCGGGCCTCAGCACCCGGAGCTTGAGGTCGGACAACACGTCGAGGTCGTCCGGGCGCGCCGGACGGACCGACCACGCGATCGTGCCCATCGATCAGAAGGGCAGCAGCGGGTCGACGCCGACGGCGACGAAGAGCAACGTGAGGTACGTGATCGAGCTGTGGAAGACCCGCATCGGACGCACCTCGGAGACGTGTTGGATGGCACGGCTGTACAGGCGGTGGGACTCCCAGAGGAACCAGGCGCCGCTGGCGAGGGCGACCACGGTGTAGAGCGCCCCCATGCCGGCGACGGGCACGAGGATCAGGGAGCACGCCACGGTTGCCCAGGCGTAGAGGACGACCTGCAGGCCGACGATGGAGCGACCCCGCACGACGGCGAGCATGGGGACGTCGGCGGCGGCGTAGTCGTCGCGGTACTTCATCGAGAGCGGCCAGTAGTGCGGAGGCGTCCAGAGGAAGATCACCATGAACAGGATGACGGCGGACCACGAGAGGTCGCCGGTGACGGCCGCCCACCCGATGAGCACGGGCATGCAGCCCGCGATGCCGCCCCAGACGATGTTCTGGGGGGTGCGGCGCTTGAGCCAGAGCGTGTAGACCACGACGTAGAACAGGATGGCCCCGAGCGAGAGGGCCGCCGACAACAGGTTGACCGTCAGGGCGAGCCAGACGATGGAGGCGACGCCCACCACGTACGAGAAGACCAGCGCCTCGCGGTCGCTGACGTCACCCGTGACGAGGGGGCGCCCCTGGGTCCGCTTCATGATGCGGTCGATGTCACGGTCGATGTAGCAGTTGAACGCCGACGCCGAACCGGCGCTCAGGGCACCGCCGATCAGCGTGGCGGCGACCAGCCAGAGGTTCGGGACTCCCCCCTGGGCCAGGAACATCGTCGGGGCCGTGGTGACGAGCAGGAGCTCCATCACACGGGGTTTCGTGAGGGCGACGTACGCTCGAGCCTTGCGACGGAAGCCCCGGGGTGACGTGTCGGGGCGGATGTCAACGGCTGCGGTCATGAGTCCTCTAACGAGACGAACGGTTTGCCCAGGAAGTCTAGGCGATGAACGTCGACGCTGACGGCGAACCCACCGCGGGATGCGGACGGCCACGGGGGGTTCGTCCCTATACTTGCAGGAGCTTGCCAGTCGCACGCCCTCTCGGTCCCCGAATCACCGGACGAACCGTCCTGATCACCGCCCCCAGCGTGTGTGCGACCCAGCCGACGACGTCTCGGCAGGCGCACGTCAGCGCGGGAGCGAATCGACCCCGCGCAGTTCGCATCAAGAAGGGTCAACTTCCAGTGGCAGATCTGCAATGGGAATCCATTGACAACAAAGCAGTAGACACGGTCCGCGTCCTCGCGGCCGACGCGGTGGAGAAGGTCGGCAACGGCCACCCCGGCACCGCGATGAGCCTGGCGCCCGCCGCGTACCTGCTCTTCCAGAAGGTCATGCGTCGTGACCCGAGCGACAGCACCTGGATCGGTCGCGACCGGTTCATCCTGTCGGTCGGCCACAGCTCGCTGACGCAGTACATCCAGTTCTACCTGGGTGGCTACGGTCTCGAGCTCGACGACCTCGAGGCCCTGCGCACCTGGGGTTCAAAGACCCCCGGCCACCCCGAGTACGGCCACACCGACGGCATCGAGATCACCACCGGTCCGCTGGGCCAGGGCTTCGCCAGCTCGGTCGGCTTCGCCTACGCGGCCCGCTTCGAGCGCGGCCTGTTCGACCCCGAGGCCGCCCCCGGGACGAGCCCCTTCGACCACTTCGTCTACGTCATCGCCGGTGACGGCGACATGCAGGAGGGCGTCACGAGCGAGGCTGCCTCGCTGGCCGGCCACCAGAAGCTCGGCAACCTCGTCGCGATCTACGACTCGAACCAGATCTCGATCGAGGACGACACGAACATCGCCTTCACCGAGGACGTCCAGAAGCGCTTCGAGTCCTACGACTGGGACGTCCAGGTCGTCGACTGGAAGAAGACCGGCGAGTACGTCGAGGACGTCGCCGAGCTGAACGACGCCATCGAGAAGGCCAAGGGCGTCACCGACAAGCCCTCGCTGATCATCCTCAAGACGATCATCGGCTGGCCGTCGCCGAAGAAGCAGAACTCCGGCAAGATCCACGGCTCGGCGCTCGGCGCCGACGAGGTCGCGGGTCTCAAGTCGGTCCTCGGGTTCGACCCCGAGAAGTCCTTCGACGTCGACCCCGCCGTGCTCGAGCACACGCGCAAGGCCGTCGAACGCGGCCAGGCCCAGCACGCCGAGTGGGACGAGAAGCTCGCCGCCTGGGCGACGGCCAACCCCGACAAGAAGGTCCTGCTCGACCGCATCCTCGCGAACGAGCTGCCCGAGGGCATCGAGGAGGCCCTGCCCGTCTTCGAGGCAGGCAAGGACGTCTCGACCCGCGCGGCCTCGGGCAAGGTCATCAACGCCCTCGCCGGCGTCGTCCCCGAGCTCTGGGGCGGTTCGGCCGACCTGGCCGAGTCCAACCTGACCACCATCACGGGTTCGAAGTCGTTCGTGCCGACCGAGTGGTCGACGGACGAGTGGAGCGGCGACCCCTACGGTCGCGTGCTGCACTTCGGCATCCGCGAGCACGCCATGGGCGCCATCCTCAACGGCATCACCCTGCACGGCAACACGCGCCCCTTCGGCGGCACCTTCCTGATCTTCAGCGACTACATGCGCCCGGCGGTCCGCCTCGCCGCGCTGATGAAGTCGCCCGCGATCTACGTCTGGACCCACGACTCCGTGGCCCTCGGCGAGGACGGTCCGACCCACCAGCCGATCGAGCAGCTCGCCTCGCTGCGGGCCATCCCCGACCTCGACGTCGTCCGCCCCGCGGACGCCAACGAGACCGCCTGGGCCTGGGCGACGATCCTCGAACGCCACCACGGCCCCGCCGGCATCGCGCTCAGCCGTCAGAACCTGCCCGTCTTCGAGCGTGGCACCGGCGACGCCGAGGGCGACACGTTCGCGTCGGCGAAGAACGTCGCCAAGGGCGCCTACGTCCTGGCCGAGGCACCGGGCGGCACGCCCGACGTGATCTTCGTCGCGACCGGCTCCGAGGTGCAGATCGCCGTCGAGGCCCGCGAGGTCCTGCGCGGCGAGGGCATCAACGCCCGCGTCGTCTCGGCACCCAGCATCGAGTGGTTCGACGAGCAGAGCGACGAGTACAAGGAGGCGGTCCTGCCGGCCGCCGTCAAGGCCCGCGTCTCGATCGAGGCCGGCGTGGCCATGCCGTGGCGCGGCATCGTCGGCGACGCCGGTCGCAGCGTGTCGATCGAGCACTTCGGTGCGTCGGCCGACTACAAGACGCTGTTCAAGCAGTTCGGCATGACGACCGAAGCCGCCGTCGCCGCCGCCAAGGACTCGATCGCCGCTCTCTGAGCGTCGACAGGAAGAAGAGAAGACACCATGACCGATTCGAACACCGCACAGCTCTCCGCCGCGGGCGTCAGCATCTGGCTCGACGACCTCTCGCGTGAGCGCATCAACGCCGGCGGGCTGCAGAAGCTGATCGCCGAGCGCAACGTCGTCGGGGTCACCACCAACCCCACGATCTTCGCCTCGGCCCTCGCCAAGGGCGAGGCCTACGACGACCAGGTGGCCCTGCTCGCGAAGACCGGCGTCAGCGTCACCGACGCCGTCTTCGAGATCACCACCGACGACGTGACGCGCGCCAGCGACATCTTCCGCGAGATCTACGACACGACGGGTGGCTTCGACGGCCGCGTGTCGATCGAGGTCGAGCCGGGTCTCGCGCACGACGCCCAGGGCACCATCGACCAGGCGGTCAAGCTCGCCGCGAAGGTCGGGCGTCCCAACGCACTCATCAAGATCCCGGCGACCGTCGAGGGCCTCGAGGCCATCACCGCCGTGATCGCCCAGGGCATCAGCGTCAACGTGACCCTGATCTTCAGCCTCGAGCGGTACCGCGCGGTCATCAACGCGTACCTGACCGGTCTCGAGCAGGCCAAGGCCGCCGGCATCGACGTCACGCAGATCCACTCGGTCGCGTCCTTCTTCGTGTCGCGCGTCGACACCGAGATCGACAAGCGCCTGGACGCGGTCGGCACCGACGAGGCCAAGGCCCTCAAGGGCAAGGCGGGCGTCGCCAACGCCCAGCTCGCCTACGAGGTGTACCAGCAGGCGTTCGACACCGAGCGCGCCAAGGGTCTGCTCGCCGCGGGCGCCAACAAGCAGCGTCCGCTCTGGGCCTCCACCGGCGTCAAGGACCCCGCCGTCCTCGACACGACGTACGTCGTCGAGCTGGTCGCCCAGGACGTCGTGAACACGATGCCCGAGAAGACGCTCGAGGCGACCTTCGACCACGGTGAGATCCGTGGCGACACCATCAGCGCCTCCTACGCGTCGGCCAACGAGGTCATGGACGCGGTCGCGGCACAGGGCGTGTCCTACGACGACGTGACCGAGACCCTCGAGAAAGAGGGCGTCGAGAAGTTCATCGTCTCGTGGAACGAACTGCTCGACACGGTGACCGCAGCCCTCGAGGCCGCCAAGCCCGCCGAGGTCGCCAAGTGACCATCACCATCGCGGCCAGCGGCGACGCGGCCCAGGCGATCGAGACGGTCGTCCCCCAGCTGGTGAGCGACCTCGTCGCGTCGGGCATCACGGCCCAGGACCCCAGCCTCTGGGGCCCCGAGGCCGAGGACGAGTCGGCCAAGCGCCTCGGCTGGACCGAGGCCGTCGTGGTCTCGACCCCGCTCCTCGACGAGATCGACGCCCTGCGCGACGAGCTCGCGGCCAAGGGCGTCGACCACGTGGTCCTCGCGGGCATGGGCGGGTCGTCGCTCGCACCCGAGGTCATCACGCGCACCTACGGCGTCGAGCTGACCGTGCTCGACGCCACCGAGCCCGGCCAGGTGCTCACGGCCCTCGCCGACCGCCTCGAGCGCACCGTGCTGGTCGTCTCGTCGAAGTCGGGGTCGACGGTAGAGACGGCGAGCCAGCGCAAGACCTTCGAGAAGGCGTTCACCGACGCCGGCATCGACCCCGTCGAGCGCATCGTCGTCGTGACCGACCCGGGGTCGCCCCTCGACGGCCAGGCACGCGAGGCCGGTTACCGGGTCTTCAACGCCGACCCCAACATCGGCGGGCGTTACTCCGCCCTGTCGGCCTTCGGTCTCGTGCCGTCCGGCCTCGCGGGAGCCGACATCCGCGAGCTGCTGGCCGAGGCGGACGCCGTCACGGTCGAGCTCGCCCAGGACCGGGCCGACAACCCCGGGCTGGTGCTCGGCGCCGTCCTGGCGGGGACGAAGCCGCTGCGTGACAAGATCGCGATCGTCGCCGACGGCACGCACATCGTCGGGTTCCCGGACTGGGCCGAACAGCTCATCGCCGAGTCGACGGGCAAGCAGGGCCGGGGTCTGCTCCCCGTCGTGATCGACGGGTCCGCCCCCGAGATCTCGGCCGGCCTGCACGACGTCCAGGTCGTCCGCCTCGTCGCGAACGCCGACGAGACCCGCGAGGTCGCACCGGGCGAGGTCGAGATCTCGGGCTCGCTGGGCGGCCAGATCATGGTCTGGGAGTACGCCGTGGCGGTCGCCGGGCGGCTGCTCGACATCAACCCGTTCGACCAGCCCGACGTCGAGTCGGCCAAGGTCGCCACGCGCGCGCTGCTCGACGACCGTCCCGAGCCGACTCCCCCGGCCTTCACGGCCGAGGGCGTCGAGGTCCGTCAGGTCGGTGGCGTCGAGCTGGGCGACTCGCTCGAGTCCGCCGTGGCAGCCCTGCTGACGCACCTGGACGACGACGGCTACGTCTCGATCCAGGCGTACGTGGACCGCGTGGCGAACCCGCAGCTCGAAGGGGTCCGCGACCTCCTGGCGGCGCGCACGCAGCGTCCCGTCACCTTCGGGTGGGGCCCGCGCTTCCTGCACTCGACCGGCCAGTACCACAAGGGCGGGCCGGCCAACGGCGTGTTCCTGCAGATCACGCAGGTGCCCGAGACCGACCTCGAGATCCCGGACAGCCCGTTCACCTTCGGGCAGCTGGTCCAGGCGCAGGCCGCGGGCGACGCGAAGGTCCTGGCCGAGCACGGTCGCCCCGTGCTCACGCTGACCGTGACCGACGTGGCCGCCGCGCTGCCCGTCATCACCGCCGCACTCCGCTGAGCCGAGAGGGCCGGCGTCCCCAGGGACGCCGGCCCTTTCGCCTTGCCCCCGGACGCCCCGTCCCGGCACGCGATGCCGGTCGTGGGCGACCTCGAACCACAGAACGGAAGTCCATGCCACCGGTGCCGATCACGCCGGAGTCCAACCCCCTCCGGTTGCCCTCCGACCGCCGCCTCAACCGCATCGCGGGCCCGAGCGGCCTCATCATCTTCGGCGTCACGGGCGACCTCTCGCGCAAGAAGCTCATGCCGGCCGTGTACGACCTCGCCAACCGTGGCCTGCTCCCGCCGGGGTTCGCGCTCGTCGGCTTCGCCCGCCGCGAGTTCGAGGGCCAGGACTTCGAGCAGGTCGTGTACCAGGCCGTCAAGGAACACGCCCGCACCCCCTTCGACGAGGACGTCTGGCGGCAACTCAAAGAGGGCTTCCGCTTCGTGCAAGGCGTGTTCGACGACGCCGAGGCCTTCTCTCGCCTCAAGGACACCATCGAGGAGCTCGACCGTGAGCGCGGCACGATGGGCAACCACGCCTTCTACCTCTCGATCCCTCCCAAGGCCTTCCCCATGGTGACCGAGCAGCTGCGCAGCTCGGGTCTCGCCGAGGAGAAGGACGGGGCCTGGCGGCGCGTCGTCATCGAGAAGCCCTTCGGCAGCGACCTCGCGACCGCTCGCGAACTCAACGCCGTGGTCGAGACCGTCTTCGAGCCCGACAGCGTCTTCCGCATCGACCACTACCTCGGCAAGGAGACCGTCCAGAACCTGCTGACCCTCCGGTTCGCCAACCAGATGTACGAACCGCTCTGGAACGCCAACCACGTCGACCACGTCCAGATCACCATGGCCGAGGACATCGGGGTCGGCGGTCGTGCGGGGTACTACGACGGCATCGGCGCCGCTCGCGACGTCATCCAGAACCACCTCCTGCAGCTGCTCGCGCTCACGGCCATGGAAGAGCCCGTGACCTTCGCGGCGCGCGACCTCCGGGCCGAGAAGGAGAAGATCCTCTCGGCGGTCCGTCTGCCCGCCGACCTCGCCACGGGCACGGCCCGGGGGCAGTACTCGGGTGGCTGGCAAGGCGGCGAGAAGGTCAGGGGGTTCCTCGACGAGGAGGGCATGGACCCCGAGAGCCAGACCGAGACCTTCGCGGCCATCAAGCTCGAGATCGCCACGCGGCGGTGGGCCGGTGTCCCGTTCTACCTGCGGGCCGGCAAGCGCCTCGGCCGGCGGGTGACCGAGATCGCCGTGGTGTTCAAGCAGGTGCCCGAGAACATCTTCGGGACGCAGACCTCCCTCGGACAGAACGCCCTCGTGATCCGCGTGCAGCCCGACGAGGGCGTGACGCTCCGCTTCGGGTCGAAGGTGCCGGGCATCGGGACCCAGGTCCGCGACGTCACGATGGACTTCGGTTACGGGCACGCCTTCACCGAGGCCAGCCCCGAGGCCTACGAACGCCTGATCCTCGACGTGCTGCTCGGCGATCCGCCGTTGTTCCCCCGTCACGAGGAGGTCGAGCTCTCGTGGAAGATCCTCGACCCCATCGAGGAGTTCTGGGCCACGCAGGGACAGCCCGAACAATACCGACCCGGCACCTGGGGCCCCGCCTCCGCCGATGAGCTCATGGCCCGAGACGGCCGCACCTGGAGGCGTCCGTGATCGTCGACCTGCCCGACAGCACCATCAGCCGCGTCCAGAAGACGCTCGTCAAGATCCGGGAAGAAGGAGGCGCGGTCGCGTTGGGACGCGTCCTCACGTTGATCATCTCCACCAGTCTCGGTGACGAGGAGGAAGCCATCGAGGCGGCCAACGACGCCTCGCGTGAGCACCCGATGCGGGTCATCGTCGTGTCCACGGCGTCGGAGTCCGACCAGGTCGACGGGAGGCTCGACGCGCAGATCCGCGTCGGCGGTGACGCCGGTGCGAGTGAGGTCATCCTGCTGCGGGCCCACGGCGAGACCGCCAGCGACGAGGAGGGGCTCGTCACCGGGCTGCTCCTGCCCGACGCCCCGGTCGTGGCGTGGTGGCCCAAGACCGCTCCGAGCGTCGTGTCGGAGTCCCCCCTGGGGCGCATCGCCCAACGGCGCATCACCGACGCCGCGAGCCAGCCGAACCCCCGTCAGTCGATCGTCGACCTCGCACGCAGCTACGCACCGGGTGACACCGACTTCGCGTGGACGCGGTTGACGTTGTGGCGTGCCCAGCTCGCCGCCGTTCTCGACCAGCCACCGTACGAGTCCGTCACCGAGGTGGGAGTGTCCGGCGCCCCCGACTCGCCGTCGACGCTGCTGCTCGCCGCCTGGCTGCGTCTGCAACTGCAGGTGCCGGTCGACGCCGAGCTGGCGACGAGGGCGACCGGCTCGAGCGGCATCCACGGCGTCCGACTCGTGCGCGCCTCCGGGTCCATCGTGCTCGAGCGCGACGTCGACGACGTCGCCACCCTCACGCAACCCGGCCAGCCCACCCATGACCTCGCCCTGCCACGCCGGTCGCTGCGCGACTGCCTGGCCGAGGAACTCCGTAGACTCGACCCCGACGACCTGTTCGGGAACGTCGTGAGACACGGGGTCGGCCAACTCGGCGAACCCGTCCAGAGCAACTAGAGCAGAAGAGAACCGTGACGAACGAACGCCGGGTGCTGGTCCACCCCGACAAACAATCGCTGGGCGCATCCGTGGCCGCCCGCTTCATCACCAAGATCATCGACGTGCTCGAGGAGCAGAACTACGCGTCGGTCGTCGTGAGTGGCGGTTCCGTCAGCACGTTGGTGCTGGCGGCAATCAACGCGTCTCCGGCACGCGACAGCGTCGACTGGTCGAAGGTGTCGATCTGGTGGGCCGACGAGCGCTGGGTGCCGGCGGGCGACGCCGACCGCAACGACACCCAGGCCGGCATCGACCTGCTCGACCACATCGGACTGTCGCCCGAGAACGTGCACCGGTTCGGTGCGGTGGGTGACTTCGACGACGTCGAGGCCGCTGCCGCCGCGTACCGCGCGGACCTGCTCGAGCACGCCCAGGCAGACGACGAGGCCCCGCGCTTCGACATCACGTTGCTGGGTGTCGGACCCGACGGCCACGTCGCGTCGTTGTTCCCCGACAAGGCGCAGATCCGGCAGACCGAACCCACGGTCCTGACCATCGACGACTCCCCCAAACCGCCGCCCGTGCGTCTCACGTTGAGCCTCCCGGTCATCAACAACTCCCAGCGCGTCTGGATGATCCTCGCGGGTGCCGAGAAGGCTTCGTCGTTGGGGCTGGCCCTGGCCGGCGCCGGTGCCGACCAGGTTCCCGTCGCCGGGGTGAAGGGGCGCAAGCGCACGGTCTTCTTCGTCGACCAGGACGCAGCGGCCGAGGTGCCCGAGAACCTCATCGCGTCGACGTACTGATCACCGGTAGGCCGCCCGCTCGTCGGGCATGACGAAGGGCCCTGCAGCGATCCGCTGCAGGGCCCTTGGTTCAATCCTGATCGGTCGAGCCCGGGAGGCTCACCCGGCGTCTCAGGCCTTGCCGCGCCGGACGCGCAGTTGTTGCAAAGCCTCTTCGAGGAGCTGCTCGGCCTCTTCTTCGGTGCGTCGTTCTTTCACGTACGCGAGGTGCGTCTTGTACGGCTCGAGCTTGGCGACCGTCGGCGGGTTCGCCTTGTCGCGACCGGCCGGGAGGCCGCTCGAGGGTGAGTCGACGGTCTCGGGGATCTCTTCGTCGGGAACGTTCGCCGCGAAGTGGCGGACGACCTCGTTGCCGAGGGCGTCCCAGTACGAGATGGTGATGCGCTCAGCGTGGAAACCACGGTCTTGCTCGCCCATGGGGCCCGCGCCGACGCGCGAGCCACGGATGGCGCTGCCGCCCGAGGCCATCAGCTGACCGCCGCGAACTTGGTGATGAGCCCGAGGACGACGATGCACGTGATCCAGACGAGCCCGAGGAACACCGTGATGCGGTTCAGGTTGCGCTCGGCGACACCGGAGGCCCCGAGGTTGCTCGTGACTCCACCGCCGAACATGTCGGACAGACCGCCGCCGCGCCCGCGGTGGAGGAGGATGAGGAGGGTCAGCAGGAGGCTCGTGATGCCGAGCAACACCTGCAGGATGACCTGGAGAATTTCCACGTAGGACCTTTCGATGCGGTGAGACCGCTGAACAGTATAACCGCGAGAGGCCGTGGCCCGCGGAGTCCGAGTCGGTGGGGCGCCGCTCGGCGGCACCCCACCGGCCTAGACGCCGACGTGCGCCTGGAAACGGACGATGCTGGCGAACTCGTCGACGTCGAGGCTGGCCCCGCCGACCAGTGCGCCGTCGACGTCCGGCTCTCGCATGAACGACGCGATGTTGGACGACTTGACCGATCCGCCGTAGAGGATGCGGGTGGCGGCTGCGGCGTCCGATCCCGCGACGTCGGCGAGAGCCGTCCGGAGGGCGGAGCAGACCTGGCCGGCCTGCTCGGCCGTGGCGGCCTGACCGGAGCCGATGGCCCACACGGGCTCGTACGCCACGACGATCTCGGCGGACGCGGGGACCTCGGCCAGGGCGGCCCGGAGCTGCGCCACGGGCACGGCGCTGGGGCCGTGCTGTTCGAGGTCGGCGGCGGTCTCGCCGACGCAGATGACGGGTACGAGTCCTGACCGGTGCGCCGCGGCGACCTTGGTGGCGACGACCCCGTCGTCCTCGGCGTGGAGCGTGCGCCGCTCCGAGTGACCGACCAGGACGTACCGGACGTCGAGCTTGGACAGGAACCGACCCGAGATCTCGCCCGTGTAGGCACCGGAGTCCTGTGCCGAGAGGTCTTGCGCGCCGAGCGCCAGCACGAGCTTGTCGGCGTCGAGCAGGGTCTGGACGCTGCGCAGGTCGGTGAACGGCGGGAACACCGCGGCCTCCACCGACTCGAAATCGTGCTTGGCGTCCTTGAGCGACCAGGCCAGCTTCTGGACGAACGCGATCGCCTGCAGGTGGTCGAGGTTCATCTTCCAGTTGCCGGCGATGAGGGGCGTGCGCGTGGTCACCATCCGAGGACCTCCAGTCCGGGGAGTCGTCTGCCCTCGAGGAACTCGAGGCTGGCTCCACCACCGGTGGAGATGTGGCCGAACTGGTCGTCGGAGAACCCGAGGGCTCGCACCGCGGCCGCCGAGTCACCGCCGCCCACGACGCCGAGACCCGAGACGTGGGTGAGTGCCTCGGCGACGGTCTTCGTACCGTGTGCGAAGGCGGGGAACTCGAACACGCCCATGGGGCCGTTCCAGAAGACCGTCGACGAGGTCTGCACGATCTCGGCGAAACGGGCAGCCGTCTCGGGGCCGATGTCGAGCCCGAGGGCCTCGGAGCCCAGCGGCGAGGATTCGATGCCGTCGGCGGCGACCACGGCGTGCTCGGCGTCGGCGCTGAACGCCGAGGCGACCACCACGTCGACGGGGAGCACGAGGTTGACGCCTCGGCGCGCGGCTTCGTCGACGTAGCCCCTCACCCGGCCGAGCTGGTCCTTCTCGAGCAGGCTGCCGCCGACGGGGAGGCCCTGCGCGGCGAGGAAGGTGAAGAGCATGCCTCCGCCGACCAACAGGTTGTCCACCCGTGGCAGGAGGTGCTCGATGACGCCGAGCTTGTCGGACACCTTCGACCCGCCCAGGACGACGGTGTACGGGCGCGTGGGGTTCTCGGTCAGCTTGTCGAGGACCTCGAGCTCGCGGGCGATCAGCGTGCCGGCGGCACTCGGGAGGATCGAGGCGAGCTCGTAGACGCTCGCCTGCTCACGGTGCACGACGCCGAAACCGTCCGAGACGAAGACGTCGCCGAGTTCGGCGAGGCGCTGGGCGAACTGCTGGCGCTCGGCGGCGTCCTTCGACGTCTCGGCCGCGTGGTACCGCAGGTTCTCGAGGACCACGATCTGGCCGTCCGCGAGGTCTCCGACGGCCGCGGCCGCCTCGTCCCCCACGGTGCTCGGCGCGAAGGCGACGCTCTTGCCGAGCAGCTCGCTGAGCCGCTGCGCCACCGGACGGAGGCTGTACTCGGGCTTCGCCTCGCCGTCGGGTCGACCGAGGTGCGAGATGACGACGACCCTCGCGCCCTGGTTGATCAGCAGGTCGAGGGTCTCGAGGGAGGCACGGATGCGCCCGTCGTCGGTGATCTCCCCGTCTTTCAGGGGGACGTTGAGGTCGCATCGGACGATGACGCGCTTGCCCGAGAGGGGACCGAGTGAATCGAGGGTACGCAGGCTCATGGGTTCGTTTCGGTAGGAGGACGGTGCCCCGGCCCGTGGGGGCCGGGGCACCGAGGTCGGACTAGAGGCGGTCGGCCACGTACTTCGTCAGGTCGACGAGGCGGTTCGAGTAGCCCCACTCGTTGTCGTACCACGAGGTGATCTTGACGAGGTTGCCGATGACCTTGGTCAGGCCCGAGTCGTAGATCGACGAGTGCGGGTCGGTCGTGATGTCGGTCGAGACCAGGGGGTCCTCGGAGTAGGCCAGGATGCCCTTGAGCTCGCCCTCGGCCGCTGCCTTGTAGGCGGCGTTGATCTGCTCGACGGTCACCGGGGTGCTGGTCTCGAGGGTCACGTCGGTGATCGAGCCGGTGGGCACGGGCACGCGCAGGGCGTAGCCGTCGAGCTTGCCGGCGAGCTCGGGGATGACGAGGCCGATGGCCTTGGCCGCGCCCGTCGACGTGGGGACGATGTTCAGGGCCGCCGCGCGCGCACGACGAGGGTCCTTGTGGGGGCCGTCCTGGAGGTTCTGGTCGGCCGTGTAAGCGTGGACCGTCGTCATCAGGCCACGCTCGACGCCGAAGTTGTCGAGGAAGACCTTCATCAGGGGCGCGAGGCTGTTCGTCGTGCAGGAGGCGTTCGAGATGATGTGGTGGTTGGCGGGGTCGTAGATGCCCTCGTTCACGCCCAGCACGATCGTGGCGTCGTCACCCGTGGCGGGTGCCGAGATCAGGACCTTCTTGGCCCCGGCCGTGATGTGCTTGCGCGCGTCCTCGGCCTTGGTGAAGAAGCCGGTCGACTCGACGACGATGTCGACGCCCAACTCGCCCCAGGGCAGGTTGGCGGGGTCGCGCTCGGCGAGGACCTTGATCGGCTTGCCGTCGACGACGATCGAGTCACCGTCGAGCTCGACGGTGGCGTCGAGACGGCCCGTGATCGAGTCGAACTTGAGGAGGTGCGCGAGGGCGGCGTTGTCGGTCAGGTCGTTGACGGCGACGATCTCGATGTCGGTGCCCTTGGCGAGTGCCGCGCGGAAGTAGTTGCGGCCGATGCGACCGAAGCCGTTGATGCCGATCTTGACGGTCAATGAAACTCCTGATGATCAGGCGTCGTGGGGACGCGTGGAGGGGGTGGGCGACCAGGCCCGCGGCGCCTCCCGAACTCTCGATGACCTCGGGCCGGACACCATCCACGACAGTAGCAGCAGCCCTCCGGTGTTCGCCGTCCCGTGTCGTCCCGGCGACTCCGAGCGCTCAGTCGAGGTCGAGGTCGGAGGGCAGGTTCGCGTCCGTGCCGGGGAGCCCCAGGTCGCTCGCCTTCTTGTCGGCCATCGCCAGAAGCCGTCGGATGCGTCCCGCCACGGCGTCCTTGGTCATCGGCGGGTCCGCGTGATGGCCCAGTTCGTCCAGGCTCGCGTCGCGGTGGGCCAGGCGGAGTTCGCCGGCGTACTTCAGGTGGTCGGGGATGTCGTCCCCGAGGATCTCCATGGCCCGGTCGACGCGGGCACAGGCGGCGACCGCCGCCTGGGCGGAGCGGCGCAGGTTGGCATCGTCGAAGTTGACCAGACGGTTCGCCGTGGCGCGCACCTCACGGCGTTGGCGCATCTCTTCCCATTCGGCGACGCTCTTCTCGGCGCCCATCGCCTTGAGCATCGTCCCGATGGCCTCGCCGTCACGGATGATGACGCGGTGGACCCCCCGGACCTCGCGGGCCTTGGCGCCGATGCCGAGCCGGCCCGCGGCCCCGACGAGCGCCATGGCGGTCTCGTTGCCCGGGCAGACGACCTCGAGGGAGGCCGAGCGTCCCGGGTCGGTCAGCGAGCCCTGGGCGAGGAAGGCACCGCGCCAGATCGCGGCCAGATCGTCTCGGGACCCCGTCGTGAGGCGGTTCGGCAGGCCCCGGACCGGGCGGCGTCGCGCGTCCATGAGCCCCGTCTGCCGAGCGAGCGTCTCGCCCGCCTCGTGCACCCGGACGAGGTAGCCGGGCGTGCGGCGGGAACCGGAGGGCGCGGTCATCGCGACGTCGCTGCGGGCACCGTACAGTTCGGCGAGGTCCTTCCGGACGCGACGGGCGATGAGGGCCGAGTCGAGCTCGGCCTCGACGGCGATGCGGCCCGAGATCAGGTGCAGGCCCCCGGCGAAGCGCAGGACGGTCGCCAGCTCGGCGGCTCGGATCGTCGTCCTGCTCACCTCGACGCGGGCGAGTTCTTCTTTGACGTCGGCAGTCTGAGCCACTCCGGTTGTTCCTTTTCGTCGGGTCGACCACTGGTCGGCTTCACGGGCGTGCTGAACGACCTCGTGAGGTCATTCTCGGCCGAGGTCGCGGTGTTTCACGCTGACGGCCACGCCCGGGAGTCCACGCAGACGCGCCGCCAGTTCACCCACGAGGGTGACCGATCGATGTTTGCCCCCGGTGCAGCCAATGGCGATCGTAGCGTGTCTCTTGTTCTCACGCTGGTAGCCGGCCAGCACGGGGACGAGCGACGAGGCGAAGGCGTCGACGAACTCCCGGGCGCCGTCCTGCTGCATGACGTAGCTCGTGACGGGCTCGTCGAGCCCGGACTGGGATCGCAACGCGGGCACCCAGAAGGGGTTCGGCAGGAACCTCGCGTCGCCCACCATGTCGGCGTCGGTGGGCAGACCGTACTTGAAGCCGAAGCTCAGGACCGTGACCTGCACGCCCGCACGGTCGGACTCGGCGAACTTCTCGGAGATCGTCGTGGCGAGCTGGTGGATGTTGAGCTCGGAGGTGTCGATGATGACGTCGCTCGTCTCGCGCAGTTCTTCCATGCGAGCGCGCTCGGCCAGGATGCCGTCGAGAAGCGTCCCGTCGCCCTGCAACGGATGGGGCCGACGCACCTGCTCGAAGCGTCGGACGAGGGCGGCGTCCGTCGCGTCGAGGAAGAGCACGCGCACCTTGCTCGGCATGCTCGCCCGGAGCGTTCGGACGGCCTCCTGGGCCTCGCTGAACAGGCGCCCGCCGCGCACGTCGACGACGGCGGCGATCTTGGGGAGGGAGTCCCCCGCCCGCTCGGCCAGGTCGAGCAAGGGGCGGAGCATCTGAGCCGGCAGGTTGTCGACGACGTACCAGTCGAGGTCTTCGAGGGCGTTGCCGACCGTCGACCGACCGGCCCCGGACATGCCCGTGACGATCAGGACCTCTTGCTGTTCGCTGGCGTCGCTCATGTCGGTGGTGTCCTCCGGGTCGGCGGGCGGTGCATCGATTCTAGGCGGGGCCCGATGGAGGCGCGGTGTCGTCGACGTCGACCTGCTCGTCTCCGCGGAGGCGCTCGACCACGGCCGAGGCGAGCGTCGGACCGATCCCGCGGATGGCCGAGATGTCGGCGGCCTCGGCCTCCTTCAGGCGTTTGACGGAACCGAAGTGCTTGAGCAGCACGGCGACCCGTGACGGGCCCAAGCCCGGGATCTCGGCGAGCTGCGTCGAGATGTCGCGCTTGCGGCGCTGGCGCTGGTGCGTGATGGCGAAACGGTGGGCCTCGTCGCGGATGCGCTGGATGAGGAACAGGGCGTCGCTGTTGCGGGGAAGGATGACGGGGAAGTCGTCGTCGGGCAACCAGATCTCTTCGAGTCGTTTGGCGATGCCGCAGAGGGCGATGTCGGTCACGCCGGCGTCGTCGAGGGCCCGGCGGGCCGCCGCCACCTGGGGTTGCCCACCGTCGACGATGAGGAGGTTGGGACGGTACGCGAAGCGCTTGCGTTGCTCGCCGACCTCCTCGACGGGGGCGAGTTCGTCGTCGAGCCGGGACAGGCGTCGGCTGAGCGTCTGGTAGATGGACTCCGTGTCGTCCGTCGACTGCGGGATGTTGAACCGTCGGTACTGGTCCTTGCGCGGGAGGCCGTCCTCGAAGACCACCATCGAGGCCACGATGTTCGTCCCCGAGAGGTGCGAGACGTCGTAGCACTCCATGCGCAGCGGAGCGTCGCTCATTCCCAGCGCCTCCTGGATGTCGGCGAGGGCCGTGGACCGCGTGGCGAAGTCGGCGCTGCGGCGCGTCTTGTAGAGCATGAGCGACTGCTGCGCGTTCAGGGTCGCCGTCTGCATGAGGTTCGCCTTCTCGCCCCGCTGCGCCGTGTGGATCTGGACCCGTCCGCGTCCACGGATCTCGCTCAGGACGCTCTCGAGAGCGTCGTTGTCGTCCGGTGTCGCCGTCACGACGATCTCGCGGGGCAACTCGGCCCCTGCCGTGTAGATGCCCTGCAGCACCTGCTCGACGAGGTCCCCGGTCGAGATGTCGATCTCTTTGTCGACCACCCAGCCGCGAGAACCGCGGATGCGTCCGCCGCGCACCGTGAACAGCTGCACCGCCGCCGCCAGCTCGTCCTCGGCCAGGGCGTAGAGGTCGAGGTCGACGCTGTCGCGCAGGACGACCGCGGACTTGTCGAGCACGGCTTCGAGGGCCTGGACCTGGTCACGGTAGGAGGCCGCGTCCTCGAAGCGCTGCTCGAGCGCGGCCGCCTTCATCGACCGCTGGAGGTCGGCGATCACCTTCTTGTCGTAGCTGCCCATGAACTTGACGAACTCGTCGACGATCGCCCGGTGCTCGGCGATGGAGACCTTGTGGGAACACGGGCCGCCACAGCGCCCGATCTGGCCCGGGAAACAGGGCTTGCCCGTCTGCATGGCCTTCTTGTAGCTGCTGTCCGAACACGTGCGGATCGGGAAGACCTTGATCATCAGGTCGATGGTGTCGTGCACGGCCCAGATCTTGGGGTAGGGGCCGAAGTACTTCGCACCCTTGATCCTGGGGTTGCGCGTGACCATCACCCGGGGGGCCTCGTCGGCCAGGGTGACCGCCATGAACGGGTAGGTCTTGTCGTCGCGGAACTTGACGTTGAACGGCGGGTCGAACTCTTTGATCCACGTGTACTCGAGCTGGAGGGCCTCGATGTCGCTGCCCACCACCGTCCACTCGACCGATCGGGCGGTCAGGACCATCCGACGGGTGCGCTCGTGGAGGGACGGGAGCGGGGCGAAGTAGTTGCTCAGTCGGGCACGGAGGTTCTTGGCCTTGCCGACGTAGAGCACCCTGCCCCGCTCGTCGCGCCAGCGGTAGACGCCGGGGTCGGTCGGGATCTCGCCCGCCTTGGGACGCCAGGAGACGGTGTTGCTCATCGGGCTTCGACGGCCTCCCGACGTCGTGCCGTGGTGGGCTTCTTCTTCTGCACCCGGGGCACGGTGTGACCCGACTCGAGGATCTCCTTCAGGAAGACGCCCGTGTGGCTCTCGGGCACGGTGGCGAGGTGCTCGGGTGTTCCCGTGGCGATGACGGTGCCGCCCCCCGCGCCTCCTTCGGGCCCCATGTCGATGAGCCAGTCCGCCGACTTGATGACGTCGAGGTTGTGCTCGATCGTGATCACGGTGTTGCCCTTCTCGACGAGGCCGTTCAGGACGAGGAGGAGCTTGCGGACGTCCTCGAAGTGGAGGCCGGTGGTCGGCTCGTCGAGCACGTAGACGCTGCGTCCGTTGGAGCGCTTCTGGAGTTCGGTGGCGAGCTTGACGCGCTGGGCCTCACCGCCGCTCAGGGTGGTGGCGCTCTGCCCGAGCCGGACGTAGCCCAGGCCGACGTCGACCAGCGTCGACATGAACCGCGAGATGGCGGAGATCGGAGCGAAGAAGTCGGCTGCCTCGCTGATCGGCATCTCGAGGACCTCGGAGATGTTCTTGCCCTTGTAGCGCACGGCCAGCGTGTCTCGGTTGTAACGTGCACCGCCGCAGACCTCGCAGGCGACGTAGACGTCGGGCAGGAAGTTCATCTCGATCTTGATGGTGCCGTCGCCCGCGCAGTTCTCGCACCGCCCACCCTTGACGTTGAAGCTGAACCGCCCCGGGAGGTAGCCGCGCGCCTTGGCGTCGGTCGTCTCGGCGAACAGGGTGCGGATGCGGTCGAAGACGCCGGTGTAGGTGGCCGGGTTCGAGCGCGGGGTGCGCCCGATCGGAGCCTGGTCGACGTGCACGACCTTGTCGAGGGCGTCGAGCCCCGTGACGCGCGTGTGCTTGCCCGGGATCTGTCGTGCACCGTTCAGCTGGTTCGCCAGGACCTTGTACAGGATGTCGTTCACCAGGGACGACTTGCCTGAGCCGCTCACCCCGGTCACGGCCACGAAGGTGCCGAGCGGGAAGTCGACGGTGACGTCTCGCAGGTTGTTCGCCTTCGCCCCGACGACGGAGATCATGCGTTTCTTGTCGATCGGCCGACGGGTCGTCGGGGTCTCGATCGACCGGCGTCCGGCGAGGTAGTCCCCCGTGTACGAGTCGGTGTTCGCGACGAGGGCCTCGTAGCTGCCCGAGTGCACGACCGTGCCGCCGTTGACGCCGGCGCCCGGCCCGATGTCGACGATCCAGTCGGCCGTCTTGATCGTGTCTTCGTCGTGTTCGACGACGATCAACGTGTTGCCGAGGTTCTTCAGCTTGACCAGGGTGTCGATCAACCGGCGGTTGTCGCGCTGGTGCAGTCCGATGCTCGGTTCGTCGAGGACGTAGAGCACCCCCGTGAGGCCGGAACCGATCTGGGTGGCGAGGCGGATGCGTTGCGCCTCGCCGCCCGAGAGGGAACCGGCGGCTCGAGCCAGGCTCAGGTAGGTCAGGCCGACCTCGAGGAGGAACTCGAGTCGGACCCGGATCTCGCGCAGCACCTGGGCGGCGATCCGCGCTTCGCGTGTGGTCAGCGTGAGCCCGTTCATGAACTCGAAGGCGTCGGCGAGGCTCAACTCGGAGACCGCGGCGATGTCGTGACCGTCCACGAGCACGGCGAGGACCTCGGGCTTGAGTCGCTTGCCCTTGCAGACCACGCAGGGGATCTCGCGGAGGTAGGCGGCGTACCGCTGGCGCTGTGTGTCGGTCTCGGCCTCGGCGTACTTGCGTTCGATGTAGGGCATGACGCCCTCGAAGCCCGTCGAGTAGGTCATCTCACGGCCGAAGCGGTTGCGCCACTTGACGGTCACCTCGAAGTCGTTGCCCTGCAGGACGGCCTTGTGGACCGACTCGGGCAGCTCGTGCCACGGCGTCTTGAGGCTGAAGCCCAGGTCGCCCGCCAGACCCTCGAGCAGCTTCTGGAAGTAGTTGTAGAGGCCCTTGCCCGACTGCGTCCACGGCAGGATGACGCCGTCGGCGAGGCTGAGCTCGGGGTCGCCGAGCAGGAGGTCGGAGTCGACCGACATCTTCGTGCCGAGGCCGGAGCACTCGGGGCAGGCGCCGAACGGGGCGTTGAACGAGAACGTGCGCGGCTCGATCTCGGTGAGCTGGACCGGGTGGTTGTTGGGGCACGACAGCTTCTCGGAGAAGGTCCGGTACTTGCCGGCCGCGCCGTCGTCGGTGTCGACGAAGTCGATCGTGACGAGGCCGTCGGTCAACCGGAGCGCGGTCTCGAGCGAGTCGGTGAGGCGCGTGAGGGCCTGGTCGGAGGCGACCAGGCGATCGACCACGACGGAGATGTCGTGCTTGACCTGCTTCTTCAACTTGGGCGGTGAGCTGAGTTGGACCTGTTCGCCGTCCACGATGGCCCGTGAGTAGCCCGTCGACGCCAGTTCGGAGAAGAGGTCGACGAACTCGCCCTTCTTCTGCGAGACCACCGGGCTGAGCACCTGGTATCGGGTGCCCGTCTCGAGGGTCATCAGCTGGTCGGCGATCTGCTGCACGCTCTGTTTGCTGATCTTCTCGCCGCAGACGGCACAGTGCGGGACGCCGATGCGAGCCCAGAGCAGGCGCATGTAGTCGTAGATCTCGGTGATCGTGCCGACCGTCGACCGGGGGTTGCGGTTGGTCGACTTCTGGTCGATGGACACCGCAGGGCTGAGACCCTCGATGAAGTCGACGTCGGGTCGGTCGACCTGACCCAGGAACTGCCGTGCGTACGCCGAGAGGGACTCGACGTACCGCCGTTGCCCCTCGGCGAAGATCGTGTCGAAGGCCAGCGAGGACTTGCCGGAGCCGCTCAACCCGGTGAACACGACGAGCGAGTCGCGCGGGATCTCGAGGTCGACGTCGTTGAGGTTGTGGACTCGGGCGCCCCGGACGCTCAGCGTGGGGGAACCTTCTACGGGTGAGATGGACACTCTTACCATTCTGTCGATGTCGACGACGGTCGTCGTCGTGGCGGGCGGGCCCGCTCGGGATGATGCCGGGGACCGACGGCTCAGGTGGTCGTGGACGCGACGGTGGGCTGGACGCCCGTCAGCTCGGTGGACACCTGCCACAGCCGGGCAGCGGTCGACCCGTCGCGGGCGTGTCGTCGGGCGGGGACGCGAGCCGGTGCGCCGGTCAGTTGGAACCACCCGGCCGGACCCCAGTATTCCCCGCCGACCACGTCGTCGCCCACGAGGGCCTGGGTCAGGGGCTCGGCTCCGACCTCTTTGCCCTGAGAGAACGTGTGCATGATCGAGGTGAGGACGGCGGGCGGTCTGCGGGGTTCGACGACGGGAGGTCGGGGATCGCTCAGGGACTCCCACGAGAAGCCCGGATGGGCGACGACGCTCGAGATCGACGACCCGGCGGCTCGCAGTCGCCGGTCGAGGTCGAACCCGAAGGTCATGACCGCCAACTTGGACCGTGCGTAGGCGACCGACCCGGAGTAGCTGGAGACCATCATGGGGTCGTCCAGGTCGAGACGGACGAACCGGTGACTGATGCTGCCCAGGTGGACGACGCGGGCTCGTCCCGACGATTCGAGGGCCGGCAGCAGGTGGGAGACGAGCGCGAAGTGACCGAGGTGGTTCGTCCCGAACTGGAGCTCGAATCCGTCGACGGTCGTCCGACGCCGTCGGGAGCCGACGACGCCCGCGTTGGCGAGCAGGCCGTCGATCGGACCACCCGCGGCGACGGTGGCCGCACCGGAGCGGACCGACGCGAGATCGGCGAGGTCGAGCGCCACCGTGTCGACGTCGGCGCCGGGCACCCGGTCGCGCAACAGATCGGCGGCTCGGACGGCGCGCTCGGCGTCCCGGGCGGCCAGGACGACCTGGTGACCGGCGGTGACGAGTCGTTCGGCGGCGAAGTAGCCGAGACCCGCGGTCGCCCCGGTCACGACGACTCGGCGACGCTCACCGGGCATGGCCGGCTGCTTCCATCTGACGGAGGTCCTTCTTCAGGTCGGCCACCTCGTCGCGCAGTCGGCCGGCCAGCTCGAACTTGAGCTCGGCGGAGGCCTGCAGCATCTGCTCGTTGAGGTCGGCGATGATCGCCTCGAGGCCGTTCGCCGCGCTGGCGGCCTTGCCCTCGCGGCGCAGGTTCGGCGTCGGTGCGCGCTTGCCGCCCTGTCGGTCGGCCAGGAGGCGTGCCGTGTCGGCTCCCTCTCGGGCCAACACCTCGGTGATGTCGGCGATCTTCTTGCGCAGCGGCTGGGGATCGATGCCGCGCTCGAGGTTGTAAGCCACCTGTTTCTCGCGACGACGGTCGGTCTCTTCGAGGGCCTGCTTCATCGAGTCGGTCATCACGTCGGCGTACATGTGGACCTGACCCGAGACGTTGCGGGCAGCGCGACCGATGGTCTGGATGAGCGACGTCGACGACCGGAGGAACCCCTCTTTGTCGGCGTCGAGGATCGCCACGAGGGAGACCTCGGGCAGGTCGAGGCCTTCTCGCAGCAGGTTGATGCCCACGAGCACGTCGTAGACGCCCTGGCGCAGTTCGGTGAGCAGCTCGACGCGGCGGAGGGTGTCGACGTCGGAGTGCAGGTACCGGACCCGCACGCCGGCCTCGGTGAGGAAGTCGGTGAGCTCTTCGGCCATCTTCTTCGTCAGGGTCGTGACGAGGACGCGCTCGTCGATCTCGACCCGCGTGCGGATCTCTTCGAGCAGGTCGTCGATCTGCCCGGCGGACGGCTTGACCACGATCTCGGGGTCGATCAGCCCCGTCGGCCGGATGATCTGTTCGACCACGCTGTCGGTGATGCCGAGCTCGTACTTGCCCGGCGTCGCCGAGAGGTAGACCTTCTGGCCGACGCGGTCGAGGAACTCCTCGAACTTGAGCGGCCTGTTGTCGAGGGCGCTGGGCAACCGGAAGCCGTGGTCGACGAGGGTGCGCTTGCGGGAGGCGTCGCCCTCGTACATCGCGCCGATCTGCGGCACCGTCACGTGCGACTCGTCGATGACCACGAGCAGGTCGTCGGGGAAGTAGTCGAGCAGGCAGTGCGGAGCTTCGCCCGGCGAGCGACCGTCGATGTGGGCGGAGTAGTTCTCGATGCCGTTGCAGAAGCCGATCTGCTCCATCATCTCGAGGTCGAAGGTCGTGCGCATGCGCAGACGCTGCGACTCGAGCAGCTTGCCCTGCTTGTCGAGCTCGTCGAGACGGGTGGCGAGCTCGTCCTTGATGGTGCCGATCGCGCGGTGCATGACGTCGGTGCCCGCCACGTAGTGGGAACCGGGGAACACCGACACGGCGTCCATCGTCTTGACCACGTCGCCGGTGAGCGGGTGCAGGGCGTAGAGCGCCTCGATCTCGTCACCGAACATCTCGATGCGGATGGCCAGCTCTTCGTACATCGGGATGATCTCGATGGTGTCGCCGCGCACCCGGAAGTTGCCTCGGGAGAAGTCGATGTCGTTGCGCTGGTACTGCATCGAGACGAACCGGCGGATCAGCGTCTCTCGGTCGATGCGCATGCCGACCTGGAGGGCGATCATGGCCTCCATGTAGCCCTCGGGCGTGCCGAGGCCGTAGATGCACGACACGGTCGAGACGACGATCACGTCACGCCGGCTGAGGAGTGAGTTGGTCGTCGAGTGACGGAGCCGCTCGACCTCGGCGTTGACCGAGCTGTCCTTCTCGATGAAGGTGTCGGTCTGGGGGACGTAGGCCTCGGGCTGGTAGTAGTCGTAGTAGGAGACGAAGTACTCGACGGCGTTGTTCGGGAAGAGCGACCGGAACTCGTTCGCCAGCTGGGCCGCGAGGGTCTTGTTGTGGGCGAGCACCAGGGTCGGGCGTTGGACCTGTTCGACGAGCCACGCCGTCGTGGCGGACTTGCCCGTGCCCGTCGCACCGAGCAGGACGACGTCGGTCTCGCCCGCCGTGATGCGGCCCGCCAGTTCGGCGATGGCCGCCGGCTGGTCACCACTGGGCTCGAACTCGCTGACGACTTCGAAGGGGCGCACGCTGCGGGTCGGTTCCATGGATTCCAGCTTACGAGGCACCACCGACACTCGCGTCGCGGGAGGCCGCCTCCTTCGCCGCTGACAGCGAACGGAGCCGGTCGTACAGCTCGTCGGCCTGAGCCAGGGTGTGCTCGAGCGACCCCGCCGAACGGACGACGACGTCCGCCACGGCCAGGCGGGCCTCGTCGTCGGCCTGTGCGTCCACCCGACGCCGCGCCTCCTCGGGGTCCATCCCCCGCAGCTCGACCAACCGCCGGAGGCGCACCTCGCGGGGCGCGTGGACGACGACGACCAGGTCGAAACCGGTCGTGCCCCGCGCCTCGACGAGCAGCGGCACGTCGTAGACGACCACGCGCGCGGGATCGTCCGCCACGGCCTCGGCCATGCGGCGTGTCGAGAGCTCGTGGACGGCGGGGTGCGTGATGTCCTCGAGGGCACGGCGGGCGTCGGGGTCGGCGAAGACGACGGCCCCGAGCGCGGCCCGGTCGAGCGAGCCGTCGGGGCGGAGCACCGTGCGTCCGAACCGCGCGACGACGGCGTCCAGCCCCGGCGAGCCCGGCTCGACGACCTCGCGGGCGAGGGCGTCGGCGTCGACGTGGGCCGCACCCCGTTCGGCGAGTCGACGGGCCACGACGGACTTGCCGGCGGCGATGCCACCGGTCAACGCACAGACGAACACGACGACGAGACTACGCCGCGAACGCCGGAAGGCGGCTCCCCCGAGGGGGAACCGCCTTCTGGTCGAGACCGGACGGACTCAGTTGTTGTTCGACAGCTTCTCGCGCAGAGCAGCCAGCGACTCGTCGTCGGCGAGGGTGCCGGCGCCCGAGGCGGACTCGGCCGAGAACGACGAACCCGTGGGAGCGTCGAACGTCGTCTCTTCGACGAGCGAGGCAGCGACCTGCTTCTTGTGGGCTTCCCAGCGCGCCTGGGCGGCAGCGTAGTCCTGCTCCCACTTCTCGCGCTGCGAGTCGAAGCCCTCGCGCCACTCGTTCGTCTCGGGGTCGAAGCCCTCGGGGTACTTGTAGTTGCCCTGGTCGTCGTACTCGGTGAGCATGCCGTACAGCGCCGGGTCGAACTCGGTGCCCTCGGGGTCGACGCCCTCGTTGGCCTGCTTGAGGCTCAGCGAGATGCGACGGCGGTCGAGGTCGATGTCGATGACCTTGACGAACACCTCGTCGCCGACGGCGACGACCTGCTCGGCCAGTTCGACGTGCTTCGCCGACAGCTCGGAGATGTGCACGAGGCCCTCGATGCCGTCGGCCACGCGGACGAACGCACCGAAGGGGACGAGCTTCGTGACCTTGCCCGGAGCGACCTGACCGATCGCGTGCGTGCGGGCGAACACCTGCCACGGGTCTTCCTGCGTCGCCTTGAGCGAGAGCGACACGCGCTCACGGTCGAGGTCGACCTCGAGGATCTCGACGGTGACCTCCTGGCCCACCTCGACGACCTCGCTGGCGTGCTCGATGTGCTTCCAGCTGAGCTCGGAGACGTGGACGAGGCCGTCGACGCCGCCCAGGTCGACGAACGCACCGAAGTTGACGATCGACGACACGACGCCCTTGCGGACCTGGCCCTTGTGGAGGTTGTTGAGGAAGGTGGTGCGGCTCTCGGACTGGGTCTGCTCGAGCAGCGCACGGCGCGACAGGACCACGTTGTTGCGGTTCTTGTCGAGCTCGAGGATCTTGGCCTCGATCTCCTGACCCAGGTAGGGCGTGAGGTCGCGGACGCGACGGAGTTCGATGAGCGAGGCGGGGAGGAAGCCGCGGAGGCCGATGTCGACGATGAGGCCACCCTTGACGACCTCGATGACCGTGCCGGTGACGACGCCGTCGGCGTCCTTGATCTTCTCCACGTCGCCCCAGGCACGCTCGTACTGAGCGCGCTTCTTGGACAGGATCAGACGGCCTTCTTTGTCTTCCTTCTGGAGGACGAGGGCCTCGACCGTGTCGCCGACCTCGACGACCTCGGTGGGGTCGACGTCGTGCTTGATCGAGAGTTCGCGCGAGGGGATGACGCCCTCGGTCTTGTAGCCGACGTCGAGGAGGACCTCGTCGCGGTCGATCTTCACGACGGTGCCTTCGATGAGGTCACCGTCGTTGAAGAACTTCAGGGTCTTCTCGACCGCGGCCAGGAAGTCATCAGCGGATCCGATGTCGTTGATGGCGACCTGCTTGGGTGCCTTGGTCGTTACGGTTGTCATGTAGTTAGTGCTCCAGTACGGGCATGAATCGGGCCGTGTTCGTCCATCGAACGGTGTTCGGGTGGGGGTGTCGAACGCGGCGTGCGGACAGATCGACGCAGATAGCGCTCGGTCATCTTAGCGCGGCGTCCCGGGTGCGGGCAACGACGTGCCGGGGCCGTCGGTGTCGTCGTCGGGTGGCGCCGAGTGTCGTGTGCCGGGACGGGTCACCACCTCAGGCGAGCAAGGCCCTGCGCAAGGTGTCGAGCCCCACCCCGCCGAGCTGCAGGGCGTCGTGGTGGAAGGCCTTGACGTCGAACGCGGCTCCGTCGCGACGGGCGCGGTCGGCACGGAGGTCCTCCCAGATGCGCTGGCCGACCTTGTACGACGGGGCCTGCCCGGGCCAGCCCAGGTACCGGTCCACCTCGAAGCGGACGAACTCGGTGTCCATGTTGACGTTCTCGGACATGAACGCGAAGGCCTTCGCCGCGTCCCAGTCCCCGCCCCCGCCCGGGAAGGGCTTGCCGAGGTGCACGCCGATGTCGAGCACCACGCGGGCCGCCCGCATGCGTTGACCGTCCAGCATGCCCAGCCGGTCCCCCGGGTCGCCCAGCCAGCCGAGTTCGTCCATGAGTCGTTCGGCGTACAGGGCCCAGCCCTCGGCGTGGCCGGACGAGCCCGCCAGCTGGCGGCGCCAGGTGTTCAGCGTCGCCCGGTTGTACACGGCCTGGCCGAGTTGCAGGTGGTGCCCCGGCACGCCCTCGTGGAAGACCGTCGTGGTCTCGCGCCAGGTGCCGAAACGGGTCACTCCCTCGGGCACGGACCACCACATGCGCCCCGGACGCGAGAAGTCGTCGCTGGGGCTCGTGTAGTAGATGCCGCCGTCCTTGGTCGGGGCGATGCGGCACTCCAGCCGGCGCACGGGCTCGGGGATGTCGAACTGGTCGCGCCCCAGCTCGGCGACGGCCCGGTCGCTCAGCCCCTGCATCCAGTCGCGCAGGGCGCCCGTGCCGTGGAGTTGACGGGCGGGGTCGGCGTCGAGCAGCTCGATCGCCCGGGCGACCGAGGCACCCGGTTCGATCCGGTGGGCCACGGCCTCTTGCTCGCTCGTCATGCGGGCGAGTTCGTCGATGCCCCACTCGTAGGTCTCGTCGAGGTCGACCGTCGCGCCGAGGAAGCGTCGGGAGTGCAGTGCGTAGGCGTCACGCCCCACCGCGTCCTCGGGGGTGGCGGCGGGCAGCAGCTCGTCGAGCAGGAACCGCCTCAGCCCGTCGTAGGCGGCGGCGGCCGACGAGGCGCCCGCCGTGAGGTCGCGGGCGAGGGCACCGCCCGGGACGCTGCCGTCGCCGAGCCGGGCTCCGTCGGCGAACTCGGAGAAGAACCCGTCGACGGCGCCGATGCGAGCACACTGCTCGGCCACCTTCTCGACCTGGCGCCGCGCCGGGGTCACCCCCTCGGCGATGCCCACCCGCAGCGTCTCGACGTACTGGCCCACCGCCGTCCCGACCCGCCCGAGCCGGGACGCGACGTCCGCCCAGTCTGCCTCGGACTCGGTCGGCATGAGGTCGAAGACCTCGCGGATGCCCTGCGCGGGCGAGGCGATGACGGCGAGATCGCGCAGCTCGAGCCGTTGGTCGGCGTATTCGAGTTCGAGCTCGAGCTCGCTGGTCAGGTCGTCTCGCGTGACGCGGTCGACGTCGTCGGCGGGGGTCGTGGCCCGCAGCTCGGTCAGCGTGGCCCGGACGGCGTCGACGTGACGGGCGTGCCCCTCGGGCGAGAGGTCGGCGAACTCGCCGGTACGGCCTTCTCGGCCGATCCAGGTGGCGGTCGTGGGGTCGAGCTCGCACAGCGTGTCCACCCAGCGTTCGGCGACCGCGTCGACGGGGGTGGGCGTGCGGGGGCCGGGCGTCGCTGCAGGATCGGTCATGGCGACGAGCCTAACGACCGAGGAGGCGCGGTGCCGGACGACCCGCACCGCGCCTCCTCGGCCCCTCACGACGGACGGGGCGCCCACCGACCGTGGTCGGTGGACGCCCCGTGCGCGTCGTGGTGCGGTGCCTACTCTTTGTCGAGGTCGGTCGCGAGGAGCGCGACGAGCTCGTCGAGGGCTGCCTCGGCGTTGTCGCCCTCGGTCGCGACGACGACCTCTTCACCGTGGCCGATGCCGAGCGAGAGCACGCCGAGGATGCTGGCGGCGTTGACGCTCTTGCCGGCGGCGGAGGTCAACGTGACCTTCGCGCCGGTCTTGCCCGCGGCCTGGCTGAACAGCGAGGCCGGACGGGCGTGCAGCCCGACGCTGGAGGCGATGGTGACGGAACGTTCTGGCATGTGTTCTCCTCTGGAGGGGGTGGTGGTCAGTCGTCGTCGTCGGTCGACGCGAGCAGCTCGTAGACCTCGGCGGACGTGGTGGAGCCGCGCAGGGCGGCCGCCTTGTCGGGGTCCATCAGGATGCTCGCGAGCTGACTGAGGATGGCGATGTGGCCGTTGCCCTTGGCGGCGATGCCGACCGTGACCGAGACCTCGTTGCCGTCCCAGTCGACCGGGGTCGGGAACCGCAGCACCACCAGGGCGTCCTCTTTGACCGAGTCCTTGCCGGCGAGGGTGCCGTGCGGGATCGCCACACCCTCGCCGACGTAGGTGGACACCGAGTTCTCGCGCTCGAACATCGCGTCGACGTACGACTCGTCGATCGCACCCGCGTCGACGAGGGCCTGCCCCGTCTTGCGGATGGCCTCGTCGCGCGAGGCGGCGACCTCGTCGAGCCGGATGGACGACTCGGCGAGCAGCGTCGAGAGCTCGGGTGCCTGCTGATCGGTCATCGTCAGACCTCGACCGTCGAGCCGTCCTGGATCGCCTTGACGACCTTGGCGACGTTCGGGTCTCCCATGAACAGCTGGAACGGCACGACCGGCACGTTCGGCACCACGCCGCGGGCACGCTCGGCCAGGTTGTTCTGGGTGACGACGACGTCGGCGTCCGACGGGATCGACGCGACGGGCGAGTGCTCGACGGTGACACCGCTCTTCTTCAGCTGCTTCTTGAGCGTGGACGCCAGCATGACGCTGCTGCCCATGCCCGCGTCGCACGCGACGATGAGTTTCTTGATGCTGGAACCGTCGAGGGTTGCCATGACCTTCTCCTTGTGTGGTGGTGGTGCTGACTGGTGGTGCGGCAGGACTACGCGGTGGGTGCCGCGGTGCCCTTGCTGGTCGCCTTGTTGGCCGCGGTGGCGGCCTGGGCGTCGGCGAGAGCCTGCTCCTGGGCGGCGGCGTCCTCGGCACGGGCCTCGCGGTTCTCCTTGCGGCCGAAGCCCATCAGGAGGGACGAGACGACGAACGAGACGGCCGCCGAGAGCAGGATACCCAGGTAGATCGGGAGAAGGTCCCCACGGGCCGCGACGAGCGTGTAGGCGATGATGCTGCCGGGCGACGCCGGGCCCACGAGGCCGACGTTGAACAGGGCGAACGTGGCGATGCCGGTGGCGCCACCCAGGATGGCGGCGACGAGCAGGATCGGCTTCATCAGCACGTACGGGAAGTAGATCTCGTGGATGCCACCGAAGAAGTGCACGATGATCGCGGCCGGGGCCGACGGGCGGATGGCACGCGGGCCGAAGAACAGGTAGGCCAGCAGGATGCCGAGGCCGGGGCCGGGGTTCGACTCGAGCATGAAGAGGATCGACTTGCCGGCCTCCTGCACCTGGGTGCCTCCGAGCGGGGTCAGGATGCCCTGGTTGATGGCGTTGTTCAGGAACAGCACCTTGGCGGGCTCGATGATGATCGAGGCGAGGGGCAGCAGGCCGCGGTCGACGAGGAACCCGACGGCGCCACCGAACACGTTGGTGATGGCGGTCGTGACGGGCGCGAGGCCGAAGAAGGCCAGGACGGCCATGGCGCCACCGATGATGCCGAGCGAGAAGTTGTTGACGAGCATCTCGAAGCCGGACTTGATGCGGCCGTCGACCAGCTTGTCGAACTGCTTGAGCACCCACGCGGCCAGCGGGCCGACGATCATGGCGCCGAGGAACTGCGGCACGTCGGTCGCGACGACGACGCCCATGACGGCGACGGCACCGATGACGGCACCACGCTGACCGTGGACCATGCGGCCACCCGTGTAGGCGATCAGGATCGGCAGCAGGTAGGTGATGATCGGGCCGACCAGGCCCGGCCACGGCGTGCCGTCGGCCTGCTCGCCGAAGCCGCCGAGCTGGGGCACCGGCGTCCAGCCGGTCTGGATGAAGAGGGCCGTGATGAGGCCCCAGGCGATGAAGGCGCCGATGTTCGGCATGATCATGCCGGCCAGGAAGCCTCCGAAGCGCTGGACGCGCGCGCGGGCTCCCGTACCGGTGACGGTGGGGGTGAACTCGGACATGTGGGTGGTTCTCCTTGTCTCTCAGCGACGAGAGGGATGTGGGGTGATGGAGGTGGAGCGGGGGGCTGTGGTGCGTCGGGGTGGGGCGGGGGTGGCCGGCCGGTCTCGCGTCATGCGATCACGACCCGAGGGCCGGCCTGTTCGACGTCGTCGGCCAACTCGGCGTCCACGCCGGAGTCGGTGATGACGGTGTCGACGTCGGTGAGCGGCGCGACCTTGGCGAAGTCCTCGCGGCCGAACTTGGTGTGGTCGGCGAGGACGACGGTGCGTCGCGACGCGGCGATGAGGGCGCGCTTGACCCGCGCCTCCGCCAGGTCGGGGGTGCTGATGCCGCGCTCGACCGACACGCCGTTCGTGCCGACGAAGGCGACGTCGGCGAAGACGTCGGCGATCTGGGCTCGCGTCCAGTCCCCCACGGCCGAGTAGGTGCGGGTGCGGATGAGGCCGCCGAGCAGGTGCAACGTGACGTTCGGGCGGCTGATCAGGATGGTCGCCACCGCGAGCGAGTGCGTGACCACGGTGAGCTCTCGGTCGAGCGGCAGCAGCTCGGCCAGCCGGATCGTCGAGGTGCCGGCGTCGACGATGATCGAGCCGCCGTCGGGGAGCTCGTCGAGGGCGGCCCGGGCGATGCGTTCCTTCTCGGTCGCGGCGGTGCCCTCACGGTCGACCACGGGCGGCTCGATGCCCAGGCGCTCGACGGCGATCGCTCCCCCGTGCACGCGACGCAGGACGCCCCGCCGCTCGAGTGCGGTCAGGTCGCGACGGACCGTCTCGGGCGCCACGGACAGCTCGCGCGCGAGACCGGCGACCTCGACACGCCCCCGGGACAGGGCGGTGTCGAGGATCTGCTGGTGACGCTCCGGTGCGTACATGGGAGACCTCGTCGTCGGACTGCACGGTCGCCCCGTGGGGGTCGGCCGGTGGTGCGGAAGTGCGGAAAGAGTTCAACTGGTGTTGATCTGCGCTTATATAAGTCCGTTTGTGTGGCTCGGTCAAGTCTGTGCCGCGTGTCGTGTCCGTTTGTGCCCGGGTCGGGGGACGGTTGGTTGCCCGACGGGCACCGATCGGCCCGCTCGAGGCGTTGCGGACACCCGTCCGGGTCCGTCCGGGCACCGGGGTCGGGGCATCGGGGCATCGGGGTGTCGGCGTGTCGAGACGTCGGCGGGTCGAAGAGGCGCCGGTCGGGGCGGTCGCGGAGCCGTCGCGTGAGCGGACGGCTCCGCGACGCGGCCCGGTGACCCGGCCCTCGACGCAGCCTTCGGACCACGCGGGGTCAGTGGGCGGCAGCGTCCCAGCTCTCGCCGAGGCCCACGCTGACGTCGAGCGGGACACGGAGGTCGGCTGCGCCGCTCATGCGCCGCCGGACGATCTCGCGGACGTCGTCGACCTCGCCCGGTGCGACCTCGACGATGAGTTCGTCGTGCACCTGGAGCAGGACGCGTGAGCCCATCTCTCTCTCGTCGAGCTCGGACCGGACGCCGAGCATGGCGATCTTCATGATGTCGGCGGCCGAGCCCTGGATCGGCGCGTTCAGCGCGGCCCGTTCGGCGTTCTCGCGGAGCACCCGGTTGGGCGACTTGAGGTCGCCGAACGGTCGGCGGCGGCCGTAGATCGTCTCGGTGTAGCCGTCTTCTCGGGCCTGTTCGACGACGTTCCGGAGGTACTCGCGCACGGCGCCGAAACGCTCGAAGTAGTCCGTCATCAGTTGGCGGGCCTCGGCGGTCTCGATGCGCAGCTGCTTCGACAGGCCGAAGGCGCTCAGACCGTAGGCGAGGCCGTACGACATGGCCTTGACCTTGGTGCGCATGGCGGAGGTGACGTCGGACGGCTCGACGCCGAAGATGCGGGCGCCGACGAACCGGTGGAGGTCCTCGCCCTCGGCGAAGGCCTGGATCAGCCCCTCGTCACCCGACAGGTGCGCCATGATGCGCATCTCGATCTGTGAGTAGTCGGCCGTGAGCAGCGTCTCGTAGTCGGGGCCGTGGACGAACGCCGCGCGGATCTCGCGTCCCACCGCGGCCTTGATGGGGATGTTCTGGAGGTTCGGATCGACGGACGAGATGCGCCCCGTGGTCGTCCCCGTCTGGTCGTAGGTCGTGTGGATGCGGGCGTCGTCGGCGATCGACTTCTCGAGCGTCTCGATGATCTGCCGCAACTTGGTCGCGTCACGGTGCTTCAGGAGGAGGTCGAGGAAGGGGTGCGGGTGTTTCTCCTGCAGGTCGGCCAACGACGCCGCGTCGGTCGAGTAGCCGGTCTTGGTCGCCCGGGTCTTGGGCATCTGGAGCTGGTCGAACAACACCTCTTGGAGTTGCTTGGGCGACCCGAGGTTGACCTCGCGCCCGATCTCGGCGAACGCCGCCGCGGCGAGTCCACCGGCCTGTTCGCCGAGTCGCAGGGACAGCGCCTTGAGCGCGTCACGGTCGGCGGCGACCCCGGTGAGCTCCATGTCGCCGAGGACGGCGACGAGGGGGAGCTCGATCTCGGTCAGCACGCGACGGGACCCGTCGTCGAGGGCGGCGACCAGCGACTCGGACAAGCGCAGGACGTACCAGGCCTCGGAGGCGACGTTGACGTCGTCGTCGGCCGAGACCAGCTGGTTCGGGTCGCCGACCGGCAGCGTCTCGCCGAGCTGCTCGTACACGAGGTCGGACAGGGCGAAGGAGGTGCGGCCCGGGCGCAGCAGCCAGGCGGCGATCCGCGGATCGCCGACGATGCCGGTCAGGCGGAGCCCGGCCCGGGACAACGCCTTGTAGGCACGCTTGGCGTCGTGGACCACCTTGGGCGTCCGGCCGTCGAGCCAGGCCTCGAGCGCGACGTAGTCGCCCCGACCCGCGGCCCAGGGCACGTAGGCGGACTCGTCGGACGACGAGATGCCGAGACCCACGACACCGTCGGCCCCGTACTCGACCGTGAGGCCGACGGGCTCGTCGGGGTCGGAGGCGTGCTTCTTGAGCCAGAAGGCGAGCTCTTCGTCGATGAGCGTGCGGACGACGGGGAGGCCGGTCGGGGCAGCCGTGACGGGCGCCTCGGTCGGGGCGCCGGCCGACCGATCGCCCGCGTCGGAGAGTGCGAGGACCCGTTCGAGGAGCGTGCGGAACTGCAACTTGTCGAAGAGCTCGCGGACGGCCTCCTCGTCGATGCCTCGTCGTTCGAGGTCGCCCGGGCCGACGGGCAGCTCGACGTCGGTCACGAGACGGTTCAGGCGACGGTTGCGGACCGCGTTGTCCTTCTGCTCGCGGAGCTTCTGCCCGACGACGCCCTTGATCTCGTCGGCCCTGGCGATGATCTCGTCGAGGCCGCCGTACAGGTTGATCCACTTGACGGCGGTCTTCTCGCCCACCTTGTCGATGCCGATCAGGTTGTCGCTGGTCTCGCCCACGAGGGCCGCGACCTCGGGGTACTGGTGCGGTTCGATGCCGTAGCGCTCGAAGACCTTGTCACGGTCGTACCGGGTGAGCTCGCTGACGCCTCGGGCAGAGGGGTAGAGCAACGTCACGTCGTCGTTCACCATCTGGATGGCATCGCGATCGCCCGAGACGACGAGCACCCGGAAGCCCTCGGCGCGGCCACGGGTGGCGAGGGTGGCGAGGATGTCGTCGGCCTCGAAGTCCTCTTTGGTGATCGTGGTGATGCCCATGGCGTGGAGGGCTTCTTGCAGCAGCGGGATCTGACCGACGAACTCGACGGGGGTCTCGGACCGGGTGCCCTTGTACTCGGGGTACTCGCGCGTGCGGAACGAGAAGCGGGAGATGTCGAAGGCCACGGCGAGGTGCGTCGGCTTCTCGGCCTTGAGCAGGCTGAGCAGCATCGAGATGAAGCCGTGGATCGCGTTGGTGTGCTGACCCTCGCGGTTGACGAAACTGTCGACCGGCAGGGCGTAGAAGGCCCGGAACGCGAGGGAATGGCCGTCGATGACCAGGAGGGTAGGCTTCGTGTCGTCCGTCACCACGTCAGCCTAGCGGGCACCCCCGACACCGTCGCCGGGCGCCTCCGTCCCCCACCGGAGAGTCATGACCCGTCCGCCCGCCGCCCCGAACGACGCCGAGAGGACCGTGTCGTCGGACGCGTCCCTGAGCGAGGCCGCCGTCGAGCTGTTCCGGCGTCGCGGCGTCGGCGCCCTGGCCGAGAAGATGGGCATCGTCATCGACGAGATGAGCGCCGAGCGCGCCGTCGGTCGCATGCCCGTCGAGGGCAACACGCAGCCCGTGGGCATCCTGCACGGAGGTGCGCACGTCGTGCTGGCCGAGACCCTCGGGTCGGTCGCCGCGAACGTGCACGCCGGCCCGGGACGCGTCGCCATGGGCATCGAGCTGAACGCGAGCCACAGCCGGTCCGCCGCCTCCGGGTGGGTCACGGGCACCTGTACCGCCGTCCACCTCGGCTCGACCCTGGCGACCCACCAGATCGTCATGACCGACGACCGCGGGCGGCTGTTGTCGACCGTGCGCATCACGAACTTCCTGACCGACGCCCGCGACGAGGGGTGACACGCGAGAAGGCCCGCCCCGATCGTCGGGGCGGGCCTTCTCGCGTGGGGTGCGCTACTTCTTGGCGCTGAGCTGCTCGATGATGGCCTGGGCCACGTCGTGCATCGTGAGACGGCGGTCCATCGAGGCCTTCTGTATCCACCGGAAGGCCTCGGGCTCGGTCAGTCCCATCTTCTCGTTGAGCAGGCCCTTGGCCCGGTCGACGAGCTTGCGGGTCTCGAAGCGCTCGACGAGGTCGGCGACCTCGGCCTCGAGGGTGATGATCTGGGCGTACCGCGAGAGGGCGATCTCGATGGCGGGCAACAGGTCGTTCGGAGTGAACGGCTTGACGACGTACGCCAGGGCGCCGGCCTCGCTGGCCCGTTCGACGAGCTCTTTCTGGCTGAAGGCGGTGAGCAGGACGACGGGGGCGATGTGCGCCTTCGACAGCCGCTCGGCCGCCGAGATGCCGTCGAGCTGGGGCATCTTGACGTCCATGATGACGAGGTCGGGGCGCAGTTCGGTCGCGAGGGCGACGGCGGTCTCGCCGTCACCGGCCTCGCCCACCACCTCGAAACCGTTGTCGCGGAGGATCTCGACGATGTCGAGGCGGATGAGGGACTCATCTTCGGCCACGACGACGCGACGGGGTGCTGCTGGGGTTGCTTCCTGGTCACTCACGACGTCGAGCCTACGGTATTGTCGACGTGGTTGTTGTGCGCCGGATTGGCGGAATGGCAGACGCGGAGCACTCAAAATGCTCTGTCCGTGAGGGCGTGTGGGTTCGAGTCCCACATCCGGCACCAGCCCGACGAGACGTGGCCCTCCTTCCCTCGCCGGCTGGTCCCGCCGACGACCTCCGTCGCAACACGCCGACACGAGTTGTGCTCAGAGTGTGTCCCCGTGAGCATCCGTGCACTACGCTGGTGCTACTGGTTGTTGTGTTACGCATTTGTATCTCGCGACGTGCCGAAGGCCTCCTCTCATCGAGAGGGGTTCCGAGGGTGGCGTCGTTCTCAGAGGGAGCGGACAAAAAGGCACCGCGACGAGCGATCTCGAAATCGAGATCGACAACTCTGATTGAAGGAACAAGAAAAATGGCAACAGGCACCGTTAAGTGGTTCAACTCCGAAAAGGGCTTCGGCTTCATCACCCCCGACGACGGAACCACTGACGTCTTCGCGCACTTCTCCGCGATCGCCGGCGACGGCTACCGCAACCTGGAAGAGAACCAGAAGGTCGAGTTCGACACGGCCCAGGGCAACAAGGGCCTCCAGGCCGAGAACATCCGCGTCATCTGACTCGGTGGCGTCCTCGTGACGCCGTCAGTCGGCGGGTTCGCCCGCCACTGAACCGAAAGCCCCGATCCGCTCGCGCGGGTCGGGGCTTTCTCCGTTCTGCAGGGCGCTGAGGTCGCGGGCCCCGGACACCCGCACCGACCTCACGGAAGCGGGAAACCGAGGAGGCGCGCCACCGGCTCGTAGTCCCGGCTCGCCGTCCGGTAGGCCGACTCCCACTCGGCGATCCGTGCTCCGGCCTCGCGTGGGTCCGTGAAGCGGTCGTCGTCGCCGCCGCCGGCGACGAGGGCCTCACGGGCCTCGCGATACCGACTGGTGAGGGTCGACCACAGGACGAGTTCGTCGCCGGTCGAGTCCTCGGGGGCCGCGCGGGCCACGTCCCACGGCACCTCGACCCTCGGCAACGGTCCGGTCGCCGGGCGCACCGTCGTCGTCTCGTCGGCGGCGTCGCCCTCGCGGAAGATCGTCCGGGTGCCGACGGCCAGGACGGCTCCGACCCCCGCACCGAGGACGAAGATCAGCAGCAGCGCCCAGAGGCCGTCGACCCGCCACACGGTCGCGGCCACTCCCCCGAGGAACGAGCCGCCCACCAGGGCACCGAGACCGGCCCACCGGGCCGGACCCGCACCTCCTCGGCGTTTCGTCGACTCGTCGGCGCCGAGGCTGTGCCGCGTCTCGGCCACGCCGTGCCCGCTCCAGGACGGCACGACGTAGAGACGGCCCTCGAACTCGAAGCACGAGGGATGGCGGGCGTCCACGGACATGGCGTGAGCGTACGCCCCGTCCGCACGACGAAGCCGGGACGATCCCTGGGGATCGCCCCGGCTCTTCGGGACGGACGGCCCTGCGTCAGGGCTGCGAGGCGTAGGCCGGCGCGGCCTCGCCGTGGGCGTCGCCGACGCGGTGCACGCGGAGGTCGTTCGTCGACCCGGCGATGCCGGGAGGGGACCCGGCGATCACGATGACCTTGTCGCCCGACTCGGCCAGGTCGTTGCCGATCAGGATGTCGTCCACCTGGGCGAACATCGCGTCGGTGTGCGTGACGGTCTCGACGAGGTACGACTGGACGCCCCAGCTGATGGCCATGCGCCGACGGATGGCCTCGTTGGGGGTGAAGGCGAGGATCGGGATGGAGTGGCGCAGGCGCGACATGCGACGCACCGAGTCGCCGGACTCCGTGAACACGCAGAGGAACTTCGCCTGGACGAACTCGGCGACGTCGGCCGCGGCCAACGTGATCGCCCCGCCCTGGGTGCGGGGGCGGGTGCCCAGCGGGGGGATGCGCTCGAGGCCGTGCTCTTCGGTCGAGGCGACGATGCGGGCCATGGTCTGCACCGTGATGACGGGGTACTCGCCGACGCTCGTCTCGCCCGAGAGCATGACCGCGTCGGTGCCGTCGAGCACCGCGTTCGCGACGTCGGAGGTCTCGGCCCGCGTCGGGATGGGGCTGGAGATCATCGACTCGAGCATCTGCGTCGCGACGATGACGGGTTTGGCCATGCGGCGCGAGAGCTCGACGGCGTGCTTCTGGACGATGGGCACGGCCTCCAGGGGCAGTTCGACCCCGAGGTCGCCGCGGGCCACCATGATGCCGTCGAACGCGTCGATGATGGCCTCGAGGTTGTCGACCGCCTGGGGCTTCTCGATCTTCGCGTAGACCGGGACCTTGCGACCCTCTTCTGCCATGATCTCGTGCACGCGCACGACGTCGTCGGCGTCACGGACGAACGAGAGGGCGATGAGGTCGGCGCCCAGTGCGAGGCCCCAGCGCAGGTCGGCCTCGTCCTTGTCGGAGAGCGCGGGCACGTTGACCGCGACGCCCGGCAGGTTGATGCCCTTGTTGTTCGAGACGGTGCCCGCGACGACGACCTCGGTCGTGACGACCGTGCCGTCGGTCTCGAGGACGCGCAGCTTGACGCGACCGTCGTCGATCAGCAGCGGGTCGCCGGGTGCGACGTCGTTCGGCAGTCCCTTGAAGGTCGTGCCGCAGATCTCCCTCGAGCCGAGGATCTCGTCGGTCGTGATCTTGAACACGTCGCCGACCTCGAGGTCGTGCGGACCGTCGGCGAACTTGCCGAGCCGGATCTTCGGCCCCTGGAGGTCGACGAGGACCGCGACGGCGCGGCCCGAGTCGGCCGCGGCCTGGCGGACGTTCGCGTAGACGCCCTCGTGGACGTCATAGCTGCCGTGGCTGAGGTTCATGCGGGCGACGTCGACTCCGGCGTCGATGATCGCCCGGATGTCGTCGTAGCTCGACGTCGCCGGCCCGAGGGTGGCGACGATCTTTGCGCGTCTCATGTGTTCCGTTCGTGTGGGGGGAAGGGTGGTGGGACGACTGCAGACCCGACGACCACCTTATTCCCGTCGGATGGCGGGATCAGACCGAGAGGGACCGATCGGTGGGCTTCACCGGGAAGGGCAGCACGGTCTCGCCCTCGAGGTAGGCGTCGACGGCCGACGCCGTCGCGCGACCCTCGGCGATGGCCCAGACGATGAGGGACTGCCCGCGGCCGGCGTCCCCCGTGACGAACACGCCGGGCTCCCCGGTCTCGTAGGTCGCGCCGCGTTCGAGGGACCCGCGGCCGTCGAAGGTGAGGCGCAGCTGCTCTTCGATGGTCTCCCGCTCGGGGCCGGTGAAACCGAGGGCCAGGAGGACGAGGTCGGCGGGGACCTCGCGCTCGGTGCCCGCTTTCGGCACGCGACGTCCGTCGAGGTACTCGGTCTCGGCGACGCGGATGGCCCGCACCTCGCCGACCTCGTTCGTCAGGAACTCGACCGTCGAGGCGAGGTAGACGCGTTCGCCGCCCTCTTCGTGGGCGCTCGACACCTCGAAGAGGGTGGGGAACATGGGCCACGGTTGCGCCTCGGGGCGCTCCTCCGGCGGCTGCTGGCCGATGGCGAGGTTGGTCACCGAGAGGGCGCCCTGACGGTGTGCGGTGCCGATGCAGTCGGCTCCGGTGTCGCCACCGCCCAGGACGACGACGTGCTTGCCCTCGGCCGTGATCTGGTCCGACACCGTGTCGCCGGCACCGGCCTTGTTCTGCTGCACGAGGTAGTCCATGGCGAAGTGGATGCCCGACAGGTCGCGTCCCGGGATGGGCAGGTCGCGGGGCACCGTGGCCCCCGTCGCGACGACCACGGCGTCGTAACGCGCCCGCAGGTCGTCCCAGGCGATGTCGCGCCCGATCTCGACGCGGGCGCGGAAGCGGGTCCCCTCGGCCTGCATCTGGGCGATGCGCTGCTCGAGCTGCTTCTTCTCCATCTTGAAGTCGGGGATGCCGTACCGCAGCAGGCCGCCGATTCGGTCCTCGCGCTCGTAGACCGCGACCGTGTGTCCGGCACGGGTCAGCTGCTGGGCGGCGGCGAGGCCGGCGGGGCCCGAGCCGACGACGGCGACCGTCTTGCCCGTCAGGCGCTCGGGCGGGTGCGGGGTGACCCAGCCGTTCGCGAAGGCCTGGTCGATGATCGACACCTCGACCTGCTTGATGGTGACCGGCGGCTGGTTGATGCCCAGCACGCAGGACGACTCGCACGGCGCCGGGCAGAGGCGGCCCGTGAACTCGGGGAAGTTGTTGGTCGCGTGGAGTCGCTCGATCGCCTGACGGCCCTCACCACGCCACATCAGGTCGTTCCACTCGGGGATCAGGTTGCCGAGGGGGCACCCCTGGTGGCAGAACGGGACGCCGCAGTCCATGCAGCGACCGGCCTGGCGTCGGAGCTCACCGCTCTCCTGCTGCTCGTAGACCTCTTTCCAGTCCATGAGCCGCACCGACACGGGGCGGCGCTTGGGCAGCTCGCGGGTCTGCGTCTTCAGGAAGCCTTTGGGGTCAGCCACCGGTCACCTCCAGGATTCTCTTCCATGCTTCGTCGCCATCGGGGTCGAGACCCTCGTCGACGGCCGTCTGCCGGGTGGCGAGGACGGCGGCGTAGTCGCGGGGCAGCACCTTGACGAACTCGGCCACCGTGGTGTCGAGGTCGTCGAGCATCCGCCGGGCCACGGGAGACCCGGTCTCGGCCAGGTGCCGCTGCAACAGGTCGGTCAGGATCTCGACGTCGGCGCTGCCGAGGGGGTGCAGTTCGAGCTCGCCCGAGGCCAGGGCCTCGGCGTTGACCCGTTCGGGCTTGAGCCGGTGCACGTAGGCCGTCCCCCCCGACATGCCCGCGCCGAGGTTGCGGCCGGTGTCGCCGAGGATGACGGCGAGCCCGCCGGTCATGTACTCGAGCGCGTGGTCCCCCACGCCCTCGGCGACCGCGCTGGCTCCCGAGTTGCGCACCAGGAAGCGCTCCCCCACGATGCCGCGCAAGAACATGCTGCCCTGGGTGGCGCCGTAGCCGATGACGTTGCCGGCGATGACGTTCTCCTCGGCCGCGAAGCCGCTGCCCCGCGGCGGACGCACGACGACGTTGCCTCCCGAGAGACCCTTGCCCACGTAGTCGTTGCTGTCGCCCTCGAGCCGGAGCGTGATGCCCGCAGGGAGGAAGGCGCCGAGCGACTGCCCGGCCGAGCCGGTCAGGTTGACCTCGATGCTGCCGTCGGGCAGACCGTGCTCGCCGTGACGCAGGGTCACCTGGTGGCCGAGCATCGTGCCGACGGCCCGTTCGGTGTTGCGGATGGGCAGCGTGATCTCGACGTGGCCGCCGTTCTCGAGCACGTCTGCGCTGCGTTCGATGAGCTGGACGTCGAAGTGGTCGCCGAGACCGTGGTCCTGCGTCGTGAGGTTGCGGCGGGGCTCGTCGTCGGCGAAGGTCGGGCCGACCAGCACGGGGGCGAGGTCGAGACCGGAGGCCTTCCAGTGGTCGACGGCCCGGTCGACGTCGAGGACGTCGGTCCGGCCGATGGCCTCGTCGAGGCTGCGGAATCCCAGGGCGGCGAGGTACTCGCGGACCTCTTGCGCGAGGAACTCGAAGAAGTTCACGACGAACTCGGGCTTGCCCGAGAAGCGCGCCCGGAGCTCGGGGTTCTGCGTCGCGACGCCGACCGGGCAGGTGTCGAGGTGGCACACGCGCATCATGATGCACCCCTCGACGATCAGCGGGGCCGTGGCGAAGCCGAACTCCTCTCCGCCCAGCAGGGCGGCGACGAGCACGTCGCGACCCGTCTTCATCTGACCGTCGACCTGCACGACCACCCGGTCGCGCATGCCGTTCAGCATCAGCGTCTGCTGCGTCTCGGCGAGGCCGATCTCCCACGGCGTGCCGGCGTGCTTCAGCGAGTTCAGGGGGCTCGCGCCGGTGCCTCCGTCGTGACCGGAGACCAGGACGACGTCGGCCAGCGCCTTGGTCACGCCTGCGGCGACCGCCCCGATGCCGGACTGGCTCACGAGCTTCACGTGCACGCGGGCCGCGGGGTTGGCACGCTTGACGTCGAAGATGAGCTGCTTGAGGTCTTCGATCGAGTAGATGTCGTGGTGGGGCGGGGGCGAGATGAGGCCCACGCCCGCGGTGGCGTGGCGGGTCCGTGCGACCCAGGGGTAGACCTTGGTCGGCGGCAGCTGTCCGCCCTCGCCGGGCTTCGCGCCCTGGGCCATCTTGAGCTGGATGTCGGTGGCGTGGGTCAGGTACATGCTCGTGACGCCGAACCGACCCGAGGCGACCTGCTTCACGGCGCTGCGGCGTTCGGGGTCGAGCAGGCGGTCGACGTCCTCGCCGCCCTCACCGGTGTTCGACTTGCCGCCGAGCCGGTTCATCGCGATCGCCAGGGTCTCGTGGGCCTCCTGCGAGATCGAGCCGTAGCTCATCGCCCCGGTCGAGAACCGCTTGACGATCGACGCGATCGGCTCGACCTCGTCGAGCGGCACGGCCGGTCGCACCCCGTGCTTGAGGCGGAACAACCCGCGGAGCGTCATCAGCTGTTCGGCCTGGTCGTCGACGAGCTTCGTGTACTCGCGGAAGATGTCGTATCGGCGCGTGCGCGTCGCGTGCTGCAGCCGGAACACGGTGTCGGGGTTGAAGAGGTGGCGGGGGCCCTCGCGGCGCCACTGGTACTCGCCGCCGGTGGCGAGCCGTTCGTGGGCGATGACCGAGCCGTCGCTGGGGTACGCGCTGGTGTGGCGCTGCTTGTTCTCGGCCGCGATGACGTCGATGCCGACGCCGCCGAGCATCGACGAGGTGCCGGTGAAGTAGGTGTCGACGAACTCCTGGCTGAGGCCCACGGCCTCGAACGCCTGGGCGGCGGCGTAGCTCGACACCGTCGAGATGCCCATCTTGGACATGATCTTCAGCACGCCCTTGCCGAGGGCCTTGATCAGGTTGTGCACGGCGTCCTCGGGACTCAACCCGGTGATCATGCCGGCACGGACGAGGTTCTCGCAGGTCTCCATCGCGAGGTACGGGTTGACCGCCGACGCGCCGTAGCCGATGAGCGTGGCCACGTGGTGCACCTCGCGGACGTCGCCCGCCTCGACGATCAGGCCGACCTTCATGCGGTTCTCGGTGCGGATGAGGTGGTGGTGGACCGCCGCGATCATGAGCAGCGAGGGCACCGGGGCGAAGTCGGCGTTGGAGTCGCGGTCCGAGAGCACGATGAACTCGGCGCCGGCCTCGATGGCGTCGTCGACCTCGTTGCACATGGCCGAGATGCGCTTCTCGAGGGCCCGCGGGCCCTTGTCGGCGCGGTAGAGCCCCCGGATGGTCGACGTCAGGCGCGATCCGGGGCTCGGGTCGATGTGCTGGATCTTGGCGAGCTCGTCGTTGTCGATGACCGGGAAGTCGAGGATCACCTGACGGGCGTGCTCCGGCGTGGCCGCGAGCAGGTTGCGCTCGGGGCCGAGGCCCAGCTTGAGCGACGTGACGACCGACTCGCGGATCGAGTCGAGCGGGGGGTTGGTCACCTGGGCGAACTGCTGCGTGAAGTAGTCGAACAGGAGGCGCGGGCGCTCGGACAGGACGGCGATCGGCGTGTCGCTTCCCATGGCACCGAGGGGCTCGGCGCCCGTCTTCGCCATCGGCGTCAGCAGGATGCGCACCTCTTCCTCGGTGTACCCGAAGGTGCGCTGACGGCGCGTGACCGACGCCGGGGTGTGGACGATGTGCTCGCGCTCGGGCAGCTCGGAGAGGTGGATGCGTCCCTCGGCGAGCCACTCGCCGTAGGGCGCGGCGGTCGCGAGGTCGCGTTTGATCTCGTCGTCCTCGATGATGCGACCGGCCTCGGTGTCGACCAGGAACATCTTGCCCGGGCGGAGCCGCCCCTTGCGGACCACCTTGGCGGGGTCGACGTCGATGACCCCGATCTCGCTCGCGAGCACGACGAGGCCGTCGTCGGTCACGAGGTATCGCCCGGGGCGGAGGCCGTTGCGGTCGAGGGTCGCACCGACGTGCGTGCCGTCCGTGAACGTGATGGCGGCAGGACCGTCCCACGCCTCCATGAGCATCGAGTGGTACTCGTAGAAGTCGCGAAGGGTCGGGTCGATGGCGACCTGGTTCTCCCAGGCCTCGGGCACCATCATCATGACGGCGTGCGGGAGCGACCGGCCCGTGAGGCTCAGCAGTTCGACGACCTCGTCGAACGAGGCCGAGTCGCTGGCACCCGGGCTGACGATCGGCAGGATGGGCTTGAGGTCGCCGATCAGCTCGTTCTCGAGCTGCGACTGGCGGGCCCGCATCCAGTTGCGGTTGCCGCGGACCGTGTTGATCTCGCCGTTGTGGGCGATCATGCGGAACGGCTGCGCGAGCGGCCACGAGGGGAACGTGTTCGTCGAGTAGCGGGAGTGCACGATGGCGAGCTTCGAGGCGAAGCGCTCATCGCTCAGGTCGGGGTAGAAGGGCTCGAGCTGCAGGGTGGTGACCATGCCCTTGTAGACCATGGTCCGGCTTCCCAGCGACGTGAAGTAGGCGGAGAGCTTGCGCTCGGCCCGCTTGCGCAGCCGGAACGCCTGGCGGTCGAGCGCGACGCCGGCGAGCGGCACGCCGTCCGCGTCGTGGTCGCGGCTGGCCACGAAGAGCTGCTCGAACGCCGGCATCGCGTTCCGTGCGAGCGTGCCGAGCTCTTCCGGACGCACGGGGACCTCACGCCAGCCGAGGACGTCGAGGTGCTCGAGGTCGGCGATCCGCTCGATGCCGGTCTTCAGCTCGGCTCGCTCCTGGTCGTCGAGGGGCAGGTACGCGATGCCCACCGCGTATCGACCGGCGGGCGGCAGGTCGAAGTCGACCTCGTGCCGGAAGAACTCGTCGGGCACCTGGCAGAGGATGCCCGCTCCGTCGCCGGTGCCGGCGTCGGAGCCCACGGCCCCACGGTGCTCGAGGTTGCGGAGGGCCCGCAGGGCGGTGTCGACGATGTCGTGGCCGGGGGTTCCGCGGAGGGTGGCGACCATGGCCAGGCCGCAGGCGTCCTTCTCGTTGCGCGGGTCGTAGAGGCCGGTGGCCTCGGGAACCGTGCTGAACTGCTGGTGTGCTGGCGTGAGAGCCATGGAATCCGTCCTCACGAAGAGATCCGACAGGGGGCGGGACGTCGTCGGCCCGAGGTGCCTGACGGGGCCGGGGTCTGTGGGCGGCCCCGACGCGGCGGGAGAGGTCGGCTCGTGGCGACCGTGGGCGTGCACGCCGACGTGGGACGTCGACTGCGCTCGATCTTACGAGGCGCGGGCGCGTGCACAGAACCGTGTCGCGGGCGGATCGCTCGCACCGGGATGGGGTGGAGGGGATCGGGCGCCGCGACGGTGGGGCGCCGGGCCCGCGGTCGTCGTGGAGTGGACGACCTAGGGACGCGGTGAGCGATCGGTGTTGTCGTCCGATGCGCCGACGGTGACCAACTCGGGTTCGTCGTTCTCCGTGTACGTGTCGTCGGAGTCTACCGCAGACGGTCGGTCGCTCGGAGCACGTCCGGGAACGTAGGGCCCGGGCTCGGTGCCGGTGTGGCGCCGGGAGGCGACGACGAAGATCACGACGCCGAGGACGATCGCGAAGAAGCTCATCCACACGTTCGTCCGGATGCCGAAGAACAGCAGGCTGGGGTCGGTGCGGATGGACTCGAACCAGGCCCGGCCGATGCCGTACCAGACGAGGTAGAACGCGAGCGACTTGCCCCACTGCATCGACGACTTCTTCTCGAGGAGCAGCAGGATGGCGACCCCGGCCAGCATCCAGACGATCTCGTAGAGGAACGTGGGGTGGAAGAGCGTGCCCTCGGGCAGGCCGGTCGGGTAGGCCGCGTTCGTCGACTCGATCTCGAGCCCCCAGGGCAGGTCGGTGGGCATGCCGAAGAGCTCGTGGTTGAACCAGTTGCCGAGACGCCCGAAGGCCTGGGCGACGAGCAGCCCCGGGGCCAGGGCGTCGGCGAAGACCGTGAACCTCAGGCCCGTGAAGCGGCAGCCTAGCCAGACGCCGACCGCGCCGAACAACAGGGCGCCGTAGATGGCGAGGCCGCCCTCCCAGACGGCGAAGGCGCGCCACCATTCCTGCCCGGCGAAGTAGTCGCCCGGGTGGGTCACCACGTGGAAGAACCGTCCCCCGACGATGCCGAAGACGACGGCCCAGATCGCCACGTCGATGACGATGCCCTTCTCGGCGCCGCGCCGGTTCAGACGGTGGTTCGTGATGAGCGCGGCGGCGACGATGCCGACCAGGATGCAGATGGCGTACGCGTGGATGCGCAACGAGCCGGGCAGCGAGGCCCCGAAGGTCGAGTTCAACCAGGCGGTGACGTCGAAGTACTGCCACGCGGCCGACGGGCTCGGGATGCTCAGGGGAACGAACACGGTCGGTGTGCCTTTCGGAGGGGTTCGGGGCGTCGGTCACCCGACGGGTGACGACTCTAGCGCGAGTGCCCTCGCGCCCGAGGGGTCAGGAGGCGGACGGGGCGGCGCCCGAGGACAGGTCGGCCGACACCTCGGCGAGGCGTTCCACGCCGCCGTCGGCCAGGGCGCGGACGAAGGCCGAGCCGATGATGGCACCGTCGGCGTACTCGAGTACCTCGCGCACCTGCTGCGCGGTCGAGATGCCGAGCCCGACGCAGGCGTTCTCGACGCCGACCTCGCGCAGGCGGGCGACGAGGGTGCTCGCGGCCGCGTCGACGTCGGAGCGGGCACCGGTGATGCCCATGGTCGAGACGGTGTAGACGAAACCGCGGCTGCTGGCGACGGCCTGACGGAGGCGCGACTCGCTCGACGAGGGAGCGGCCAGGAACACCCGGTCGAGGTCGGCCGCCACGGCGGCGACCGTCCAGTCGCCGGCCTCGTCGGGGATGAGGTCGGGGGTGATGAGCCCGGCGCCGCCCGCGGCCGCGAGGTCGTCGGCGAAGCGTTGGACGCCGTACTGCGCGACGGGGTTCCAGTAGGTCATCGGGATCACGGGGGCGTCGACCCGGGCGGTGATCTCGCGGATGGCCGTGAAGACGTCGCGGACCCGGAAGCCCTCGGCGAGCGAGCGCTGGGTGGCGGCCTGGATGACCGGGCCGTCCATGACCGGGTCGGAGTACGGGATGCCCAGCTCGATGACGTCGATGCCGTTCTCGGCCATCGCGACGGCGGCGTCGATGCTGGTGTCGAGGTCGGGGAAGCCGACCGGCAGGTAGCCGACGACGGCCCCGGTGCCGGCCTCGCGCCGCGCGGCGATGGCCGCGCCGACCTTGCTGGTGCCGGTGGGGGTGTCGGTCGTCACAGCTGCTGTGCTTTCTCGTCGAGGACGCCGAAGTACCGGCTGGCGGTCGCGACGTCCTTGTCGCCGCGGCCGCTGAGCGAGACCAGGATCGTCCAGTCGGGGTGCTCGCGGCCGAGCTTGATCGTGCCGGCCAGGGCGTGTGCCGACTCGATCGCCGGCATGATGCCTTCGGTCTGCGAGAGCAGGCGGAAGGCCTGCATCGCCTCGTCGTCGGTCACGGGCTGGTACTCGGCCCGGTGGGTCTCGGCCAGCCAGGCGTGCTCGGGACCGACGCTCGGGTAGTCGAGTCCCGCCGAGATCGAGTGGCTCTCGAGGGTCTGGCCGTCCTCGTCCTGCATGAGGTACGACCGGGTGCCCTGGAGGTTGCCGACGCGCCCCAGGGTGATGGAGGCCGCGTGGCGGCCCGTCTCGACCCCGTCACCGCCGGCCTCGAAGCCGAAGAGCCGCACCGAGGGGTCGTCGAGGAACGCGTGGAAGATGCCCATGGCGTTCGACCCGCCGCCGACGCACGCCGTCACGGCGTCGGGCAGCGATCCCGTCAGGTCGAGGACCTGCTGGCGGGCTTCTTCACCGATGATCTTGTGGAAGTCGCGCACCATCGCGGGGAAGGGGTGCGGGCCGGCGACGGTGCCGAGCACGTAGTGCGTCGTGTCGACGCTCGCGACCCAGTCGCGCATGGCGTCGTTGATGGCGTCCTTGAGCGTGCGCGACCCGGTCGTCACCGAGACGACCTCGGCGCCGAGCAACCGCATCCGGGCGACGTTGAGGGCCTGACGCTCGGTGTCGACCTGGCCCATGTAGACCACGCACTCCATGCCGAAGAGGGCGGCGGCCGTGGCCGTGGCGACGCCGTGCTGTCCGGCCCCCGTCTCGGCGATCAGCCGCGTCTTGCCGAGCTTGCGGGCCAGGAGGGCCTGGCCGAGCACGTTGTTGATCTTGTGCGACCCGGTGTGGTTGAGGTCTTCGCGTTTGAGGATGACGCGGGCCCCGCCGGCGTGCTCCGCGAAGCGGGGCACCTCGGTGATGATCGAGGGACGTCCCGTGTAGGTGGCGTGCAGGGCGTTCAGCTCGGCGGCGAACTCGGGGTCGACCGAAGCGGCCTTGTAGGCCGCGTCGAGTTCGTCGAGGGCCGCCACCAGGGACTCGGGCACGAAGCGCCCGCCGAAGGAGCCGAAGTAGGGGCCCGTCTCGTCGCGTAGTGCCATGGTCAGACCTCCAGGAAACGGGTGATGGCGTCGGCGGGGTCGCCGTGGGTGACGAGGGCCTCGCCCACGAGCACGACGTCGGCACCTGCCCGCCGGTAGTGGGCGACGTCGTCGGGTGACAGGACGGCGGACTCGGCGACGCGCGTGACGCCGGACGGGATCGAGTCGGACAACCGACCGAAGAGGTCGCGGTCGAGTTCGAACGTCGTCAGGTCTCGGGCGTTGACGCCGAGGACCGTCGCGCCCGCGTCGAGGCCACGCGACACCTCGTCGGCCGAGTGGGTCTCGACGAGAGCCGTCATGCCGAGCTGACGCACCAAGTCGTGCAGGTCGACGAGCACGCGTTGCTCGAGACCGGCGACGATGAGCAGCACGAGGTCGGCCCCGGCCGCCCTGGCCTCGAAGACCTGGTACGGGTCGGCGATGAAGTCCTTGCGGAGCACGGGGACGTCGACCGCGGCCCGGACGGCCTCGAGGTCGGCGAGCGACCCCTTGAACTTGCGCCCCTCGGTGAGGACGCTGATCGCGCTCGCTCCGCCGGTGGCGTACGAGACGGCGAGGGAGGCCGGGTCGGCGATGGTCGAGAGGTGGCCGCGTGAGGGGCTGGCCCGCTTGACCTCGGCGATGACCTTCACCCGGTCGGCCGGGCTGAGCGCGGCCCGCGCGTCGAGGGCGGCCGGGCGTGCCAGGGCGGCCGCCTCGACGGCGGCGAACGGAAGCGCTTCGCGGCGTGCCTCGGCGTCGGCCACGGCACCCGCGTACAGGTCGTCGAGCACCTAGTTGTGGGCCTTCGGAACGTACCGGTGCCCGCCGACGCCGTAGCCGACCCGCTTCAGCACGAAACCGACGACCAGGCCCACGACGACGAGGCCGGCCGACGCCCAGACGATCCAGGGGATGTCGAGGAAGAAGGCGAGGGTGCCGATGGCGAAGCCGACCAGCATGATGACCACGGCCGTCCACGCCGCAGGCGAGTTGCCGTGACCGAGGTCGTCGGCCGACTCGGCGTCGTGGCCCTTCGAGCCGGAGTCGACCTTCGCCGGGGCGTTCTTCAGGGGCGCGTCGCCACCGGAGGGGGTGCTCGTCGTGTTCGTGCTCACAGTGCTCCTTGGATCAGGTCGGTACGAGGGCCGAGTCTACCGGGTGCCGCCCGGGTCGCTCGGACCCGACCCGCCTCCGCCGGGACGGGGTCCGTCGTCGGTCGGGTCGTCGCCTCCCGAGAGGGAGTCCCAGGCGGCGGCGGGGTCGGCCGTGGGGTCCGCCGAGACCAGCCGGGTGGCCGAGTACTTGCGGGTGGCCTCGGGCCAGGCGCCCGAGAACAGGACGGTGGCGAGTCCGAGCACCGCGGCCAGCACGCCGGCCACGAGGCCCAACCAGGGCCAGGCCGTCGGCTCGACCGACGAGACGATGGCCCGGATCGAGTCGGTGCCGTCGACGCCCGTGGCGGTGGTCACGGCACTGCCGGAGGCCCGGACGGGGTCGGCCACGGCCGTCGCCGTCGTCAGCACGACGCTGGCGCCCAGGACCACCTGCAGCAGGCCGAGCACGACGCGGAAGACGCGGCCGGCGATCGTGAGCGCACCGAACAGGGCGAGGCTCGCCAACGCGAGCGCGGACAACGGGGCGCCGGCCACGTCGCCCGCGACGTCGAGGGGCAGGTCACCGCCCTGAGGCGAGGCGACGACGACGTGGAACCAGTCCTGGGTCCACGAGAGCAGGGCGAGCCCGGCCAGCACGATGCCGAGCAGGATCGTCGTCAGCTTCAGGCGGCGGGCGGTCATCAGCGCAGCCTCGACATGGCGTTGGCGACCGCGACGGCACGCAACGGGGCCGCGGCCTTGTTGCGCGCCTCCTGGTTCTCGGCGGCGGGATCGCTGTCGGCGACGAGCCCGGCGCCCGCCTGGACCCGGGCGACGCCGTCCTGCAGCAGGACCGTGCGGATCGCGATCGCGACGTCGGCGGACCCGGCGAAGTCGAAGTAGCCCACGACTCCCCCGTAGACGCCCCGCTGTGCGGGCTCGAGCTCGTCGATGATCTCGAGCGCCCGTGGTTTGGGTGCACCCGAGAGGGTGCCGGCCGGGAACGTGGCACGGAAGGCGTCGATGGCGTCCCGCCCGGGCGCCAGGTCGCCCTCGACGCTCGAGACGAGGTGCATGATGTGGCTGAACCGTTCGACCTGCATGAACTCGGTCACCTCGACGGTGCCCGGCGTGCAGACCTTGAGCAGGTCGTTGCGCGCGAGGTCGACGAGCATGAGGTGCTCGGCGCGTTCCTTCTCGTCGGACGAGAGCTCGTCGGCGAGGTGCTGGTCCTCGTCGGGCGTCGCGCCGCGCGGCTTCGACCCGGCGATGGGGTGCGTGTAGGCCCGTCGGCCGTCGACCTTGACGAGCGCCTCGGGCGACGACCCGACGATCGTGTACGGCCGACCGTCGACGTCGTCGAGGGTCACCAGGTACATGTACGGGCTCGGGTTGAGCGTGCGCAGCACCCGGTAGACGTCGAGCGGCTCGGCCGTCACCTCGTGGTCGAAGCGCTGCGAGACGACGACCTGGAACACGTCGCCGTCGTGGATGTACCGCTTCGACCGCTCGATGGCCTGCGAGTACTCGGCGTCGGTCGTCCGCCGGGTGGGCGTCGACTCGATCGACAGGTCGACGTCGGCGAGGAACGTCTCGCTCGGCGCGGCCAGTCGCGACTGGAGGTCGTCCAGGCGGGCCTGGGCGTCGGCCCAGAGGGCGTCAGCGTCGTCGGTCCCGTCGTTCAGGGCGGTCGCGACGAGCAGCACCGCGCCGGTCCGGTGGTCGAGGGCCACGAGCTCGGAGACGAAGCTCAGCGCCTGCGACGGCACCGAGAACTCGGCGGGGGGTGCGTCGGGCAGGTGCTCGAGCTCGCGGACGGCCTCCCAGCCGATGAAGCCGACCAGCCCGCCCGTGAGGGGCGGCATGCCGTCGATGCGGGGCGTCGCCCAGCGCTGGTGCAGCGCCGACAGCACCTCGAGGGGACGCCCCGAGGCGTCGCCGAGTGCCCGGTCGCGGTCGATTCCGTAGTCGATCCAGCTCGCCTCGCCGCCGTCGGTCGTCAGCACGCCGAAGGACGAGACGCCCACGAACGACCACCGCGACCAGATGCCGCCCTGGGCGGCGGACTCGAGCAGGAAGCTGCCCGGTCGACCGTCGGCGAGCTTGCGGTACACGCCGACCGGCGTCTCGCCGTCGGCGAAGAGGTCTCGGACGACCGGGACGACCCGGTGGCCGGCCAGCCGCTCGTCGAACTGCGCGCGGGTCGTCGAGGTGCGGATCGGTGCGTCAGGCACGCGGGCCTCCGGTCGGGTCGGTGGTGCCGGACGACGGGGACGAGGAGGCGGTGGCCGGCTCGAGCGGGTCGACCTCGAAGCACGAGTGGGCACCGGTGTGGCACGCGGCGCCGAGCTGCTCGACCGTGACGAGCAGCACGTCGTCGTCGCAGTCGAGGGCCGCGGCCCGGACGAACTGGGCGTGGCCGGACGTGTCGCCCTTCCGCCAGTACTCCTGCCGGGAGCGCGACCAGAACGTGACCCGCCCCTCGGTCAGCGTGCGTCGCAGTGCCTCGGCGTCCATCCAGCCCATCATGAGGACGTCCTTCGTGCCCTCTTGCTGGATGATGGCGGGCAGCAGGCCCGACGCGTCGAACCGGGCCCGGGCGACGACGGGCTCGACCGTCTCGCGCGTCAGCTGGTCGGTCATGGTGTGCTCCTCGGTGCGGTGCGGTGCGGTGCGGTGCGGTGCGGTGCGTAGGTCGGTGCCGTGACGTGGTCGGGTGGGTGACGTCGGCCCGGCTCAGCGGACGACGGCCCCCGACCGGGCCAGTTCGTCCTTGACCTGGCCGACCGTCAGCTCGCCGTTGTGGAAGACCGAGGCCGCGAGCACGGCGTCGGCGCCCGCCTCGATGGCGGGGGCGAAGTGCTCGAGCCGGCCCGCGCCTCCGGATGCGACGACCGGGACGCGGCTGAGTGCGCGCATCGCCCGGACGAGTTCGAGGTCGAAGCCCTGCTTGGTGCCGTCGGCGTCGATCGAGTTGACCAGCAGTTCGCCGGCGCCGCGCTCGATGGCCTCTCGGGCCCAGTCGAGCGCGTCGAGGGTCGTCTCGGTGCGACCGCCGTGGGTCGTGACGGCGAAGCCGGACGCGGTGCCGGACGAGCGCTTCACGTCGAGCGAGAGGACGACGGCCTGGGCGCCGAACCGGTCGGCGATCTCGCCGATGAGGTCGGGCCTGGCGATCGCCGCGCTGTTGACGCCGATCTTGTCGGCCCCCGCTGCCTGCAGCCGGGCGACGTCGTCGGTCGTGCGCACCCCTCCGCCGACGGTGAGGGGGATGAAGACCTGCTCGGCCGTGGCGCGGACGACGTCGTAGGTGGTCGACCGCTCGTCGACCGTGGCCGTCACGTCGAGGAAGGTGATCTCGTCGGCGCCCTGCTCGTAGTACGTCCGGGCCAGCTCGACCGGGTCGCCCGCGTCGCGGAGGTCGAGGAAGTTCACGCCCTTGACCACGCGGCCCGCCGCCACGTCGAGGCACGGGATCACCCGGACGGCGAGCGACTCGTCGCCGGCGGCCGCACCGGTGGCGGACACGGTCAGAGCCTCGCGGCGTGGATCGGGCTGACGAGGATCGCCCGGGCGCCGAGGTCGTAGAGGGCGTCCATCACCTGGTTCGTGTCGGCTCGCGGCACCATGACGCGCACGGCGACCCAGTCGGGGTCGTGCAGCGGCGACACGGTCGGGGACTCCATGCCGCCCGCGACGGCGGTGGCGGCGTCGAGCGCGCCCACGGGCACGTCGTAGTCCATCAGCACGTACTGACGGGCGACGAGGACGCCCTGGAGGCGCCGGTGCAGCACCGACAGGCCGTCGACGTCGGCGTCGGACGAGATGAGCACGGCGGTCGACTCGAGGATGACCGGGCCGAAGATCTCGAGCCCGGCGGCCCGGAGGGTGGCACCGGTCGAGACGACGTCGGCCACGGCGTCGGCCACGCCCAGCTGGACGGCGCTCTCGACCGCACCGTCGAGGGGCACGAGCGTGGCGGTGACGCCGTGGCCCTCGAGGAACGTGCCGACGAGCCCCGCGTAGCTCGTCGCGACCCGTGTGCCCTGCAGCTCGCGGAGGTCGGCGAACCGGCCGGGAGGACCGGCGAAGCGGAAGGTCGACCCGCCGAAGTCGAGCGGGGCGACCTCGTGGGCGGGCGAGTGCGAGTCGAGCAGCAGGTCGCGGCCGGTGATGCCGACGTCGAGCGCGCCCGAGCCCACGTAGGTGGCGATGTCGCGGGGGCGGAGGTAGAAGAACTCGACGCCGTTGCGGGGGTCTTCGACGTGGAGGGTCTTAGGGTCTCGGCGACCGGTGTAGCCGGCCTCGGCGAGCATGGCGGAGGCGGTCTCGCTGAGCGAGCCCTTGTTGGGCACTGCGACGCGGAGCATGGGGTTCTCTGTCTGCTGGGGAGCCGCGGGGGCGGCCTGACGAACGGGGGTGACGGAGGCCGGCTCAGAGATGTCGGTAGACGTCGGCCGGGGTGATGCCCTTGGCGATCATCATGACCTGCAGGTGGTAGAGCAGCTGCGAGATCTCTTCGGCGGTCGCGACGTCGCCCTCGTACTCGGCGGCCATCCACACCTCGGCGGCCTCTTCGACGATCTTCTTGCCGATCTGGTGCACGCCGGCGTCGAGCTCGGCCACGGTGCCCGACCCCTCGGGACGGTCACGGGCCTTGTCGCTGAGCTCGGAGTACAGGTCGTCGAAGGATTTCACGACGTCAAGGCTACCGTCGCGGCGGCGGCCCGGAGTGCAGCGATGTTCTCGGCGGGCGACCCGCCGTAGACCGCCGACCCCGCGACGACCGTGTCGGCGCCGTTCTCGACCGCCGTGACGATCGTCTCGGTCGTGATGCCGCCGTCGACCTCGAGCCAGACGTCGAGACCCGAGGCGCGGACGGCGTCCCGCGCACGGGAGAGCTTGGCCATCGTCTCGGGCATGAACGACTGCCCGCCGAAGCCGGGCTCGACGGTCATGACGAGGATCATGTCGTAGGCGTCGAGCGTCCTGAGGTACGGCTCGAGGTCGGTGCCGGGCTTCACGGCGACGGAGGCACGGGCCCCGTTGGCGCGGATGGCCCGGGCCGTCGCGACGGGATCGACCGCGGCCTCTGCCGAGAACGTCACCGAGAAGGCACCCGTCTCGGCGTACCGCGGTGCCCAGTGGTCGGCGTCGTCGATCATGAGGTGCAGGTCGAGCGGCACCGGGCTCACCTCGCCCAGTCGCTGCACGACCGGAAGGCCGAGGGTGAGGTTGGGGACGAAGTGGCCGTCCATGACGTCGACGTGGACGAGGTCGGCGTCGGCGATGCGCTGCAGGTCGCGCTCGAGGTTCGCGAAGTCGGCCGAGAGGATGCTGGGGCTGATGCGGATCGACACGGGACGAGCCTACCGTCCGGCGCGTCGCTCGATCAGGGCGACGAACATGGCGTCCGTGCCGTGGCGGTGGGGCCAGAGCTGCACGAACGGAGCCGACGCCAGGTCGACGGGTCGACCGGCGATGCGCTCGACCCCGGCCGTCGCGTCGAGCAGCGTAAGGTCGGCCTCGCGGCCGCGCAGGCCCGTCTCGACCACGCCGCGTGTCTCGGCGGTGTGCGGCGAGCAGGTGACGTACGCGAGGACTCCCCCGGGGGCGAGTGCGTCGAGGGCGCTGGCGAACAGTCGGGACTGAAGGGCCGTGAGCTGACCGACGTCGGAGGGTTGCTTGCGCCACCGGGCCTCGGGTCGCCTCCGCAGGGCGCCCAGGCCCGTGCACGGGGCGTCGAGCAGGATGCGGTCGAACCCGCCGGGACGTTCGGTGCCGAACCGGGTGGCGTCACCCTCGAGCACCTCGACGTCACCGGGGACCGCCTCGAGGGCCTGCCGGACGAGACCGGCCCGGGCGGGGACGAGCTCGTTGGCGACGAGGTGGGCCCCGACGCGGGCGGCCTCGGCACCGAGCAGCGCGGCCTTGCCCCCGGGACCGGCGCACATGTCGAGCCACCGTTCGCCCGGCTCGGCGGCCCGGTGGCGACTGAGCAGCAGGGCGGCGAGCTGCGAGCCCTCGTCCTGGACGCGGGCGCGACCCTCTCGCACGGCCGTCTGCTGGGCCGGGTCTCCCCCGCCGCTCGTCGCCGCGAGCGGCGACAGGCGTCCGCCGGGTGCACCGAGCTCGGCCACCTCGGCGAGCCCGGGGAGGGCCACCAGGCTGACCTTGGGGGCGTCGTTGTCCGCCGAGAGCAGGTCGACGAGCTCGCCCTCGCGTCCCTCGGCGGCGAGCGACCGACGGAAGGCCCGCACCACCCAGGCGGGGTGCGACCACTCGGCCGCCAGACGGTCGTCGTCACCGGTCGTCCCGGCCAGGACGCGCTCGCGCCACTCGGCGGGCGTGGACCGCGAGATGGTCCGGAGGACGCCGTTGACGAAGCCCGTGCCCGAGCGGCTGCCGACCTGGCGGGCGAGCTCGACGCTCTCGTCGACGGCCGCGTGCACGGCCACGCGCGTCGAGAGCAGCTGGTGCGTGCCGAGCCGCAGCACGTCGAGCAGGGCGGGGTCGATGGCGTCCGTCGCTCGACGCGCGGCGAGGGCGATGACGCGGTCGTAGTAGCCCCGGAGGCGCAGCGTGCCGTAGGTGAGTTCGGTCGCCAACCCGGCGTCCTGCGCCCCGAGACGCGCCCGGACGATGCGTTGCGGCAGCAGCAGGTTGGCGTACGCGTCGTCGTGCTCGACGGCCCGGAGGACGTCGAGGGCGACCTGGCGGGCGGGCTGGACTCGGCTCATGAGGTGCTCTTCGTGTCGGTGTCGGTGTCGGCGTCCGCACGGGTGTCGACGTCGGTCGTGCCGGGCGGGGTGGGGAGGGTCACACGGCGGTCTTCCGTCTCGGACAGCCCGCGCCACCAGTCGGCCGCCGGCATCTCCTTCTTGCCGGCGGGCTGGACGCGGACCAGCTCGACGGGCGAGGAGGCGGTGCCCAGCAGCAGGCGTCGGCCCCGGGACTCGAGGCGACCGGCCTCGAGGGGTGCCTCACCCGCGGGCGTCACCCGCGCCTCCGTGATCTTGAGGGTCGTGCCGTCGATGTCGACCCGGGCGCCGGGCTCTGGGGTGACCCCCCGGAAGCGGTCGATCAGTTCGGCGGCGGGACGGCCGGCGTCGAGGTCGCCGTCGGCGAGGGTGAGCTTCGGGGCGAGCGTGACATCACCGGACTGCGGGGTCGCCTCGGCCGTGCCGTCCGCCAGGCGGTCGACCACGCCGACGAGCAGCTCGGCACCCGAGCGCGACAGCTCGACGAGCAGGTCGCCGGCCGTCTCGGTGCCGTCGAGCGGACGCGTGAGGGTGTCGTAGACGTCACCGGCGTCGAGCTCGGGGACGAGCCGGAAGACGGCCGCGCCCGTCACCTCGTCGCCCGCCATGAGCGAGCGTTGGACGGGAGCCGCCCCGCGCCAGGCCGGCAGCAGCGAGAAGTGCAGGTTGATCCAGCCGAGTCGCGGCGTGCCGAGCAGGGGGTCGCGCAGCAGGGCGCCGTAGGCCACGACGACGCCGAGGTCCGGCTCGAGGGCCGTCAGCTCGGCCGTGACCTCGGGCGTGAGGCGCCGGGCCTTGACCACGGGCAGGCCGAGGCGATCGGCCTCGACGGCGACGGGGGTCGGCGTGAGGACGCGCTTGCGTCCCTGCGGTGTGTCGTCGCGGGTGAGCACGGCGACGATCTCGTGGGGGCCCGCGGCGAGGGCGGTGAGCGAGGGCACGGCAGCCGTCGGGCTGCCGGCGAAGACGAGGCGCATGGGGTTCCTGGCGGTCAGTCGGCGAACGGCTCGACGTCGTCGAACCGCACTCTGAGTGTAGGGACGGCTCTCGCGCGCTTCTGACCGAGGGCCTTGCGGCGGTCGGTCGCCGCACGGATCACCTGCGAGCGGAGGGCAAGGGCCACGTCGTGACCCCGCGAGTAGTCGAACCGGACGATCGCACGGACCCCCGCCGACTCGACGTCGACGGGGCCGAGGGTCTCGGCCCGGACCTCGTCGGGCAGGTCGTCGAGGGCGCGGGCGACGGTGTCGACGGTGCCGGTCACGGTGGCCACGCGGACGGCGGGCGGGAACCGGAGGACCCGACGGTCGGCGAGCTCGGCCGAGACGAAGCGCGCGAGCTCCCACGTGGCGAGGGCCGAGGCGATGGCCCCGCCCACGCCGACCAGGACGACCGGCGCACGGCGGGCGGCCAGGGCCGTCGCGTTGGCCCACCAGCGCAGGCAGTCCTCGGCGACGCGGAGGCTCTCTCGGGCGAGCATGCGCTCGCCGTCGAGCAGCAGCACCGCACGGTAGCCGCCGGGTGCCACCGGCTCGGCGCCCCGCGTGGCGACCACGATGGCGGGGGCGTCGTCGACGTGGGTCAGGGCCCTGGCACCGTCAGAGACGATGATCCGCACGCCCGGGAAAGCCTTGCCGAGCTCGTCGGCCGTGCGGGAGGCGCCGGTGCCGACGGCGCGCATGCGCGTGCCCTCGCAGGTGCGGCAGTGCCACGAGACGGCCAACGCGCCGCACCAGGCGCAGGCGGGGGTCGCTCCACGCTCCCGCTGCTGGAGGGGGCCGTTGCAGCGCAGGCAGCGGGCCGTGTCGCCGCAGTCCACGCAGGCCAGGCGCGGCGAGTAGCCCGGTGAGGCGACCTGGATGAGGACGGGCCCGTGCTCCACCGCCGCCTTCGCCTCGCCGTAGGCGGACGACGGGATGCGGGCCCTGGCCGCGAAACCGTCGGACGCCGCCTGGTGGACGGTGGGCACGACGCGGGGCTGGTACCGCGGGTCGGGGCGGACCTCGGCCAGGAACCCGATCTCGACCAGGCGCTGCACGTCGGTGCTGCGCGAGTGACCGAGGAACACCAGGGCGCTGTCTTGCTGGGCCTGCCGCAGCAGCGCCGTGTCACGAGCGTGGACGTACGGGGCCAACGGCTCGCCGAACGACGGGTCGCCGTCGTCGAACACCACGACGACCCCGAGTCGCGCCGAGGGCGCCAGCAGCACCGAGCGGTTGCCGACCACGACGACGGGCTCGTCGCCCCGGGCGCGGAGGAGCGCCCGGTACCGGTCGGCGTTGGACTGCCGGGAGTCGAGGCGGACGACACGGTCGGACGGGAGCACGGCGGCGAGGGCCTGCAGGACGTGCTCCTCGTCGCGGTAGTCGGGGACGGCGACGATGGCGTTGTCACCGGCGTCGAGTGCGACGGCGGCGAGCTGCGCCGCGGTCAGGGCCCAGTGCCCGACCCACGTGCCGTCGGGCAACTCGACGAGCAGCGGCACGGCGTCGACCGCGGCCCGGCCGCGGGCCGTGACGAGGCCCGCGAGGTCGGTCGACCGGTAGCCCACGACCCCCGGGGACGCCTCGGCCGCTTCAGCGGACGGCCCGGCCGCGTCGGCGGACGCCTCGGCCGCGTCGGCGGCCGCCGCGGCCGACGGCGCCGGACCGGTTGCCGCCTCGGGCGCTCGGGGTGCGGCGGCCGCGGCCAGGTGGGCCTTCTCGACCCGGACCTGACGCGGTGGCACGGCCAGCCGGACCACGTCGCTGGCCGACCCGCCGGCCCGGTCGGCGACGGCGCGCGCGAGTCGCCAGACCTCGGGCGCGAGGACCGGGACGGTCGACACCACGTCGTCGATCTCGCTCAGGTCGCCGCCGTGCTCGGAGGACGACGTGACCTCGACGACGAACCCGTCGGCGATGCGACCGGCCGAGCGCAGCGGCACCCTGACCCGGATGCCCGGCGCGACCTGCTCGCGGAGGCGCTCGGGAACGGAGTAGTCGAACAACCGGTCGAGTTGCGGCAGGGGCGACTCGACCATCACCCGGACGACGCGCGGGTCGCCCTCGAGGGGCGTGTCGGCGACCGCCGGCACGGTCAGAGCCCGGCGGCGGCCCGGAGGGCGTCGACGCGGTCGAGCGCCTCCCAGGTGAAGTCGGGCAGGTCGCGACCGAAGTGGCCGTAGGTCGACGTCGCGGCGTAGATCGGCCGCAAGAGGTCGAGGTCGCGGATGATCGCGGCCGGGCGGAGGTCGAAGACCGAGCGGATGGCCTCGGTGATGACGTCGTCACCCACGTGGCCGGTGCCGAAGGTCTCGACGTACAGGCCGACGGGGGCCGCCCGGCCGATCGCGTAGGCCACCTGCAGTTCGAGGCGGTCGGCGAGGCCCGCGGCCACGGCGTTCTTGGCGACCCACCGCATGGCGTACGCGGCCGATCGGTCGACCTTCGAGGGGTCCTTGCCCGAGAAGGCGCCACCGCCGTGTCGGCTCGCGCCGCCGTAGGTGTCGACGATGATCTTGCGGCCGGTCAGGCCGGCGTCGCCCTGCGGGCCGCCGATCTCGAAGCGACCCGTGGGGTTGATGATGAACCGGGTGTCGACCGACGACAGGCCCGCCTCGTCGAGAACGGGGCGGATGACGTGCTCGACGACGTCGGACTCGAGCTGCTCGCTCGAGACCTCGGGCGAGTGCTGGGTCGACAGCACGACGGTGTCGACCGTCTTGGGCACGACGCCGTCGTAGCCCACCGTGACCTGGGTCTTGCCGTCGGGGCGCAGGTAGGTGAGGGTGCCCGACTTGCGCACGGCCGCCAGGCGCTCCGCCAACCGGTGGGCGAGCCAGACCGGGAGGGGCATGAACTGTGGCGTCTCGTTCGTGGCGTAGCCGAACATGATGCCCTGGTCGCCGGCGCCCTGGCGGTTCAGCAGGTCGTCGTCGCCACCGCGCGCCTCGAGGGCCGTGTCGACGCCCTGGGCGATGTCGGGAGACTGCGACCCGATCGACACCTCGACGCCGCAGGTGCGACCGTCGAAGCTCACGGCCGACGAGTCGTAGCCGATGCCCACGATGAGGTCGCGCACGATCGTGGGGATGTCGACGTAGCCCTTGGTGGTGACCTCGCCGGCGACGTGCACGAGCCCCGTGGTGACCATCGTCTCGACCGCGACCCGACTGGCGGGGTCGACGGCGAGCAACGCGTCGAGGATGCCGTCCGAGATCTGGTCGCAGATCTTGTCGGGGTGGCCCTCGGTGACCGACTCGGACGTGAACAGTCGCAGGGAGGCCGGTGTCGTCGTGGTCTGGTCGGTCGTGTCGGTCAGGGTCACGGTGTTCCTCTGGGTCGTACGGGGGTGGGGACGCGATGAGGCCCCGCGGGATGGACTCCCGGGGGCCTCGTCAGATGATAGGACCGACCACCGTCACGATGGTCGGTCGTCTCGCCGCGCTACTCGGCGGGAGCGGCGAGCGGCTTCACCTCGAGCTTGTCCTCGTTGATCTCGTGCATGGCCACCGAGAGCGGCTTGTCGTCGATCGAGCTGTCGACCAGCGGGCCGACGTTGTCGAACAGGCTGCCCTCGTGCAGGTCGGCGTAGTAGTCGTTGATCTGACGCGCGCGCTTCGAGGCGAAGATGACGAGTGCGTACTTCGACTCGACCTTCGACAGCAGCTCGTCGATGGGCGGATCGATGATGCCCTGGTTCTTGTCGGCCATTGGTTGCTCCTCGTGTCGATGGGGGTGGGTGCCGGCACCGCTCGAGACGAGCGTGGGCACCGAGATCGGGGCGCGGTTCACGCGCGGGTGCGGCCCGGTTCGGGCGCAGTCATCAATTCTACGACCTCGCGGGCCGCTTCGGCCACGTCGTGGTTCACGACACGCGCGTCGAACTCGTCCTGGGCGGCCAGCTCGACCTTCGCCGTCTCGAGGCGGCGCTGCTGCTCGGCGGCGTCCTCGGTGCCCCGGCCGATGAGGCGCCGGACGAGTTCGTCCCAGGTCGGGGGCAGCAGGAAGACCAGCACGGCCTCGGGCATCGCGGCGCGGACGAGCCGGGCACCCTGCAGGTCGATCTCGAGCAGCACGCTGCGGCCCTCGTTCAGGGCGGCGTCCAAGGGGGGACGGGGGGTGCCGTACCGGTACGAGTTGTGGACGGTGGCGTACTCGAGCAGCTCGCGGTCGCGGATCATCCGGTCGAACTCGGCGTCGTCGACGAAGTAGTAGTGGACGCCGTCGACCTCGCCCGGTCGCGGGGCGCGCGTCGTCGCGGAGACGCTGAGGTGGACGTCGGGGTAGTTCTCGCGGATGTAGGTCGAGACCGTGCCCTTGCCGACGGCCGTGGGGCCGGCGAGCACGACGAGCCGGGACCGGAGGCGCCCCTTGGCCTCGCGGGCGGCCAGCCAGTCGCCGAGGATGCGCCGTTGGCGGACGCCGAGCCCGCCGACGCGCTTGGACTCGGCGATGCCGAGCTCGGTCATGATCCGGGCGACCCGGGTCGGTCCGATGCCCGGGATGCTCGTCAACAGCTCGCGGACCCGCAGCGATCCCTCGGCGCTCGTGGGCTCGCCGGCCCAGGCCGTCTCGGCGACGTCGAGGGCGCTCCGGCTGCGCGAGGCGACGGCGTTCTTGACCGTCGCGCGTCCGCGCCGGGCGGCCACGGCGGCCCGGGCGGCGGCGGCCCGGTCGACCGGAGGAGGCGTCAGACGAGGCACGAGCGCACCTCGTCGGCGTCACGACGGACGGCCTCGGCGAACCCGGCGGGACCCGCCGAGAGGAGCGCCCGCGAGGCGGAGACGAGCACGGCACCCGCAGCGGCACCGAACAGGCGGGGCAGGTCGGCGTACGAAGCGCCCTGGTGCCCGAAGCCCGGGGCGAGAACGGGCGTCGTCGTCAGCCGGGCCGCGTCGATGCCGTAGTCGTCGAGGTCGACGGTGGCGCCGAGCACGAGGCCGACGCTGCCGAACGGGGCGTCGCCCGCCGTCTGGTTGTCATGGAGCACGTCGTCGACGATACCGCTCGCAACGGTGCCCTCCGCGCCGTGGTCGTCCGTCCGGACGGCCGTCTGGGTCGTCAGCGCCTCGACGTTCGACGTCGCGGCCAGGACGAAGACGCCCGCGTCGACGGCGCGTGCACGACCGACCAACCCGGCCATCGAGTCGAAGCCGAGGTAGGGCGAGACGGTCAGCGCGTCGACCCGCAAGGGCGACGAGCGATCGAACCACGCGTCGCCGTAGGCGTCCATGGTCGTGCCGATGTCACCCCGCTTGGCATCACCGATCTGCAGCAGTCCCCGATCGCGTCCCGCGGCGAGGACGTCCTCGAGGGCGGCGAAGCCGGCCGAGCCCCACCGCTCGAAGAACGCCACCTGCGGCTTGACGATCGACGCCGAACCCGCGACGCCGTCGACCACCCGCAGGCCGAACTCGCGCACGCCCGCGGCACCGGCGGGAAGTCCCCACTGCTCGAGCAGGTAGGGGTGGGGGTCGATGCCGACGCACAGCGGACCGGTCGCGGCGAAGGCCGCCGCGAGCCGGTCGCCGAACGACGAGCTCACCGTCGGGCCGCCCGGGCGAGACCGTAGTCCTGCAGGCTCGTCACCTCGAGGTCGCTCTGCACGGCCTCGATGGACGCCACGGCCGCCCCGAGCTGGGCGATGGTCGTGAAGAGCGCCTTGTCGGCCGCGACGGTCGCCGCGCGGATCTCGTAGCCGTCGGCCCGGGCGGTCGACCCGCTCGGGGTGTTGATCACGATGTCGACCTCGTCGGCGTTGATCAGGTCGACGACCGAGTGGCCCCCGGCGCTGAACTTGTCGACGGTGTCGGCGTGGATGCCGTTGCGGACGAGGACCGTGGCGGTCCCCTCGGTCGCCAGGATGCGGAATCCGAGCTGTTGCAGGCGCAACACCGGCAGGACGATCGCACGCTTGTCACGATCGGCGACGCTCACGAAGACCGTGCCCGAGGTCGGCAGTCCGCCGTACGCGGCGGTCTGGCTCTTGGCGAAGGCCCGGGGGAAGTCGCGGTCGATGCCCATGACCTCGCCCGTCGAGCGCATCTCGGGGCTGAGGACGCTGTCGACGACCTGCCCTTCTTTCGTGCGGAAGCGCTTGAAGGGCAGCACGGCCTCCTTCACCGAGATCGGCGAGTCGAGCGGCACGTCCGAGCCGTCCTGGGCGGGCAACAGACCACCGTCGACGAGCTCGCGCACGCTGCGGCCGACCATGACGAGCGAGGCGGCCTTGGCCAGGGGGATGCCGAGGGCCTTCGAGACGAAGGGGACCGTGCGGCTCGCCCGGGGGTTGGCCTCGATGACGTAGAGCACGCCTGCCGCGATGGCGAACTGGACGTTGAGCAGGCCGGACACTCCGATGCCCTGCGCGATGGCGAGCGTGGCGTCGCGGACGCGGTCGATCTCGCCCTTGCCGAGGGTGACCGGAGGCAGGGTGCAGCTCGAGTCGCCCGAGTGGATGCCGGCCTCCTCGATGTGCTCCATGATGCCGCCCACGTAGAGCTCGGTGCCGTCGTAGAGCGCGTCGACGTCGATCTCGACGGCGTCGTCCAGGAAGCGGTCCACGAGCAGGGGGGCTTCCGGACCGATGATGGCCTGGTCCGCGACCCGCTCGAAGTAGTCCGCCAACGACGGGCTGTCGTAGACGATCTCCATGCCGCGGCCGCCGAGGACGTACGACGGACGCACGAGCACGGGGTAGCCGATCTCCTCCGCCACGGCGACGGCGCTGTCGTAGTCGGTCGCCGTGCCGTTGCGCGGCGCGAGCAGGCCGGCCGCGTCGAGGATGCCCTGGAAGAGCCCGCGCTCCTCGGCCGAGTCGATCGCGTCGGGCGTCGTGCCGAGGATCGGCACGCCCGCGGCCTCGAGGCCCTTCGACAGGCCGAGGGCCGTCTGGCCGCCGAGCTGCACCACGACTCCGACGAGCTCGCCCCCTGCGCTCTCGGCGTGGACGACCTCCAGGACGTCCTCGAGCGTCAGCGGCTCGAAGTACAGCCGGTCGCTCGTGTCGTAGTCGGTCGAGACGGTCTCGGGGTTGCAGTTGATCATGATCGTCTCGAAGCCCGCGTCGCTCAGCGCGAAGCTGGCGTGCACGCACGAGTAGTCGAACTCCACGCCCTGGCCGATGCGGTTGGGCCCCGAGCCGAGGATGATCACCTTGCGCCGGTCGCTCGCGACGACCTCGGTCTCGGTGTCGTAGCTCGAGTAGTGGTACGGGGTCAGGGCGGGGAACTCCCCCGCGCAGGTGTCGACGGTCTTGAAGACGGGACGCACGTCGAGGGCGTGGCGGTGGTCGCGCACCTGCTGTTCGGAGAGACCCCGCAACTGCCCGATCTGGTCGTCGCTGAAGCCGTGGTCCTTCGCCAGCACGAGGGTGTCCACGTCGAGCTCGGCGGCCGCCGCGACCTGCTCGGCGACCTCGTTGACCAGCACGACCTGGTCGATGAACCACGGGTCGATCTTCGTGGCGTCGAAGACCTGCTCGGCGGTCGCGCCGGCCCGCAGGGCCTGCTGGACGGTGACGATGCGACCGTCGGTGGGCGTCGCCGACGAGGCGAGCAGCGCCTCCCGGTCGCCGGGCTCGCCCTGCCAGTGGAAGCTCGAACCGCGCTTCTCGAGGGAGCGCAGCGCCTTCTGCAGCGCCTGGGTGAAGTTGCGTCCGAGGGCCATGGCCTCGCCGACGCTCTTCATGGTCGTGGTGAGCGTCGTGTCGGCTGCCGGGAACTTCTCGAAGGCGAAGCGGGGCACCTTGACCACGACGTAGTCGAGCGTGGGCTCGAAGGAGGCGGGGGTCACCCCGGTGATGTCGTTCGGGATCTCGTCGAGACGGTAGCCGAGGGCCAGCTTCGCGGCGATCTTCGCGATCGGGAAGCCGGTCGCCTTCGACGCCAGGGCGCTGGAGCGCGAGACGCGGGGGTTCATCTCGATGACGATCACGCGGCCGTCCGCCGGGTCGACCGCGAACTGGATGTTGCAGCCGCCGGTGTCGACGCCCACGCGACGGATGATGTCGATGCTGATGTCGCGCAGGTTCTGGTACTCGCGGTCGGTCAGCGTCAGGGCGGGGGCGACGGTGATCGAGTCGCCGGTGTGCACGCCGACCGGGTCGACGTTCTCGATCGAGCAGACGACGACCGTGTTGTCGGCCGTGTCGCGCATCATCTCGAGCTCGTACTCCTTCCAGCCGAGGATGCTCTCTTCCAGCAGCACCTCGGTCGTCGGGCTCTGGTGCAGCCCGTCGGTGACCATGCGCACGAGTTCGTCGCGGGTGTACGCGAAGCCGGAGCCCAGCCCGCCCATCGTGAAGGAGGGGCGGATGACGAGGGGGTAGCCCAGGTCCTCCGCGTACTCGACGGCCTGGTCGACGGTCGTCGCGATGTACGACTTCGCGACGTCGGCACCGGACTCGAGGACGAGCTTCTTGAAGAGCTGGCGGTCCTCGCCCTTCTGGATGGCCTCGACCTTGGCTCCGATCAGCTCGACGCCGTGCTTGGCGAGGATGCCTTCCTCGTCGAGGGCGATGGCGGCGTTCAGGGCCGTCTGCCCGCCCAGGGTCGGCAGGATGGCGTCGGGACGCTCCTTGACGATGATCGCCTCGAGCACCTCGGACGTGATGGGCTCGATGTAGGTGGCGTCGGCGAAGTCGGGGTCGGTCATGATCGTCGCCGGGTTGGGGTTCACGAGGATCACGCGCACCCCCTCGTCGCGCAGCACGCGGCAGGCCTGGGTGCCCGAGTAGTCGAACTCGGCCGCCTGGCCGATGACGATCGGACCGGAGCCGATCACGAGGACGGAGTTGATGTCAGCGCGCTTGGGCATCAGTTGCTGCTTTCGATGTCGGAGCCGAAGTCGACGGCCTGGCCGTCCTTCCGGGCGACGACCGCCTCGCGGAAGCGGTCGAAGAGGTGGTTGCTGTCGTGGGGTCCGGCGGCGGCCTCGGGGTGGTACTGGACCGAGAACGCCGGTATGTCGAGCGCCCGCAGGCCCTCGACGACCTGGTCGTTGAGGCTGTAGTGGCTGACCTCGACGCGGCCGAAGCCGGCCGGTGACTCGAGGACGCCCTCGATCGGCGCGTCGACCGCGAAGCCGTGGTTCTGGCTCGTGATCTCGACCTTGTTCGTCGTCTTGTCGAGCACCGGCTGGTTGATGCCGCGGTGGCCGAAAGGCAGCTTGTAGGTGCCGAAGCCGAGCGCGCGGCCGAACAGCTGGTTGCCGAAGCAGATGCCGAAGTACGGCAGGCCGTCGCGCAGGGCGCCCTGCAGCAGCTCGACCTGCGAGTCGCTCGCGGCCGGGTCGCCGGGGCCGTTCGAGTAGAAGAGCGCGTCCGGCGAGAGGGCTCGCAGGTCGTCGAGCGTGGTCGACTGCGGCAACACGTGCACCTCGAAGCCGCGCTGCGCGAGGTACCGCAGGGTCGAGGTCTTGACGCCCAGGTCGAGGACGGCGACCGAACCGACGCGGTCGCCCTCGGCGGGCACCACGTACGGCTCGACCGTCGACACCTGGCTCGAGAGGTTGAGGCCGCGCATGTCGGCACCCGCGGTGACGAGCGCGAGCTGCTCGGCCGGGTCGAGTTCGGCGTCGGGGCCGCTGAAGACGCCGCCCTTCATCGAGCCGACGTCGCGCAGGCGGCGCGTCACGGCACGCGTGTCGATGCCGCGGATGCCGACGATCCCGTCGGCGACGAGCTGGTCGTCGAGGCTGCCCTGCGCCCGGTGGTTCGAGACCACGCGGCTGGCGTCCCGCACGACGTAGCCGGCGACCCAGATGCGGCGTGACTCGGGGTCGGCGTCGTTCACACCCGTGTTGCCGATGTGCGGTGCCGTCATGACGACGATCTGGCCGGCGTACGAGGGGTCGGTGAGGGTCTCCTGGTAGCCGGTCATGCCGGTCGCGAAGACGACCTCGCCGAGGGTGCGGCCGACGGCGCCGTAGGCGCGGCCGACGTACCGGGTGCCGTCGGCGAGGACCAGCACGGCCCTGTCGGTGGTGGAGGCGTCAGTCAATGGTCTTCTCCTTGGTGGTGCCGGCCCCGGGGGCCGTGGGGACGAGGGGGCGGATCGCGTCGACGACGGGCGCGGGGTCGTCGGGGATGCGCAGGTAGGTGTCGAGGTCGGCGTCGCCGAGGCGCCAGCCGACGAGCACGAGGCCGTCGCGCTCGACGACGCGGTCGATGGTCCAGGTGGCGCGGTCGACCCCCCGCAACGAGGAGGCGCGGATCAGCACGGGCGGTTCGCCCGCGATCTCGAGGCGCACGCCCTCGGCGTGGACGGACACGATGGCCCGACCGCGGAAGCCGAGGCCGTGCACGACCACGCGGTCGAGCGGGTCGCCGCCCCGCGAGGTCGCCACGTAGAACGCGTCGACCGCGACGACCGGGTCGGACAGGTCGTCGGGCGCCCCGTCGGGTGCGGGGATGTCGGACTGTCGACGCCCGCGAGCCCGCCAGGACCGGGCCATCAGCCCGATCAGCAGCCCGACGCCGACGAGGATGAGCGCGGCGATGATCCACTGGCTCACCGGGCGGTCGCCCCCTCGGCGCCGGCGAGGGCCGCGGCGGTGTCGACCAGTCGGGCCGCGTGCGCGACCACGTCGCTGTCGACGACGTCGCCGTCGACCACGGTCGCGTAGCCCTGGTGGAAGGTGGCGCGGACCTGGCCGGGCAGGACCCGCCCGAGGTAGGGCGAGTTGCGGCTCTTGCCCGCGAGGTGCTCGGTGGAGAACGTGCGGGTCACCTCACGATCGTAGAGCGTGAGCTCGGCGGGTTCCCCCACGGCCAGGGGGCGCCCGTGGCCGGCGACCTGCCCGATGGCGGCCGGCGCGACGGACATCACCCGGGCCACGTCGGCCCAGCCGATCGCCCCCGTCTCGACCATGGTGTGGTGCACGACCGACAGGGCCGACTCGAGCCCCACCATGCCGTTGGCGGCGGCGTCCCACTCGCAGCACTTGGCCTCGGACGTGTGCGGGGCGTGGTCCGTGGCGACGATGTCGATCGTGCCGTCCGCCAGGGCGGCACGCAGGGCCTCGACGTCCTCGGCGCGGCGGAGGGGCGGGTTGACCTTGTACCGCGAGTCGTAGCCCGACACGAGGTCTTCGGTGAGCAGGAGGTGGTGCGGCGTGACCTCGGCGGTCACCTCGATGCCGCGCGACTTCGCCCACCGGATCACCTCGACGCTGCCGGCGGTCGACACGTGGCAGACGTGCAGGCGGGCGCCGACGTGGTCCGCGAGGAGCACGTCGCGGGCGATGATGGCCTCTTCGGCGACCGCGGGCCAACCGCCCAGGCCGAGCTCGGCCGACAGGGCTCCCTCGTTCATCTGGGCGCCCTCGGTGAGCCTGGGCTCCTGGGCGTGCTGGGCGAGGACTCCCCCGAACCCCTTGATGTACTCCAGCGCCCGACGCATCAGCAGCGGGTCCGCGACGCAGGACCCGTCGTCGGAGAAGACCCGGACGGCGGCGCGCGAGCGGGCCATCGCCCCGATCTCGGAGAGGTGGGTGCCGGCGAGCCCCTGGCTGACCGCACCGACGGGGCGGACGGTCACGAAGCCCGCGCGCTCTCCGAGGGCCTGCACCTGTTCGACCACGCCGGCCGTGTCGGCGACCGGCGACGAGTTGGCCATCGCGTTGACGGCGGTGTAGCCACCGGCCGCGGCTGCCCGGGACCCGGTCAGCACGGTCTCGCTGCCCTCGCCCCCGGGTTCGCGCAGGTGGGTGTGGAGGTCGACGAGGCCGGGCAGCAGGAGCAGGCCGTCGGCGTCGGTCACCGTCGCGCCGGCCGCGCTGAGGCCGCGGCCGAGCTCGACGACGACCCCGTCGCGGAGGACGACGTCGGTGCGGGCCCCGTCGACGGTCTCGGCGCCCCGGATGAGATGGGTGGTGGTCACGATGCGTCCTCCCGGTCGCCGGCGAGGGTGAGGTAGAGCACGGCCATGCGGACGGCGACGCCGTTCGTGACCTGCTCGCGGACGGTCGAGCGCGGCGAGTCGGCGGCCTCGTCGCTGATCTCGAGGCCACGGTTCATCGGGCCCGGATGCATGACGAGGGTGGTCTCGGGCAGCGACCGGAACCGAGCCGCACCGAGCCCCCACGACCGGGCGTACTCGCGCGGGTTGGGGAAGAACGCGTCGTTCATGCGCTCCTGCTGGATGCGCAGCATCATGACGACGTCGGGTCGGACCTCGGTGAGGGCCTCGTCGAGGTCGTACCGGACGGCGACGCCGAACCGGCTGACGTCGACCGGGACGAGCGTGGGAGGCGCGACCACCGTCACGTGCGCGCCGAGCGTCCTGAGCAACCACGCGTTCGACCGGGCGACACGTGAGTGCAGGATGTCCCCGACGATCATGACCTCGACGCCGTCGAGGTCGCGTCCCCGGCTGCCGGCCCCGTGCACGCGGCGGCGGATGGTGAACGCGTCGAGCAGGGCCTGGGTGGGGTGCTCGTGCGTCCCGTCGCCGGCGTTGACGATGCCGGCGTCGACCCAACCGCTGTCGGCCAGCACCCGGGGGGCTCCGCTGGAGGGGTGCCTGATCACGATGCCGTCCGCACCCATGGCGGCCAGGGTCTGTGCCGTGTCCTTGAGCGACTCGCCCTTCGAGACGCTCGAGCCCTTGGCGGCGAAGTTGATGACGTCCGCGCTGAGCCTCTTCGCGGCGGCCTCGAACGAGATGCGGGTCCGCGTGCTGTCCTCGTAGAAGAGGTTCACCACCGTGATGCCCCGGAGGGTGGGGAGCTTCCGGACCTCGCGCGTGGCGACGTCCGCCATGTCCTCGGCCACGTCGAGCACGCGGATGGCTTCGTCGCGCGAGAGGTCGGCGGTGCTGAGCAGGTGCCTCATCGGTGAGCCCCCGGGGTGGTGACGGGCGCCGGGTCGGCACCCGCGCCTCCTGTGCCCGCTCCGTCGTCGATGGCGACGAGTTCGTCGTCGTCGACGCCGTGCAGGCGGACGAAGATGCGCTCGACCGTCGAGGTCGGCAGGTTCTTGCCCACGAAGTCGGCGCGGATGGGCAGCTCGCGGTGACCGCGGTCGACCAGGACGGCCAGACGGACGGCGCGGGGGCGACCGATCGAGCTGAGGGCGTCGAGGGCGGCCCGGATCGTGCGTCCCGAGTACAGGACGTCGTCGACGAGGACGACGGTCTTGCCGTCGATGCCGCCGGAGGGCACCGAGGTCGGCCGGGGCGAGCGGGTGGGCTGGCGCCGCAGGTCGTCGCGGTACATCGTGACGTCGACCGAACCGACGGGCACGGGACCGCCCGAGATGCTCGACAGGGTCCGGGCGAGACGGTCCGCCAGGACCACGCCCCGGGTCGGGATGCCCAGGACGACGAGGTCGTCGGCACCCCTGTTGGACTCGAGGATCTCGTGCGAGATGCGCGTGAGGGCACGCGCGATGTCAGCCTGACTCAGCACGGTGCGGGTGCTCAATCGGACCTCCTTCCCCGCCTCTCGGGACGGAACTTAAAGGATGTCGGTGTGGATGCTTCGACCCTACCGGTTCGCCGACCGGCGGAGGACCGGCACGGCGGATCAGCCGCCGGTCGCGATGCGGCCGAGCAGTCCGTTCACGAACGAGGCCGAGTCGTCGGTGCTCAGGGTCTGGGCCAGCTCGACCGCCTCGCTGATCGCGACGGCGTCGGGGATCTCGTCGTTGTGGCGGAGCTCCCAGATGCCGATGCGGATGATGCCGCGGTCGAGGGTGGGCATGCGGGCGAGGGTCCAGCCCTGCGAATACGTCTCGATCAGTTCGTCGATCTCGTCGCGGTGGTCGATGACGCCCTGCACGATGTCTCGGGCGTACCCCCAGCTCGACCCGCGCTCGGGCTGGTCGAGGGCCCGCTGGGTCTCGGCGACGAGCGCGTCGGTCATGCTGATCTGGCGGATGTCGGCGACGTACAGGACGTCGAGGGCGCGTTTGCGCGCCTTGGTGCGTGCGCTCACCGACTAGTCGTTGACGCGGCCGAGGTAGCCACCGTCGCGCGTGTCGACCTTGACCTTCGTGCCGGCCTCGAGGAACAGCGGGACCTGGATCTCGTAGCCGGTCTCGACGGTGGCGGGCTTCGTGCCACCGGTCGAGCGGTCGCCCTGGAGGCCCGGTTCGGTGTAGGTGACCTCGAGGATGACCGAGGCGGGCAGCTCGATGTAGAGCGGGTCGCCGTCGTGCAGGGCCATCTGCACGTTCTGGTTCTCGAGCATGAAGTTCTTGGCGTCGCCGACGATCGTCGCCGGCACGTTGATCTGGTCGTAGTCGGCGGTGTCCATGAAGACGTACCCGTCGGCCTCGGCGTAGAGGTAGGTGTACTCGCGACGGTCGACGTTGGCGAAGTCGATCTTGGTCCCGGCGTTGAACGTCTTGTCGACGACCTTGCCCGACATGACGTTCTTCATCTTGGTGCGGACGAACGCGCCACCCTTGCCCGGCTTGACGTGCTGGAACTCGATGACGTTCCAGAGTTGGCCGTCGAGGTTGAGGACGGCACCGTTCTTGATGTCGTTGGTAGTCGCCATGCGCGCGTGATCCTTCGTGTGTTCGTGCCGGTGGGGGTGGGTGTGGCCGCTCGGGGGCCGACCGGACGACCGGCCGTGGCCCGGGTCGCATCCGACCTCGGGAGAGTTTAGCGTCAACCGCGCGCGGCACGCCTCGGCGAGTCGTGGAGGTGCAGGTTCAGCAGCGGGAAGGTGACGAAGACGCCGACCACCGGCAACCCCCACACGCAGACCATGACGACGGAGAGGGCGTCGCCCGGTGCCATGACCGCCGCGACGCCACCGAACAGGATCGTCGCGACGCAGCCCGCCGCCGCGACGCCGGCGTACAGCGTGTGCGGCAGGCTGATCGACGGAGCGAGCCGCACCAGGTCGCGACCCCGCCCCTCGAACGTCCGGGCCGTCCGACGGGCGTACCAGAGGGTCCAGGCGGCGAAGAGGGGCGTCTGGACGGCGAGGAGGCCGACGACGACCGGCCCGTCGAAGTCGGGGTCGACGACCGCCGCCGCCAGCGCGAGCGTCATCGAGACGGCCGTCATGGCACCCCACAGGCGGTTGACCCGGCGCAGCACCCCGTGCAGCGCGCGGCGGACGTCGAGCAGGGCGGGCCGGGACGACGGATCGTCCTGCAGCACGTCGAGGTAGAGCCCGAACGCCGCCGGGGCCTTGCCGAGATCGAGCTTGACCCGGGCGAGACCCTGACGGGCCGCCTCGTCGCCCGGGTCGAGGTGCAGGGCCGCACGGAAGGACGACGACGCCGAGCGGTAGCGCTCGTCCCTCAGGGCGACGTGGCCCGCCGCCACGTAGACCGCGCCGGCATCCGGGAAGTTCGTCATCGCGTGCACGACGGTGGTCCGGGTCTCGTCCGTGACGAGGTCCGCCGCGAGGTCGGTCCAGATGACGCAGAGGTGGACCCCGAGGGTCTCGGGTGCGAGTCGGCGCGCCACGCGGGCCGCGTTGTACGCCTCGAGGTGGAGTCCGCCGGTCGAGGCGACGTGGGCCAGTTGGCGCCAGCTCCGTTCGTTCTCGGAGTCGAGCCCCACGGCCTCGCGGGCGGCCGTGAGGGCCTCGTCGTGCCGACCGAGTCCCGTCAGGCAACCGCTCACGACCGTCAGGGCCTCCGCATCCTCCGGATCCGCCTGCAGCACCAGGCGGGCGATCTCGAGGCCCTCGGCCGGACGTCCGGCCTGGGCCAGGGCGTGGGCCCTGGCGAGTTCGCCCGCGCTCACGTCGTGCGCTTGCGGTCGAGGTGGGCCCTCAGCTCGTCGTACGTGCCGTCGTCCACGCCGTACCGCACGACGTTCTTGGCCTTCCGCAACCAGTCCTCGGCGGACGGGACGACCTGCCGGACGGCTGCGTCGAGGTCCGCGGTCGTGATCTCGCGGGCACGTCCCGTCGAGACGCTGTCCATGAGGGCGCGTTCGGCGGCGAGCTCGCAGACGTACGCCAGGTCGGCCCCCGAGAACCCCTCGGTCCTGCCGAGCAGGGACTCGACGTCGACCCCACCGGCCGGCCGTCCGACGAGGCAGCCCTGCAGGATCGTCCGTCGTGCGTCGGCGTCGGGTGGGAGCACCAACACCGTGCGGTCGAACCGTCCGGGCCTGCGCAGGGCGGGTTCGACGTCCCAGGGGCGGTTGGTGGCGGCGAGGACGAAGACTCCCTCGTTCCGCCCGGCGACACCGTCCAACTCGACCAGCAACTGGTTCACGACGCTGCGCATGAGGGTGCCCTGGGTCTGGCTGCGCCGCGGGCCGACCGCGTCCATCTCGTCCATGAAGAGGACGCAGGGGGCGTGGCGTCTGGCGGCTTCGAACGCCTCGTGGACGTTGCGCTCCGAACCGCCGAAGTACGGGTCGAGCAGGTCGGTCAACCCGACCGAGAGGAACGACGCGTCGAGCTCTCCGGCCAGGGCGCGGGCGATGTGGGTCTTGCCGCAACCCGGCGGACCGTACATGAGCAGGCCTCCGCGGAGGCTCTTGCCGTACGCCTCGCGCAACTCCGGGTGACGCAACGGGGCGAGGAAGGCCGACTCGAGTCGGTGCTTCACGCCCTGCATGCCGCCGACGTGCGAGAGGCGCAGGTCCGGTCGCTCCAGGCGGAACGCCCCGTCATTCGTGACCTGCCGCTCGGCGGCGTCCCAGTCGAAGGCCGTCGCACCGGCCTGGGGTCGGTCGGCGTCCGCCTCCTCGACGGGAACGTCGTCCGGTCGCGACGTCTCCTCGACACCGTCCTCGTCGGCCGGTGCCGCGGCGGGCGCGGGGACGGGAGCGGGTCCGGACGCCAGCGCCTCGACCATCAGCGCCCGGGCGTCCTGGTCGGTCGGTTCGAGGGACAGGGCCCTGGCGGCCTCACCCAGGGCCTCGGAGGCCACACCGGACTCGAGGAGGAGGCGGCCGAGGTGGACGCGGAGGGGGACGTCTCCCGGTGCGGCCTCGACGGCGAGGCGCAGCGAGCGGATGAGGGCTTCGTGCACCCCTGGATGCTAGCGAACCCGACGCTTCGTCATGAACCGATCTCCTGGTAGGCCGCGAACAGCAGGCTCTGGTCGGGCCCCTGCAGCACCGTCGGCCTGCCGATGTCGTCGAGGACGATGAAGCGCAGCAGGCCGGCACGCGCCTTCTTGTCGCGCTGCATCGTGGCCAGCAGAGTGTTCCAGCGACCGAGGGGGTACGACACGGGAAGGGTCAACGACTCGAGGATGCGACGGTGACGGTCGACCGCCTCGTCGGACAACCGGCCCGTCAGGCGGGCGAGCTCGGCGGCGTAGACCATCCCGACCGACACCGCGGCGCCGTGACGCCACTGGTAGCGCTCGGCGTGCTCGACGGCGTGGCCGAGGGTGTGACCGTAGTTGAGGATCTCGCGCAGGCCCTGCTCGGTGAGGTCCTCGCCCACGACGCGCGCCTTGACGCCGACCGCGAGCTCGACGACCCGGCGGAACTCGGCGGTGGTCGGGTCGGTCGCGCGGTCGACGTCGGCCTCGACGATGTCGAGGATCTCGGGCTCGGCGATGAAGCCGACCTTGACGACCTCGGCGAAACCGGCCAGGATCTCGTTCTTCGACAGGGTGTCGAGGTGGTCGAGGTCGGCGAGCACCGCCACGGGCGGGTGGAAGACGCCGACGAGGTTCTTGCCCTCGGCCGTGTTCACGCCGGTCTTGCCGCCGACGCTCGCGTCGACCAGTCCGAGCACGCTCGTCGGCATCTGGACGAGCGGCACGCCGCGCAACCACGTGCCGGCGACGAAGCCGGCCAGGTCGGTGATCGCACCGCCGCCGAGGCCGATCACCGCGTCGGTCCGCGTGAAGTCGGCCTGGCCGAGCACCTGCCAGCAGAAGGCGGCGACCTCGATGCGCTTGGCGTCCTCGGCGTCGGGCACCTCGGCGATGAGGGCCTCGTAGCCCGCTGCCACCAACGAGTCGCGCACCTCGCCGGCCTTCCGACCGAGCGTGGGTGCGTGGACGATCAGGACCTTCTTGGTCTGGGGGTGCAGCACTCCCGGCAGACGGTCCGTCAGGCCCCGCCCGATCAGGACGTCGTAGGGGGCGTCTCCTGCGACGTGGATGGTCGTGGTGTCGGTGTCGTCGGTCATGCGGTGCTTCTCTCGGAGTCGAGCCAGGTCTCGATGTCGTCCACGACGGTCGAGACGGGGCGGTGGGACGTGTCGAACACGACGGAGGCGAGCGACCGGTAGACGGGGTCGCGTTCGTCGGCGATGGCGCGCCAGGCGTCGACGCCGCCCCGCTGCAGCAGGGGTCGCGAACCTCCGGCGAGCCTCGACTCCACGGCCTCGGCCGTCACCGTCAGGAGCACGACGGGCAGACCGGACAAGGAGGTGCGGGTGCGGTGGTCGAGCACGGCTCCCCCGCCCAGCGAGACCACCCCGACGCCGGCCAACGCATCGACGACGGCCGCGTGTTCGAGCTCCCTGAAGTGCGCCTCGCCGTGACGCTCGAACAGCTCGGCGATGGCCCCGTGGCGCCGGACGACGAGGCGGTCGCTGTCGACGAAGGGCACGTCGAGGCGACGGGAGAGCTTCTTGCCGATGCTCGTCTTGCCGGCTCCCATCGGCCCGATCAGGACGACCGGGCCCGCGTTCGTCACTCGGCGGCGGACGCCGGCTGAGTCCGCAGGTTCTCGGGGATGGCCTCGAGGTAGCCCCGGATGTTGCGCGCGGTCTCGCCGAGCGAGTCGCCGCCGAACTTCTCGAGGACGGAGTTCGCCAGCACGAGCGCGACCATCGACTCGGCGACGACGCCCGCCGCGGGGACCGCGCAGACGTCGGATCGCTGGTGGTGGGCCTTGCTCTCCTCACCGCTCGTCACGTCGACCGTGGCCAACGCCCGCGGGACGGTCGCGATGGGCTTCATGCCGGCGCGGACGCGCAGCACGGTGCCCGTGCTCATGCCGCCCTCGGTGCCGCCGGCCCGGTCGGTGTCGCGTGAGATGACCCCGCCCTGACGGTGCAGTTCGTCGTGGGCCACCGACCCGCGCCTCCTGGTGGTCTCGAAGCCGTCACCGACCTCGACGCCCTTGATCGCCTGGATGCCCATCAGCGCGGCGGCCAGCTGCGAGTCGAGGCGACGGTCCCACTGGACGTGCGAGCCGAGCCCGGGCGGGACGCCGTAGGCGAGGACCTCGACGACGCCGCCGAGGGTGTCGCCGTCCTTCTTGGCCGACTCGACCTCGTCGACCATGAGGGCGCTCGTCGCCGGGTCGAAGCAGCGCAACGCGTCGTCGTCGAGACGGTCGACGTCGGACGGCACGGGCACGGGACTGCCGTCGGGCACGCGGACGGGACCGATGGACAGGGTGTGGCTGACGAGCTCGATGCCGAGCTCGGCGAGGAAGGACCGCGCCACGGCGCCGAGCGCGACCCGGGCCGCCGTCTCGCGCGCACTGGCCCGTTCGAGGATCGGCCGGGCCTCGTCGAAGTCGTACTTCTGCATGCCGACGAGGTCGGCGTGACCCGGGCGGGGCCGCGTGAGCGGCGCGCTGCGACCGCGCGACGCCTCGCTGACCTCGACGGGCTCGGGGTTCATCACCTCGACCCATTTCGGCCACTCGGTGTTGCCGATGCGCAGCGCGACCGGGCTGCCCATCGTCAGGCCGTGGCGGACGCCGCCCGAGATGTTCAGCTCGTCCTGCTCGAACTTCATGCGGGACCCGCGGCCGTAGCCGAGCTTGCGGCGGGCGAGGTCGGCACGGATCGCGTCGAGGGAGACCGGCACCCCGGCCGGCAGTCCCTCGAGGACGGCGACGAGCTCGGGCCCGTGAGATTCTCCAGCGGTCAACCAACGAAGCATGGTGACGATCTTCCCACAGAGCGGGGGCCCGACCGACCGGGTGACAGTCGGCCGGGCCCCCGGGTGGGTGACCGTGCCCGGTCGCCCGGACGCCCCTTCCCCGGGGCTACTGGTACTCGGGGTGGTCGCGCATCCACGCCTGCCACTGCTTCACCGCGGCCTCGTGCTCGGCGAAGGTGGTCGAGAACGCCGTCTCGCCCGTGTCGAGGTTCACGGTGACGAAGTAGAGCCACGCGCCGTCGGCCGGGTGGAGGGCGGCGTTCAGGGCGAGGTCGCCGGGGTTCGAGATCGGGCCGACCGGCAGTCCCTCGTGGACGTACGTGTTGTAGGCGTTGTTCGCGTCACCGCGTTCTTCGTCGGTCGTCGTGACCCGGTGCGTGTTGCCCGTGCCGTAGGCGACGGTCGCGTCGGACTGCAGCAACATGCCCTGGTCGAGTCGGTTCTGGAAGACCCGGGCCACCTTCGGGTAGTCGTCCGCGAGACCGGCCTCCTTCTGGATCAACGAGGCGAACACGATGGTCTTCTGGTAGTCGGCCGGCTGTGCCCCGGCGGTCTGGAGGTGCTGGGTCATCGTCGTGACCATGTCCTGCAGGTAGTCGTGCGCAGACTTGCCCGGGTCGAGCTCGTAGGTGGCCGGGAACAACCACCCCTCGAGGCTCGTGGCCTCGGCCGGCAGTCCGAACGACGTGTAGTCGGCCGCGGCCGCCTGCACGTCGGCGACGGGGATCGAGGTCGCCGACGCCAGCAGTTCGTAGACGTCCGCGGCGACGGTCCCCTCGGGGATGACGACCTTGTTCGTGATGCGGTTGGCGCTGTCCTGCAGGGCGTCGAGCGCCGACTGTGCGCTCATCTGCTGTTGCAGCGTGTAGGTGCCCGGTTGGAAGGTCATCGTCGGGTCGGACAGCAGGATCGAGTAGGCGGCCTCGTAGCTCTGCGTGACGCCGGCGTCGGCCAGGTTCTGCGCGATGTCGGAGCCGACCTGCCCCGACACGATGGCGAAGTCGACGGCCGTGCCGTTGCCGCTGCCCGCGTAGTCGGCGGGCTCGTCGTCACCCGTGAACTTCGCGATGAGGGGCTGGACCTGCCCCCAGGCCGCCGCGACCCCGGCGGTGCCGCCGGCGAGGACGACCACCAGGACGGCAGCGAGGATGATCGGCCCCTTCTTCGACCGGTGGGGGCGCGGTTCGCGCTCCGGTCGGCCCCGACCACGTCGCCCACCGCCGTCGGACGGCGGCACGACCACGGGCTCGTCCCGGTGCTCGCGTTCCCGTTCGCGTTCACGCTGCTCACGCCGGGACAGGGCCGGCGCCTCCTGATGCGTGCTGCGCCGCAACGGCGCACCGTCGTCACGTCCGGAGGTCGGGGCGGGGCGGTCGTTCTGGGGCTGCGACGAGAAGATCTCGTCCCAATCGGGTTCGTCGGCCACGAATCACAGTCTTTCGTCGGTGGCGGCTGCGGCGTCGTCGCCGCCCGTCTCTGGGGTCGCGTCGACCGTCCGCCCGGGCGGTCGACCGCTCGAGCGCTCGAGGTCGAGCGCGTGCTGCACGATGATAACAGCGGCCACTTGGTCGATCACGGACCGTTGTGACCTGCCCTTGCGGCCGGAGGCGCGGAGGGCACCCTGCGCGCTGACCGTCGACAACCGCTCGTCCACCAGTCGGACGGGCACGGACACGGCGCGCGCGATCGTCCGGGCGAAGTCCCTGGCGTCCTGGGTCGACGCCGTGTCGCGGCCCGAGAGGGCGATGGGCAGCCCGACGATCACCTCCAGGGCGTCCAGCTCGACGACGAGGTCGCGGACGGCCCCGACGTCGGCCACGCCGTCCGTGGTGCGGGCCAGCGTCTCGACCGGGGTGGCGATCAGACCGTCGGGGTCGGTGCGGGCGACGCCGACCCGGGCCTTGCCCACGTCGATGCCGATGCGGACGCCGCGACGCATCTCGGTGCTCAGGCCCGCAACTCGGCGACGATGCCGGCCAGGGCCGCGGGGATCGCCGAGACGTCGGATCCGCCGCCCTGCGCGAGGTCGTCCTTGCCACCGCCGCCGCCGCCGAGGGCCGAGGCGGCCCCCTTCGCGAGACGCCCGGCCTTCACGCCGGCGCGACGGGCTCCGTCGGTCGTCGCGACGATCACGGCGGGCTTGCCGGACACGTCGGCGGCCAGGGCGACCACCGCGGCCGTCGACGAGCCCAGTCGTTCGCGGACCGACAGTGCCAGCGATCGCAGGTCGTCCGTCGACCCGAGGGCTCCGACCGATTCGGCGACGACCGTCAGGTCGCCCACCGTGGTCGCCGTCTCGGCCAACGCCGGGACGCGCGTGGCCAGACGGGCCGACTCGAACTCGGCGATCTTCTTCTCGGCTGCACGGAGGCTCGCGACCAGGTCACCGACGCGGTCGGCCACCTGGTCGCGCGGGGTCTTGAGCGAGGACGTCAGCTGCGAGACGATGGCTCGCTCGGCGGCGAAGTCGCGGAACGCGTCCGCGCCCACGAGCGACTCGACCCGTCGGTTGGTGGAACCCACCGAGCTCTCGCTGACGAGGTTGATCAGGCCGACCTGGGCGCTCGTCGACACGTGGGTGCCGGCACACAGCTCGCGTGACCAGGGCCCGCCGATGTCGACCATGCGGACGGTCTCGCCGTACTTCTCGCCGAACAGCGCCATCGCGCCCAGGGCGCGGGCCTCGTCGAGGGGCATCTCGCGCGTCACGACCTGCAGGTCGTCTCGGATCGCGCCGTTGGCGATCTCCTCGATCTCGGAGCGCGTCTCGGCGCTGAGCGCCTGGTTCCAGTTGAAGTCCAGGCGCATGTAGCCCGCCTTGTTGTACGAGCCGGCCTGGTGCGCCTCGGGACCGAGGACCTCGCGGAGTGCCGCGTGGATCAGGTGCGTCGCCGAGTGCGCCTGCGTCGCACCCCGCCGGTAGGCCGGGTCGACGACGCTGGTCGCCGCGTCACCCACGCCCACCTCGCCGGAGGTCACCTGGACGCGGTGACTGATGAGGCCCTTCACGGGCTTCTGGACGTCCAGCACCTCGAGGTCGAAGCCCGTGCCGACGATGCGTCCCGAGTCGGCCTCTTGTCCGCCGGACTCGGCGTAGAGCGACGTCTCGGCGAGGACGACCTCGGCGATGTCTCCTGCCACGGCCCGGTCGACCCCGACGCCGCCGACGATGAGGCCGAGGACCCGGGTCTCGGTGTCGAGCTCGTCGTAGCCGGTGAAGACGGTCTCACCCTGGGCGCGGAAGGCACTGTAGACGCTGAGGTCGGCGAGGGCGACCTTGCGTGACTTGGCGTCGGCCTTGGCGCGGGCGCGCTGCTCGGACATGAGCCGGTCGAAGGCCTCGCGGTCGACCGTGAGGCCGTTCTCCTCGGCGATCTCGAGCGTGAGGTCGATCGGGAACCCGAACGTGTCGTGCAGCAGGAACGCGGTGTCGCCCTGCAGTCGGGGGGTCGCCCCGGTGGCGGCGCGCTGCTTGGTGTCGTCGACGGCGATGTCGAGGATGTCCGTGCCCGCGGCCAGGGTGCGCAGGAAGGTCTCCTCCTCGGCGTAGGCCAGGCGCGAGATGCGCTCGTAGTCGCCCTCGACCTCGGGATAGGCGGCCTTCATGGCGTCACGGGACGCGGGGAAGAGCTCGGGGAAGGTGGCTCCCTCAACGCCGAGCAGGCGCATGGACCGCACGGTGCGGCGCAGGAGGCGACGCAGGATGTACCCGCGGCCCTCGTTCGACGGCCGCACGCCGTCGGACAGCAGCATGAGCGAGCTGCGGACGTGGTCGGCGATCACCCGCATGCGGACGTCGTCGTCGTGGACGGCGCCGTAACGGCGGCCGGACAGGTCGGCGGCCTTGTCGAGCACGGGGCGCACCTGGTCGATCTCGTACATGTTGTCGACGCCCTGCTTGAGGAACGCGACCCGCTCGAGGCCCATGCCCGTGTCGATGTTCTTGTTCGGCAGCTCGCGGACGATGTCGAAGTCGACCTTCGAGCGGACGTTCTCGATCTGGTACTGCATGAACACGAGGTTCCAGATCTCGACGTAGCGGTCGTCGTCGGTCGCCGGGCCGCCGTCGACACCGTAGGCCGGGCCACGGTCGAAGAAGATCTCGGAGCAGGGCCCCGCCGGTCCCGGCTGGCCCGTGTGCCAGTAGTTGGACTCCTTGCCGAGGCGCTGGATGCGCTCGTCGGGCAGGCCGGCGACCTTCTTCCAGAGGGCGATGGCCTCGTCGTCCTCTTCGTAGACGGTGACCCAGAGGTCGTCGGGCGAGAACGCCAGCCCGCCGTCGGCCTCGCTCGAGGTCAGGAGTTCCCAGGCGTAGCCGATCGCTTCTTCCTTGAAGTAGTCGCCGAACGAGAAGTTGCCGTTCATCTGGAAGAACGTGCCGTGGCGCGGCGTCTTGCCGACCTCTTCGATGTCGTTGGTGCGGATGCACTTCTGGACGCTGGTGGCCCGCGGGTAGGGCGTCGGGACGAGCCCCGTGAGGTACGGGATGAACGGGACCATGCCGGCGACCGTGAAGAGCAGGCTCGGGTCGTCGCTGACCAGCGACGCGGACGGGACGACGGTGTGGCCCCGGTCGCCGAAGTAGTCGAGCCAACGGCGGCGGATCTCAGCGGTCTGCATGGTTCTCCCGAGGGTGGGTGGGTCGTGTGTCTGGACGAGGAGGCGCGGCTCGGCGCTCAGGACTCGTCGCGGTCGGAGCGGAGCTCGGCCTCGCGGGCCTTGTAGCCGTCGACCACGGCGGCGCGGAACGACTGCACGTTGCCGTCGAGGTCGCCGAAGAACTGCTGACCGCGGGGCGTCTTGTTGACCTGGTGCGCGACGGCGAAACCGCCGACGACACCGACGACGAGCAGGAACAGGCTCTTCACGGGGACTCCTCTGTGGCTGGGGCCGCGACGTGCGGGCGCGACGACACATCAGCTTACCGGCCCCGGGAACGCGAAAGGAGCGGGCCACGACCGTGGCCCGCTCCTGACGGGATGGTGGGTCCTAGCGCGCCGCGTAGTACTCGACGACGAGCTGGACCTCGCAGGTCACCGGGACCTCGACGCGCTTCGGGCGACGCACGAGGCGCGCCTGCAGCTTGTCGATCTCGACCTCGAGGTACCCGGGCACCTTGGGCAGGAGGTCGACGTGACCACCGGCCGCGGCGACCTGGAAGGGCTCGGTCTTCTCGCTGCGCTCTTTGACGTGGATCATCTGACCCGGCTTGACGCGGAACGAGGGGCGGTCGACGAGCTTGCCGTCGACGAGGATGTGACGGTGCACGACCATCTGGCGGGCCTGCGCGGTCGTGCGGGCGAAACCGGCGCGGAGCACGAGGGCGTCGAGACGCGTCTCGAGCAGCTCGACGAGGTTCTCACCCGTCAGACCCGAGGCCTTGCGGGCCTCGTTGAAGACGATCTTGAGCTGGGCCTCGCGGATGCCGTACTGGGCACGCAGGCGCTGCTTCTCACGCAGTCGGACGGCGTAGTCGCTGTCGGTCTTGCGCTTCGTGCGGCCGTGCTCGCCGGGTGCGTACGGGCGCTTCTCGAGGTAACGAGCGGCCTTCGGGGTCAGTGCGATGCCGAGGGCACGCGAGAGACGGGTCTTGCTGCGGGTACGTGACTTGGTGGACACTTGTTCCTTTTTTCTTGTCGGTGGATCGTCGTGGACCGCCCCAGCGCGCGAGCGCCGGGCGGCGTAACAAGAGGGGTGAGTGCCGCGGTGGCGACCGGCTACAGGTCGTCGCACCTTGATCGGGTCGTCGTCAGCAGCCGCGCGTCGACGCCCGAGAACAGGCAACCACCCGAGCATACAGGAGGCCGGGTGCCGATGCGAGCACGGACACGGGCGGGTCGTCAGTGCCCGCGCGTTATGCGACGGAGCTTCTCGAGGCGGGCCGCGACGTCGCGCTCGTTGCCGTTGGCGGTGGGCTCGTAGTACTCGTGCCCGACGAGTTCGTCGGGCAGGTACTGCTGTTCGACCACGCCGAACTCGGAGTCGTGGGCGTAGCGGTAGCCCTTGCCGTGCCCGAGGCGTCTCGCGCCGGGGTAGTGCGCGTCGCGGAGGTGCTTGGGCACCCGGCCGGCCTTGCCCGCCCGGACGTCGGCGATCGCGGCGTCGAGGGCCGAGTAGGACCGGTTGGACTTCGGTGCGGTCGCCAGGTACACGACGGCCTCGGCCATCGGGATGCGCCCCTCGGGCATGCCGATCATCTGCACCGCCGTCGCGGCCGACACCGCCACGGTCAGTGCCTGGGGATCGGCCATGCCGATGTCCTCGCCGGCGGACACGATGATCCGTCGACAGATGAAGCGGGGGTCTTCTCCCGCCTCGATCATGCGGGCGAGGTAGTGCAGTGCGGCGTCCACGTCGGAGCCCCGGATCGACTTGATGAAGGCGCTGATCACGTCGTAGTGCTCGTCGCCGTTGCGGTCGTAGCGGAGCAGCGCGCGGTCGACCGACTGGGCGACGATCTCGGACGTGATCGCGGGGCGGTCGTCGTCCGGGTCCGTGCCGTCGTACTCGGCGTCGGGGTCGAAGTCGGCGTCGGGGTCGAAGTCGGCGTCGCTCGCGTCGTCGGCCGAGGCGGCAGGCACCGCGTCGGCCTCGAGCTTCGTGGCCCACGCCGACTGCGCCGACGCCTCGAGCGCCGTCAGCGCCCTCCGGGCGTCACCCGAGGCCAGCCGGACGATGGTCGCCAGGGCTTCGTCGTCGAGGCGCACGGACCCGTCGAGGCCGCGCGGGTCGACCACGGCCCGCTGCACGAGCTGCGTCAGGTCGTCGTCGCTCAGCTGCTCGAGGGTCAGCAGGAGCGACCGGGAGAGGAGGGGCGTGATGACCGAGAAGGACGGGTTCTCGGTCGTCGCCGCGATCAGGATGACCCAACCGTTCTCGACGCCGGGCAACAGGGCGTCCTGCTGGGCCTTCGTGAAGCGGTGGATCTCGTCGAGGAAGAGCACCGTCGTCGTCCCGTAGAGGTCGCGGTTCGACAGGGCCTTCTCCATGACCTGGCGCACGTCCTTCACGCCGGCGGTCACGGCGGACAACTCGATGAACTGGCGACCCGAGCTGCGGGCGATCGCCTGCGCGAGGGTGGTCTTGCCCGTGCCCGGCGGGCCCCAGAGGATCACCGAGACCGCCCCCTGGTCGGCACCCGTGTCGGACGCCAGCGTGACCAGCGGTGATCCGGGCCGCAGCAGGTGTCGCTGGCCGGCGACCTCGTCGAGGGTGGTGGGACGCATGCGGACCGCGAGGGGGGTCGAGCTCTGCGGGAGCGGGCTCATGGTGACCCATGCTAGACCGGCCCTCCGATACAGTGCAGGCTGGACATCACCGAGCTGGAGGACCCGTGGCACCGAGCAAGAACCCGGACCGTGAGAACCGAGACCGGCTCCGCAGGTACACCGCTCGTCAGCAGGTGCACGCCACCCAGGTCGCCCGCCGGCGCCGCGACAACGTCCTGGCCGTCGTCGCCGTCGTGGTCGTGGTCGGCCTGGCCGCGGTGTCGCAGGTCCTCTGGTCGACGAGCGGGCCCGGCGCCCCCGAGGCCGCTCCCTCGGACTCGCCCAGCGCCTCCTCGACGCCCGCCGCAGGCGAGAACGTCGGCGACGTGCCGAGCGACACGATCGCCGAGGGACGGACCTGGACCGGACAGCTGACGCTGAACGACACCGTCGACCTCGGCATCGAGCTGGACGGTGCCCAGGCGCCCCAGGCGGCGAGCGTCGTCATCGACCTCATCCGGAAGGGCTTCTACACCGGGACGACGTGCCACCGGATGAGCAACGCCCCGACGGCGGAGTTCATCCAGTGCGGCTCGGCCAACGGCGACGGCACGGGCGACGCCGGCTTCACCTTCGGGCCGCTCGAGAACGTCCCCGCCGACGGCGTCTACCCCGCCGGGACCATCGCCATGGCCCGCAGCAGCGACCCGTACTCGCAGTCGACCCAGTTCTTCATCACGTACGGCGACACGACCCTCGACGGTTCCACCGGTGGGTACACGGTCGTCGGCCGGGTCACGAGCGGGCTCGACCAGCTCGAGGCGGACATCACCGACGCGGGCCTGACGCCCGGCACGAGCGAGACCGACGGCTCCCCCGTCGTGGCGACCACGATCACGGGTGCGACCGTCGAGTAGTCCGTCCCGGCCCGCCGTGCAATAGGCTGGGCACCCATCGCGGTGGCCCGTCCGGGTTCCGCGACGAGCACTTTCAGCAAGGGATAAAAGTGGCTACTGACGATCAGGCACCCTGGGGCCGCGTCGACGACGACGGCACGGTCTACGTCCGCGAGGCCGACGGTGAGCGCGCCGTGGGGCAGTACCCCGACGCGACGCCTGCCGAGGCTCTCGCCTACTACGAACGCAAGTTCACCGAACTCGCCGGGCAGGTGACGCTGCTCGAGCAGCGCATCAAGCGCGGCGCCTCGGCGGGTGACGTCGTCAAGACCGTCACGCACCTGCGGCAGCAGTTGGTCGAGCCCAGCGCGGTCGGTGACCTCGAGGCCCTCCGCACCCGTGTCTCGGCTCTGGACTCCACGGTGGACGAGCTCACGCAGCAGCAGAGCGCCGAGGCCCAGCAGGCCCTGACCGAGGCGGTCGCCTACCGGACGGCACTCGTCGTCGAGGCCGAGGCCCTCGCCGCCCAGGACCCCGCCCGCGTGCAGTGGAAACAGGTCACGGCGAGCATCGACGACATCTTCGCCCGGTGGCAGAAGCACCAGCAGGACGGTCCGCGCATCCCCAAGGGCGAGGGCAACGACCTCTGGAAGCGCTTCCGTGCCGCGCGCACCACGATCGACCAGCACCGCAAGGCGTTCTACGCCGAGCTGGACGCCACCCATCGCGACGCCCGCCAGCGCAAGCAGGCCCTCGTCGAGTCGGCCGAGGCCCTCGCCCCCAAGGGCGTCGACGGCATCCCCGCGTATCGCGGGCTGCTCGACGACTGGAAGCGCGCCGGCCGGGCCGGGAAGAAGTACGACGACGCTCTCTGGGCCAAGTTCAAGCGAGCCGGCGACGTCCTCTACGCGGCGAAGTCCGAGGTCGTCGCTCAAGACGCCGCCGAGTACGACGCCAACCTCGCCCAGAAGCTCGAGCTGCTGACCGAGGCCGAGCGCATCCTCACCGTGACCGACCGTGTCCCGGCCCGTGAGGCCCTGACGTCGGTGCAGCTCCGATGGGACGAGATCGGTCGGGTGCCCCGCGAGCAGGTCCGCGTCGTCGAGGACCGGCTCCGCAAGGTCGAGTCGCACGTCCGTCAGCTCGACGAACAGTTCTGGGAGAAGAACAACCCCGAGCGCCAGGCCCGCTCGCAGGGTCTCGCGAGCCAGCTCCACGACGCCATCGTCAAGCTCGAGGACGAACTCGCCACGGCCGAGGCGAGCGGTGACGCCCGACGGGTCCGCGAGGCTCGAGAAGCCCTCGACGCCCGCAAGGTCTGGTTGGACGCCCTGGGCTAGTCCCCCACCGGCACGACGGACCGCCCGACTCTCCACAGGGAGTGTCGGGCGGTTCGTCACTCGGGCCGGCGTCGGGCAGGCTGAGGTCATGCCCGCACGACTGCCCGCGCTGCTCACCGAAGCCGACCTGCCGGGGCCCGAGCTCCAGGCGGCCGCCCTCGACGGCCAGGTCTACCCCGTCGGCGACGCGTGGTGCAGCGTCGCCGAGATCGACGATGCCGTGGGGCGGGCGCTCTCGGCCGGCGCTTCCCTCGGCCCCGGTGTGGTCGTCGCCGGGCGGACGGCGGCCTGGGTCTGGGGCGCGCGTGGGCCCGCACCGCTCCCCCACACCGGGTTCGTGGTCTCGCCGGCCCGGGTGAAGCACCGGAGCCGGGGCTCGATCGTGCGACAGGTCGTGATCGACGACGACGAGATCGTGGACGTCCGTGGTGTGGCGGTCACCACCCCGGCTCGGACCGTGGTCGACCTGGCGCGAGACGAGTCCTGGACGCCAGGCGACGAGACCCGCGCCCGAGACGTCTCGAGACGGCACGAGGTCACGCTCGCCGAGGCGGTCGGCGTGCTCGACCGGCGGGGCAGGCTGCCGTACCGACGACGCACCCTCGACCGGTTGAGCCGTGCGTGGCCGGCCGGCCCGGGGCCGACGAGCCCGGACGACGACACCGGGGCCCGGGCCGAGCACGGTCGAGAGGTCAGCCGGCGCTGACGCGGTAGACGTCGTAGACGGCGTCGATCCGACGCACCGCGTTCAGGACCCGATCGAGGTGGGTCGTGTCACCCATCTCGAACACGAACCGGCTGAGCGCGAGGCGCTCGGTCGAGGTCGACACCGTCGCCGACAGGATGTTCACGTGGTGTTCCGAGAGCACGCGCGTGACGTCCGACAGCAGGCCGCTCCGGTCGAGGGCCTCGATCTGGATCTGCACCATGAACACGCTCTTGGACGACGGCGCCCATTCGACGTCGATCATGCGCTCGGGTTCTTTCAGCAGCCCCTGGACGTTGTGGCAGTTGGCCTGGTGCACGCTCACGCCCTGCCCACGGGTCACGAAACCGACGATCTGGTCCCCGGGCACGGGCGTGCAGCACTTCGCGAGCTTGACGAGGATGTCGGGTGCGCCCCGGACGAGCACGCCCGAGTCGCTGTTCCGCAGCGGGCGGGCTCGGCCCTGGCTGGGGAACTCGAACTCGCCTTCGTCGACCTCGGTCTGCGTGTGGACCGCCGCGAGGATCTTCTCGATCACGGACTGCGTCGAGATGTGGCCCTCGCCGACTGCGGCGTAGAGGCTCGAGACGTCGTCGTACCTCATCGTCGCCGCGACCTCGGCGATGCTGTCCTGCGTCATGAGCTTCTGCAGGGGCAGGTTCTGCTTGCGCATGGCCCGGGCGATGGCGTCCTTGCCCTGCTCCATGGCCTCGTCACGGCGCTCTTTCGTGAACCACTGACGGATCTTGTTGCGGGCACGAGGGCTCTTGACGAACGCGAGCCAGTCCTGGCTGGGCCCCGAGTCGGGGTTCTTCGAGGTGAACACCTCGACGACGTCACCGCTCGAGAGGACGCTCTCGAGCGGGACGAGTCGGCCGTTCACCTTCGCGCCCATGGTGCGGTGGCCCACCTCGGTGTGGACCGCGTAGGCGAAGTCGACGGGTGTGGCACCCGACGGCAGGCCGATGACCTTGCCCTGGGGCGTGAAGACGTAGACCTCCTTCGCGCCGATCTCGAAGCGCAGGCTGTCGAGGAACTCGCTCGGGTCGGCCGTCTCCGCCTGCCAGTCGGAGATGTGCGCGAGCCAGGCCATGTCGGTCTCGGTCTTGGCGCCACCCTGGTCGTCGCGGCCGCCGTTCATGCGCTGCTTGTACTTCCAGTGAGCGGCCACGCCGAACTCGGCCCGCTGGTGCATCTCGTGCGTGCGGATCTGGATCTCGACCGGGCGTCCCTTCGGGCCGATCACGGTCGTGTGCAACGACTGGTACAAGTTGAACTTCGGCGTCGCGATGTAGTCCTTGAAGCGTCCCGGGATGGGGTTCCAGCGGGCGTGGATCGAACCCAGCACCGCGTAGCAGTCCCGGAGCGAGTTGACCAGGATGCGGATGCCGACCAGGTCGTAGATCTCGTCGAACTCGCGACCCCGGACGATCATCTTCTGGTAGATCGAGTAGTACTGCTTCGGGCGGCCCATGACGTCGCCGCGGATCTTGGTCGACTTCAGGTCGGACTTGACGGCGTTGATGACGTTCTGCACGAACTGCTCACGCTGAGGCGTGCGCTGTTTCACCAGGTTGTCGATCTCGACGTAGAGCTTCGGGTGCAGGACGGCGAACGAGAGGTCTTCGAGTTCCCACTTGATGGTCTGGATTCCGAGCCGGTGGGCCAGGGGCGCGTAGATCTCGAGGGTCTCGGTGGCCTTGCGAGTGGCCGACGCCGATTCGACGAAGCCCCAGGTGCGGGCGTTGTGCAGGCGGTCGGCGAGCTTGATCACGAGCACCCGGATGTCCTTGGACATCGCGACCACCATCTTGCGGACGGTCTCGGCCTGGGCGCTGTCGCCGTACTTCAGCTTGTCGAGTTTGGTGACCCCGTCCACGAGCATGGCGATCTCGTCACCGAAGTCTCGCTGCAGCATCGCGAGCGTGTAGTCGGTGTCTTCGACCGTGTCGTGCAGGAGGGCGGCGGCGACGGTCTTCGACCCGATGCCGAGGTCGGCGAGGATCTGCGCCACGGCGACCGGGTGGGTGATGTACGGTTCGCCGCTCTTGCGCAGCTGGCCCGTGTGCGCCTTCTCGGCGACCGAGTAGGCGCGCTCGATGATGACGAGGTCGGCCTTGGGGTGGTGCATGCGCACGGTCTTCACCAGACGGTCGACCGCGCCGGCGGGCTGGCTACGAGAGAACAACCGGGGCAGCAACGTGCGCAACGAGGCGGTGTTCTGGCCGCCGGGCGTCTCGGGCGGGGCCGAGTTGTTCCGTGTGGTGATCTCGGTCACGACAGCACCTCGTTCTCTCGGGTCGGGGCGCCACCGTCGCTCGTCGTGGTCGCGTCCCGTGGGTCAAGGGTACCCGTCGGGAGTCAGTCCGACGGACGGCCCTCGTCGTCGTCACCGGAGGTGACGACTCCGCCCGCGTCGCGCCAGGCGAGCATTCCCCCCGCGACGTTCCGTGCGTCGACGCCGATGCCTCGGAGGGCGTCCGTGGCGCGTGCGGACCGCATGCCCGAGTGACAGACCACGAGCACGGGCCGGTCGGTCGGGACCTCGACCGTGCGCTCGGCGAGTTCGGACAGCGGGATGAGGACGGCACCGGGCGCGTGGGCGTCGTCCCACTCGTGCTGCTCGCGGACGTCGAGGACGAACGAACCGGCCGCCAGGCCGTCGACGGCCTCGCGTGCGGTGACCTCGGGGCGTGGGGACCCGCCGATCATGCGCCGACCGTCTCGTCGACGGTGAGCGGCGCGGTCTTCTGGGCCTCGACCTTGCGGGCGTCGCGTTTGGCGATCTCGGGTTCGCGCATGCGCAGGGTCGCGTACAGCGGCGACGCGATGAAGATCGTCGAGTAGGTGCCCACCAGGATGCCGATGAAGAGCGCGAGCGAGATGTCCCGGAGCGTGCCGGCCCCGAGGACGAAGGCGCCGATGAAGAGGATCGCGGCGACCGGGAGCAGGGCCACGACCGACGTGTTGATGGACCGGACGAGCGTCTGGTTGACCGCCAGGTTGACCGACTGGCCGAACGTGCGTCGAGACCCCTCGCCGTCGTCGGCGGTGTTCTCGCGGATCTTGTCGAAGACCACCACGGTGTCGTAGAGCGAGTAGCCGAGGATCGTGAGGAACCCGATGACCGCGGCGGGGGTGACCTCGAAACCGACGATGCCGTAGATGCCCGCCGTCAGCACGAGGTCGTGCAGGAGGGCCGCCATCGCGGCCAGGGACATCTTCCAGGTGCGGAAGTACAGCGTCATGCCGATCGCGGCGAGGATCAGGAAGATCACGAGGCCCTTGATGGCCTGACCGGTGATGTCCGCGCCCCAGGAAGCCCCGATGAAGGACGACGTCACCCGGTCGTCGGGCACGTCGTACGCCGTGGCCAGGGCGGCCGCGACGTCGTTGGTCTGCGTGGCTTCGAGCTGGGAGGTCTGCACGCGGATCGTGTCGGTGCCCACCTGGGTGACCCGGGGGTTGGAACCGGGCACGACCTCGTCGACCGTCCGGGTCGCGACGTCCTGGTCGAGCTCGGCCGGTTGGGCCACCTGGAACTCCGACCCGCCGGTGAACTCGATGCCGAAGTGGAATCCTCCACGGAGGAACGGCACGGTGACCGAGATCAGGATGACGAGGGCGGCGATCCAGTACCAGCGACGCCGGTGGCCGACGATGTCGTACGACCGGGCGCCCGTGTAAAGGTCGTTGCCGAACTTCGAGAAACTGGCCATCAGGAGTCCTTCTTCCCTTCACCGGCGGTCGACGCGTCGGCGCGATCGGTGTTCTTCTCGGCGGCTTTCCGCTCGGCGATGGTCTGGCGCTTGACGGCCTCGCGACCGCCGGCTCCCTTGCGGCCCGCGACCGCTGGGGTGCGGAACTGGGCACGACCCCGGTACACGGCACCGAGCGCGCGCGGGTTGAGCCCGCTGAACGAGTGACCTTCACCGAAGAACCGCGTCCGGGCGATCAACTGCAGCATGGGGTGGGTGAAGAGCGACACGACGATGAGGTCGATCACCGTGGTGATGCCCAGGGTGAGGGCGAAGCCCTTGACGTTGCCCACCGCGAGGATGAACAACGTGATGGCCGCGAGGAAGTTGACGGTGTCCGACGCCACGATGGTGCGGATGGCGCGCTTCCAGCCCGACTCGACGGCGCTCTCGAGGATGCGACCGTCGCGTAGCTCGTCTCGGATGCGTTCGAAGTACACGATGAACGAGTCCGCCGTGATGCCGATCGCCACGATGAGCCCGGTCACGCCGGCGAGCGAGAGGCGGTAGCCCTCGCGCCACGACAGGATCGCGATGACGAGGTAGGTGAGCACGGCCGCGATCACCAGCGACAGGACGGTGACGAACGCCAGGGCACGGTACTGGACGAGCGAGTAGGCGACGACCAGGAGCAGACCGATCAGGCCGGCGATCAGGCCGCTCACCAGCTGGGTCTGGCCGAGGGTGGCGGTGATCGTCTCGTTGCTCTGCACCGAGAAGCTGAGCGGCAGGGCGCCGAACTTGAGCTGGTCCGCGAGGGTCTTCGAGGAGTCCTGGGTGAACTGGCCCGTGATCTGCGCGCGCCCGTCCGTGATCGCCGCGTTGGCCGACGGCGCGGTGATGACCTGGTTGTCCAGGGTCACGGCGAACTGGTTCTGCGGGGCCTGCAGCGAGACGAGTCGCGAGGTGACCGCGGAGAACTGGTCGGTGCCCTGTCCGTCGAACTCGAGGTTGACGGCCCAGGTGTTGGTCGAGTTGCCCTGCGAGTCCGTGGCGAGGCCGTTCGTGGCGTCGCTGATGTCCGAGCCCTGGACCTCGACCGGACCGAGGATGTACTTCGCCGTGCCGTCCGTCGAGCAGGTGACGAGCGGCTGGTCGTCGCGGGCCGTGGCCACGTCGTTGTCGGCCGCGCAGTCGTAGTTCTGGTACAGGTCGGCGAGCTGCGGGGTGATCCACGCCAGGTCGGACCCGTTGGTCGGGGACGCCGTCGGCGTGCTCTCGAGGTCGGGGTTCGGCGTGTAGGCGGTGGCGGACGGGCTGGCGGTGGCGCCGTCGCCCTCGCCGCCCACCGCGGCACTCGACACGGCCTCGGTGTAGAGAACGGGGCGGAAGGTCAGCTTGGCCGACGCCTCGATGCGCTCGAGGGTCTGGTTGTCGGGACGACCAGGGATCGACACGACGATGTTCTGCGTGCCCTGTTTCGTGATCTCGGACTCGGAGACGCCGGCGGAGTCGATGCGTTGACGGATGATCGTCACGGCCTGGTCGAGCTGCTGCGACGAGACCGTCTCTCCGTTCTGCAGCTGCGCGGCGAGGGTGATCTGCGTTCCGCCCTGCAGGTCGAGGGCCAGCTCGGGCACCCAGCTGGCACCGTTCCACCAGCCGTCACGACCGGAGTCGTTCAGCAACGTGGCGGTGCCGTTGAGTGCCGTGAGGCCGGCGATGATGACCAACAGCCAGGTCAGGGATCGTATTGCTTTCTTCACCGGCGTCGAGCGTGCCACGGAGGAACTCTGCTTTCTCATGGGAGCGCGCGCTCACCGGGAGCGCGCGCCGCGGATCGGGCCCGACCGCGCCAGGCGGTCGGGGCGGTCGTCGGGTCAGGCCTTGGTGTCGGAGTCCCGCGCGACGGACGTGTCGACCGGCGACGAGGTGGACCGCTCGCCGAACTCCGGGGCGTCGTCGACGACGCGGTCGTGAGCGGGCGTGCCGTCGGTCAGGGACTCGGCGTCGTCGGCGACGGGCTCGTCGATCACCGGCTCGACCACGCGGCCGAGGGTCTGGCGGTGCACCTTGAGGACGGTGCCGGGTGAGACCTCGACCTCGGCGAGGTTGTTCTCGTCGTCGATGGAGACGACGGTGCCGTACACGCCGAACGAGAGCATCACCTCGACGCCCGGGACGAGCTTGCTCTGCAGTTCGGCCTGCTGGCGGTCGCGCTTCTTCTTGTTGCGGAACATGAAGACGACGAGGACCACCAGGAGGAGGACCATGATCAGGGTTGCGGGATCCATGCGGAACTCCCTTTCGCTGTTGGGGGTGTGGGCCGAGCGGGACTCGCTTCAGCGAGCGACGGCCTCGGGCCTGCAGGAATTATAGGTCATCGCCGAACAGCGCCCCTGAGGCGTGGGCGAGGCCGAAGTGACGCCAGGCCTCGGGAGTCGCGATGCGGCCCCGCGGCGTCCGGGTCAGCAGCCCCACGCGGACGAGGAACGGTTCGACGACCGACTCGATGGTGTCGGCCTCCTCACCGACCGACACCGCGAGGGTGTTCAGTCCGACGGGCCCTCCGCCGAAGCGGGTCAGGACGGTCCGGACGACCTCGCGGTCGAGGCGGTCGAGCCCCAACGAGTCGACGTCGTAGAGGTCGAGGGCCTCACGGACGGTCGCGAGGTCGGCGTCGCGCCCGTGCACCAGGGCGTAGTCGCGGACCCGACGGAGCAGGCGGTTCGCGATGCGGGGCGTGCCCCGGCACCGACCGGCGATCTCGGCCAGGGCGGACCCGTCGATGACGATGCCGAGCAGCGACGCCGCGCGGCGGAGCACCTCGGTCAGCTCGGCCTCGTCGTAGAACTCGAGGTGGGCGGTGAAGCCGAACCGGTCACGGAGGGGGTTCGGCAGGAGCCCACTGCGCGTCGTCGCCCCGACGAGGGTGAACGGCGAGAGTTCGAGGGGGATGCTCGTCGCACCGGCCCCTTTGCCCACCATGATGTCGATGCGGTAGTCCTCCATCGCGAGGTACAGCATCTCTTCGGCGGGGCGAGCCATGCGGTGGATCTCGTCGATGAAGAGGACCTCGCCCGGCACGAGGGCCGAGAGGACGGCGGCCAGGTCGCCCGCGTGCTGGATGGCGGGGCCCGACGACATGCGGAGGGGCCGGGCGCCCTCGTGGGCGACGATCATGGCCAGGGTGGTCTTGCCCAGCCCGGGCGGACCGGCGAGGAGGATGTGGTCGGGTGACCGCCCCTGCATCGTGGCCGCCTTGAGCAGCAGTTCGAGCTGGCCCCGCACCTTGGTCTGCCCGACGAACTCGCCGAGCGAGGTGGGGCGGAGCGCCCCCTCGAAGGCGAGTTCTGCCTCGGACTCGAGGGTCGGACGGGTCAGGTCGTCGTCGCTCACGCGCGGGCCCCGGCCGACTTCTGCGGGCCGAGGTGGCCGAGCGCGGCGCGCAGCAGCTGCGGGACGGCCACCGCGACGGCATCGCCCCGGTCGGCGACCACGGCGTCGATCGCGGCCTGGGCCTCGCGCTCGGACCAGCCGAGGCCGACGAGGGCGACGAGCACATCGGCCGCGGTGGTCGAGGCCGCGGTCACGGTCGGGGCGGTCGGCGCCACGTCGAGCTTCCCGGTGAGCGACAGGACGATGAGCTTGGCGGTCTTGGGCCCGATGCCCGACACCCGGCGGAAGGCGGCGTCGTCGTCGTCGGCGACGGCCGTGGCGACCTGGTGCGGGGTGAGGGTGGACAACACGCCCTGCGCGGACTTGGGCCCCACACCGGTCACGCTGCGGAGCAGGTCGAACACCTCGAGTTCTTCTCGCTCGGCGAACCCGAACAACGAGAGGTCGTCCTCACGGACGATCAACGCCGTGTGCACGAGCGCCTGTTCGCCGACGCGCACCGTGAGGGCGAGCTGCGGGGTGACCGAGACGCGCATCCCGACGCCACCGACCTCGACGACGACCGACGTGCCGGACGCGGACAGGACGGTACCGCGGACACTCGAGATCATGCCCCCAGCCTAGGAGTGCGCACCGACTTCTCGGCGTCGCGCCACGCTCGCTGGGCCGGGGTGAGCGACCCCGAGGAGGAGCGGGCCGAGACGGGTGCGCCCCGCCAGGCATGGCAGATGGCCAGTGCCAGGGCGTCGGCCGCGTCCGCCGGTCTCGGCGCCTCGGCGAGTCCGAGGAGCCGGGCCACCATCGCGCCGACCTGCTTCTTGTCTGCCGACCCGTAGCCGGTCACGGCGGCCTTGACCTCGGACGGCGTGTGGAGGGTCACCGGCAGCCCTCGCTCGGCGGCCGCACGGAGGGCGAGGCCGCTGACCTGCGCGACGCCCATGACGCTGCGGAGGTTCTGCTGGGCGAAGACCCTCTCGATCGCCATCGCATCGGGGCGGTGCTGGTCGATCAGGGCCTCGATGCCTCGTCCGAGGGCCAGCAAGCGGAGTTCGAGGGCCAGGTCGGGGGCCGTCCGGATCACCTGCACGTCGACGAGGGTGGCCCGCCGGTGGGCGTCCACCTCGACGACCCCGACCCCGCAGCGGGTGAGCCCGGGGTCGATGCCGAGCACCCGGAGCGTCACCGCGGCTGCCTACTCGTCGTCGTCGAGCGCGGCCTGCACGTCGGCGGGGACGTCGTGGTTCGCGTAGACGTTCTGCACGTCGTCGTCGTCGTCGAGCGCGTCGATCAGTCGGAACACCTTGCGCGCCGTCTCGAGGTCGACCTCGATCTTGAGACCGGGTACGAACTCGATGTCGGCCGAGTCGTAGTCGATGCCGGCCTCTTGGAGGGCCGAGCGAGCCGGGACGAGATCCGAGGCCTCGGTGACGATCTCGAAGCCCTCACCGCGGTCGGTGACCTCTTCGGCACCGGCGTCGAGGACGGCCGTCAGGACGTCGTCCTCGGTGAGGTCGTCGGTCTTCATGACGGCGATGACGCCCTTGCGGCTGAAGTTGTAGGCCACGCTGCCCGGGTCGGCCATCGTCCCGCCGTTGCGCGACATGACCGTGCGGACGTTGGCGGCTGCCCGGTTCTTGTTGTCGGTCAGGCACTCGATGAGCAGGGCGACGCCGTTGGGGCCGTAGCCCTCGTACATGATCGTCTGGTAGTCGACGCTCTCGCCGCTGAGGCCCGCGCCCCGCTTGATGGCGCGGTCGATGTTGTCGTTGGGGACCGAGGTCTTCTTGGCCTTCTGGACGGCGTCGACCAGCGTGGGGTTGCCGGACATGTCGGCACCGCCCTGCTTGGCCGCGACCTCGATGTTCTTGATGAGCTTGGCGAACGACTTGGCGCGACGGCTGTCGATGACGGCCTTCTTGTGTTTGGTCGTTGCCCACTTGGAATGCCCGGACACGGTGCTCCTTCAGATGCTGACGTGGATCTCGACGAGTCTACCGTGACGCTCGCGCACGGGCCTTGTCGAGGAACCTCGCGTGGAATCGCAACTCGTCGGTGACCTCGGGGTGGAACGAGGTGCCCATCAGCGGCCCCTGCTCGACGGCGACGACGCGCCCGTCGTCGAGGACGCCGATCGCCGTGGCGGCGGGGCCGACCCGGTCGACCACGGGGGCGCGGATGAACACGGCGTGGACCGGGGGCCCGTCGAGGACGGGCACGTCGACGTCGGTCTCGAACGACTCGGTCTGCGAGCCGAAGGCGTTGCGCCGGACCGAGACGTCGAGCCCGCCGAGGCTGCGTTGGCCCGGGATGCCGTCGACGACGTGGTCGGCCAGCATGATCAGCCCGGCGCAGGTGCCGTAGACCGGCAGTCCCGAGGCGATGGAGCGGCGCAACGGCCCGTCGAGGTCGAACGTGCGCGACAACTTGTCCATGACGCTGGACTCCCCGCCCGGGATCACCAGTCCGTCGATCTCGTCGAGTTCGGCGGCCCGCCGGACGGGCACCGCGTCGGCACCGAGGGCCGTCAGGACGGCGAGGTGCTCACGGAAGTCTCCCTGCAGGGCGAGGACGCCTACCCGCGGGCCGCGCTCTGCGCTCATCGGTTCGAGGACGGGCGGGTCGGGGTCACCAGCCGCGCTCGGCGAGGCGGTGCGGTGCGGGCAGGTCGGGCACGTTGATGCCGACCATGGCCTCACCCAGACCGCGGGAGGCGTCGGCGACCACCTGGGGGTCGTCGAAGAACGTGGTCGCCTTGACGATCGCCTTGGCGCGCTCGGCCGGGTTGCCGGACTTGAAGATGCCCGAGCCGACGAAGACGCCGTCGGCACCGAGCTGCATCATGAGGGCCGCGTCGGCGGGCGTCGCGACGCCGCCGGCGGTGAAGAGGACGACGGGCAGCTTGCCGGTCTCGGCGATCTCGCGGACGAGCTCGAAGGGAGCCTGCAGCTCTTTGGCGGCGACGTAGAGCTCGTCGGCCTTGAGGTTACGGAGCTGGGCGATCTCTTTCGAGATGGTGCGGATGTGCTTGGTGGCCTCGGAGACGTCGCCCGTGCCGGCCTCGCCCTTGGAGCGGATCATGGCGGCACCCTCGGTGATGCGGCGCAGGGCCTCGCCCAGGTTGGTGGCACCGCAGACGAACGGGACGGTGAAGTTCCACTTGTCGATGTGGTTCACGTAGTCGGCCGGGCTCAGCACCTCGGACTCGTCGATGTAGTCGACGCCCAGGGTCTGCAGGATCTGGGCCTCGACGAAGTGGCCGATGCGGGCCTTCGCCATCACGGGGATGGAGACGGCGGCGACGATCTCGTCGATCATGTCGGGGTCGCTCATGCGGGCGACGCCACCCTGCGAACGGATGTCGGCCGGGACCCGCTCGAGCGCCATGACGGCGACGGCCCCGGCGTCTTCGGCGATCTTCGCCTGCTCGACGTTGACGACGTCCATGATGACGCCGCCCTTGAGCATCTCGGCGAGACCACGCTTGACGCGGCTCGAACCGGTGGTGGAGGACTGGGTGGAGGCGGAGGTCGTGTCGCTCATGATGGCCCCCATCTTAGGCCCGATCTAGGGTGTCGACGACGCCGCGGGGGTGGCACCCGCGTCGACGCCCGGCCAGGCCTCGGCCACGGCCACGCGGACGTCGCCGAGCAACTGCGTGACGGCCTTGGTGCCGGCGACGATCGGGAAGAAGTTGGAGTCGCCCGCGTAGCGCGGCACGACGTGCTGGTGGAGGTGCTCGGCGATGCCTGCTCCGCCGACCTGCCCCTGGTTCATGCCGATGTTGAAGCCCTGCGCGTGCGACACCCGGGTCAGCACCCGCATGGCGGTCTGTGTCAGGGCGGCGATCTCGGCGACCTCGTCCGGGGTGGCGAGGTCGTACGTCGAGACGTGACGGTACGGGCAGACCAACAGGTGCCCCGGGTTGTACGGGTACAGGTTCAGCAGCACGTAGGCGTGCCGGCCGCGGGCGACGATCAGCGCCTCGTCGTCGGACTTCGAGGGTGCGCGGCAGAAGGGACACGACTCGTCGTGGGCGCCCTGCCCCGCTTCGACGTACACCGCCCGGTGGGGGGTCCAGAGGCGCTGGAACGCATCGGGGACCGCGGCGAAGTCGGCGGACGACTCGGCCGCGGTCCCCTCGACGGTCACGGTCAGACCTGGGCCTTGGTCTCGATGGCGGCGACGATCTTGGCGACGGCCTCGTCGACCGGCACGCCGTTCTCCTGCGAACCGTCCCGGTACCGGAAGCTGACCGCGCCGGCCGCGCGGTCGTCCTCGCCGGCGATGAGCTGGAACGGCACCTTGGCCTTGGTGTGCGTCCGGATCTTCTTGGGCATCCGGTCGTCGCTGTGGTCGACCTGGGCACGGACCCCGACCTGTCGCAGCCTCGCGACGACCTCGTCGAGGTAGTCGCCGTACTCGTCGGCCACGGGGATCGCGACGACCTGCACCGGGGCGAGCCACACGGGGAACGCCCCGGCGTAGTGCTCGGTGAGCACGCCGAAGAACCGCTCGATGGAGCCGAACAGCGCCCGGTGGATCATGACCGGCCGCTGCCGCGACCCGTCGGCCGCCGTGTACTCGAGGTCGAAGCGCTCGGGCAGGTTGAAGTCGAGCTGGACCGTCGACATCTGCCACGTGCGCCCGATGGCGTCACGCGCCTGCACCGAGATCTTGGGGCCGTAGAACGCGGCACCGGCCGGGTCGGGCACGAGCTCGAGCCCGGTCTCCTCGGCGACCTGTCGCAGCGTCGCCGTGGCCTCGTCCCAGGTGGCGTCGTCGCCGACGTACTTCTCGGGGTCTTTCGTGGACAGCTCGAGGTAGAAGTCGTCGAGACCGTAGTCGCGCAACAGGCTGAGCACGAAGTCGAGCGTGCCCTTGAGCTCGGACGCCATGTCGTCGCGCGTCGTGAAGATGTGGGCGTCGTCCTGGGTCATGCCGCGCACGCGGGTGAGGCCGTGGATGACGCCCGACTTCTCGTTGCGGTAGACCGTGCCGAACTCGAACAGGCGCTGGGGCAGGTCGCGGTACGACTTGGCCGACGACCGGTACGCCAGGATGTGCATCGGGCAGTTCATGGGCTTGAGGTAGTAGTCGGCGCCCTGTCGCGTGATCTCGCCCTCGTCGTTGCGGGCCTCGTCGAGGTGCATCGCCGGGAACATGCCGTCCTTGTACCAGCCCAGGTGACCCGAGGTCTCGAACAGGGCCGCCTTGGTGATGTGCGGCGTGTAGACGAACTCGTAGCCGGCCTTCTCGTGGCGTTCGCGCGAGTAGTCCTCCATCTGGCGACGGATGATGCCGCCCTTGGGGTGGAAGATCGCCAGCCCTGATCCGATCTCGTCGGGGAACGAGAACAGGTCGAGCTCGGCACCGAGCTTGCGGTGGTCGCGCTTGGCGGCCTCCTCGAGTCGGGCCTGGTAGGCGCGCAGGTCGTCCTTGGTGGGCCACGCGGTGCCGTAGATGCGCTGCAGCTGGGGGTTCTTCTCGGACCCGCGCCAGTAGGCGGCGGCCACGCGCATGAGCTTCGTGGCGTTGCCGAGGAGGCGCGTGCTGGGAACGTGCGGACCGCGGCACAGGTCGAACCAGACGACCTCGCCGGTCTTCGGGTCGACGTTGTCGTAGACGGTGAGCTCGGCCCCGCCCACCTCGACGGACTCGCCGTCGGCACCGAGCTCGTCGGCCGAGCCGCCCTTGAGGCCGATCAGTTCGAGCTTGAACGGCTCGTGGGCGAGCAGTTCGCGCGCCTCGTCGTCGCTCACGACGCGTCGACGGAAGCGCTGGCCCTGTCGGATGATGCGCTCCATGCCCTTCTCGATGGCCTTGAGGTCGTCGGGGGTGAAGGGCTCGGCGACGTCGAAGTCGTAGTAGAAGCCGTCGGTGACGGGGGGCCCGATGCCGAGCTTGGCCTCGGGGTTGATCTGCTGCACGGCCTGCGCCATGACGTGCGCCGCCGAGTGCCGCAGGATCGCGAGCCCGTCGGGCGAGTCGATCGTGACCGGCTCGGCCACGTCACCCGCCTGCAGCTCGGTCGCGAGGTCACGCAGTTCACCGGCCACGCGCACGGCCACGACCGCCTTGTCGGTGAACAGGTCGAAGCCGGTCGTCGTCTCGGTGGCCTCGACGGCCGCGGGGCCGGACGGGACTGGGGAGGCGGTCGGGTCGAGGTCGGTCTGGTCGGACACGGCGGTGGTTCCTATCGTCGAGGGGCGGAGACCACTTTAGCCGCCGACCGACGCTCGTCCGGTCGGGGCACGAGAGGGGCGGCGACGGTCCCCCCGGACCGCTCAGGCCGCACGCAGCTCGGTCGAACACGCCTCGGCGGCGACCCACGCGAGCATGCCGCACTTGACGCGCATGACGAACTTCGAGACCCCGTGGAACACCACGGCGTCGCCGAGCACCTCGTCGTCCGGTTCGCCGGCTCCGCGCGACCGCATCATCTCGCGGAACTGCCCGACGAGGGCGTCGAGCTCGGCCAACGTGCGACCCGGGGCCAGCTGTGAGAGCACCGACGCCGAGGCCATCGAGATGCTGCAGCCGGCTCCCTGCCAGCGCAGCTCGGCGATGCGGTCGCCGCCGGGCTCGAGGGCGACGCGCACGGTGATCTCGTCTCCGCAGGTGGGGTTGCGCTCGAAGTGTTGGGCGTCGGCCCCGGGCAGCTCGCCCTCGCCGTGCCTCGCCTTGGCGTGGTCGAGGATGACCTGCTGGTACAGGCCGTCGAGGGCGGCGCTCACCGCGCCTCCGCGGCCTTCTCGCCGTCGGCGTCGTCTGCGACGCCGAAGTAGGCACGCACCTCGGCGACCCCGTCGACGAGGCGCTCGACCTCGTCGCCCGACGAGTAGAGGTAGGTGCTGGCCCGGGTCGTGGCCGTCACCCCGAGACGTCGGTGCAGGGGCTGGGCGCAGTGGTGGCCGACGCGAACGGCGATGCCGCGGGCGTCGAGGAACTGCCCGACGTCGTGGGCGTGGACCCCGTCGACGACGAAGCTGGCGAGCCCGGAGCGCGGCACCCCGGCGGGCGGGCCGACGACCGTGACGCCGTCGATCGCCGAGAGCCCGCGGACGAGCTGGTCGGCCAGGGCCTCCTCGTGCTCGCGGACGCGGTCCATGCCGACCGCCTCGAGGTAGCGGACGGCCTCGGCGAGGGCGACGGCCTGCGACACGGGTTGCGTCCCGGCCTCGAAGCGCTGTGGGGCGGGCAGGTACTCCGCGCCGCTCATCGTGACCGTCGTGATCATCGAGCCCCCGGTGCGGAACGGGGGCAGGGCGTCCAGCAGCCCGGCCCTGCCGTACAGCACGCCGATGCCCGTGGGTCCCAGCATCTTGTGGCCGGAGAACGCGGCGAAGTCGACGTCGAGGGCGTGCAGGTCGAGCGGTCGGTGCGGCGCCGACTGGCAGGCGTCGAGCACCACGAGGGCGCCGACGGCACGGGCCAGGGCGACCAGCTCGGCGACCGGCGCGACGAAGCCGGTGACGTTCGAGACGTGGGCGAAGGCGAGGAGGCGCGTGCGGGGTCCGATCACGGACGCCGCGTCGGCGGTCGTCCACGTGCCGTCGACGCCGACGGGGACGAACCGCAGCGTGGCCCCGGTCGTCGCGGCGAGCTCCTGCCACGGGACGAGGTTGGCGTGGTGCTCGGCCTCGGTGACGACGATCTCGTCGCCGGGGGCGAGCGCGAAGCGCCGCGCGGCCTCGCCCCCACGACCGTGGGTGGCGTTCGCGACGCCGTAGGCGACGAGGTTGAGCGCGTCGGTCGCGTTGGAGGTCCAGACGATCTCGTCGACGTCGGCACCGACGAACCGGGCGACGGTCTCGCGCGCCTCTTCGTAGGCCTCGGTCGACAGGGCCGCGAGGGTGTGGGCCCCGCGGTGCACGGCCGAGTTGACGGTCTCGAGGAAGCGTCGCTCGGCGTCGAGCACCGCGGACGGGCGCTGTGCCGTGGCCCCCGAGTCGAGGTAGGCGAGCGGTTCGCCGGCGACGTCCTGCTGCAGCAGCGGGAAGTCGGCGCGCAGACGTCGGGCGTCGTCGTCGGACAACCCCGGGCGGGCGGTGGATGGTGCGGAGGTGGTGGTCACGGTGTCCCTTCCCGTCGATCGTAGCGAGGCACCGCGAGGGTCCCGGCGTCGGCCGACACAGGACGCAACGGTCCCCGTCCGCCCGGTGTTCCCGACCGCACGGCTGTGACGCCCCGTGTCGTGCGCGTCGCCCCCGGCGGGGGTCGAGGGCCAGAGTGGTGGCGACGAACGGAGCACCCCATGACGACCACCCCCGGCCGCATCGAGACCACCCACGCGGGAAGCCTGCCGCGCACTCCCGAGCTGATCGCCGCCAACGACGCCCGCGCCCTCGGCGACGACGGCTTCACCCTCGAGCGCACGCCCGAGTTCGACGCCCTGCTGACCGACGCCGTCGTCGACCTCGTCCGCCGCCAGCGCGACCTCGGCATCACGATCGTCGGTGACGGCGAGTACGGCAAGGCCATGACGAGCGCGGTCGACTACGGCGCCTGGTGGTCGTACTCGTTCCAGCGCGTGAGCGGACTCTCGCTGACCGGGTCGGACGTCTTCAGCCAGCCGTCCGTCCGGTCCTCCCCCGGCGACGTCCGGCTGACGTCGTTCCCCGACCGCCGCGACTGGCAGACGTTCCACGACGCCTACACGGACCCGACCTCGGGCATCGGCACGGGGTCGGGCGCCACGCCGTTCCCGAGCACGACGGGCCCGCTGACGTACGTCGGGCACGACGCCATCGCTTCCGACGTCGCCAACCTGAAGGCCGGGCTCGCGGCGACGGGCGACGCGCCCGGGTTCATCACGTCGTTGTCACCGGGCAGCGGCGCCCGCATCGCGAACGACTTCTACGCCACCGACGAGGAGCACATCTGGGCCTGGGCCGAGGTGTTGCGCGAAGAGTACGCGGCGATCGTCGAGGCCGGCCTCACCGTGCAGATCGACGACCCGTCGATCGCCGAGAACTGGGACCAGATCAATCCCGAGCCGAGCGTCGAGGACTACCGCGCGTTCACGCGCATCCGGGTCGAGGCGCTCAACCACGCCCTCCGCGGCCTGCCGCCGGAGCAGGTGCGGTTCCACCTCTGTTGGGGCTCGTGGCACGGCCCCCACACGACCGACGTCGAGTTCCGCCACATCGTCGACCTGATGCTCGAGATCGACGCGGGTTCGTACTCGTTCGAGGCGGCTAACGTCCGCCACGACCACGAGTGGAAGCTCTGGCGCGACGTCGAGCTGCCGGCCGGCAAGAAGATCGTCCCGGGCGTCGTCAGCCACGCCACGAACGTCGTCGAGCACCCCGAGCTCGTGGCCGACCGCATCGAACGGTTCGCCTCGCTGGTCGGCCCCGAGAACGTCGTCGCCTCGACCGACTGCGGACTGGGCGGCCGCATCCACCCGCAGATCGCCACGGCGAAGCTGGCCTCGCTCGGCGAGGGCGCGCGCCTCGCGTCGCACCGCCTGTTCGGCTGAGCGTCCTCGCGGAGACGACCCGCGCCTCCTGGTCCGGTGGACGAGGAGGCGCGGGTCGTCTCGGGCGCGGCGGCCCCGTCAGTCGTCGAGCGGCTTGAGCACCCGCTGCAGGAACTGCCGGGTGCGGGCCTCGCGGGGGCGCGTGAGCACGTCGGCGGGCCGACCGCGCTCGACGACGACGCCGGCGTCCATGAAGAGCAGCTCGTCGGCCACGCGACGGGCGAACTCGAGCTCGTGGGTGACGACGATCATCGTCCAGCCCTCGTCCGCCAGTTCTTTGACCACCGTCAGGACGTCACCGACCAGTTCGGGGTCGAGGGCGGAGGTCGGCTCGTCGAAGAGCAGCAACTCGGGTCGCAGGGCGAGCGCCCGGACGATGCCCACGCGCTGCTGTTGCCCGCCCGAGAGCTCGGAGGGGTAGGCGCCGGCCTTCTCGGCGAGGCCCACCCGGGCGAGCAGTGCCTCGGCCTCGGCCCGCGCCTCCCCCGCGTCGCGACCCTGGACGCGCACCGGTCCCTCGACGACGTTCTGCAGCACGGTGAGGTGCGGGAACAGGTTGAAGTGCTGGAAGACCATCGACGACCGGTCGCGCAGGGCGAGCAGGTCGCGCGTGCCGACCGTGCCACCGAAGTCGATCGACCGACCGTCCGAGAGCGTGACCACTCCCCCGTCGGGCACCTCGAGGCTGTTGAGCGAGCGCAGCACGGTCGTCTTGCCCGAGCCCGACGGGCCGATGATCGCGACGACGCGTCCGCGCCGCACCTCGAGGTCGATGCCCCGGAGCACCTCGTTCGAGCCGAACGACTTGTGCAGACCACGGACGGTCAGCACGGGGGCGCCGGTCGCGTCGGCCGGCCGGGGCGGGGTGACGTCAGCGGGCAACGTGGCGGTCCAATCTTTTCTCGAGGGCGTCCTGCCCGAACGACAGGATCAGGCAGATCACCCAGTAGACCAGGGCGGCCTCGAGGTAGATCAGCAAGAACTGGTTCGAGACGGTCGCGATCTGCTCCGCCTGACGGAACAGCTCGACGACGAGGATGACGCTCGCCAACGAAGTGTCCTTGACCAGGCTGATGAACGTGTTCGACAGCGGTGGCACCGAGACCCGGGCGGCCTGCGGCAGGATGATGCGCCGGAGGGCGAGCCCGCGCGACATGCCGATCGTGTGGGCGGCCTCCCACTGGCCCTTGGGCACCGAGAGGATGGCGGCCCGGATGACCTCGGCGGCGTACCCGCCGACGTTCAGGGAGAACGCGATGATCGCGCTCGGCCACGGGTCGAGCCTGACGCCGATCGACGGCAGGCCGTAGAACACGACGAAGAGCTGCACGAGCAGGGGCGTGCCCCGGATGATCGAGATGTAGACCCGGGCGATGCCCGCGAGCACCGCCGTCCCCGACAGCCGCATGAGCGCGATGACGACGGCGATGACCAGCCCGATGGCCATCGACGCGAAGGCGAGCGGGATCGACGCGACGAGCGCCCCCGACACGATCGGCCAGAGCGACCGCCAGAACAGGTCGAGGGAGGACTGCACGCCTACTCGCTGACGTCCTGGCCGAAGTACTTCTCGCTGATGGTCGAGAGCGTGCCGTCGGACTTCAGCTCGGCGAGGGCGTCGTCGATCGCCGTCACGAGGTCGTCGCTGCCCTTGGTGGTGACCAGGGCCGAGCGCGAGACGTCGTCGGTCGTCGCCGCGATCTTGATGCCGGCGGCCTGGTCGGGGTTGGTCTTGACGTAGTCGAGGAAGGTCAGCTCGTCGTTGACCGTCGCGTCGATGCGGCCCTGCTCGAGCAGTGCGACCGACTGGGCCCAGCCCTCGACGACCTGGACGTCGGCGCCCGCGTCCTTGGCGGTCGTGTAGAAGTTGCTCGACTGCGACTGGGCCGTCGTCTTGCCCTTCAGGTCGGCGAGCGAGGTGATGTCGGTGTTGTCGGCGGCCGTGATCACGACGCCGCGGCTGACCGTGTAGGGCGTCGAGAAGTCGTACGTCGCCTCGCGCTCGTCGGTGATCGAGATCTGGTTCGCGACGAGGTCGAAGCGGCCGGCGGTGAGCCCGGCGAGCAGGGCGTCGAACTGGGTCTCTTCGAAGGTCGGGGTGACGCCGAGCTTCTCGGCGACGGCCGTGGCGACGTCGACGTCGTAGCCGGTCAGCGCACCGGACCCGCCCTCGTGGTAGGTGAAGGGCTGGTAGGTGCCCTCGGTGCCGATGACGATCTCGCCGGCCGCCTGGATGTCGGACAGGCTCTTCGCCGCGCCGGTGTCGGCGGTCGCGCTGCCGGTGGACTGGACGACCCCGTCGGTGGAGGCGGGAGCGCAGGCGGCCAGGGCGACGGCGGCGGCGGCGATGACGCCGACCGAGGCGAGGCGACGGACGGTGCGGACGGCGGTGATCTTCACGAGGGTTCCTTTGCTGCGGCTCGGGGGTCGGACGAGCCTCACGACCCTAACGCCGCGGGGGCGGGCGTGATTCCCGATGACTCCCCGTGACGCCGGCTCGGGCGTCCACGGGTCTGCGTCACCGTCTCTCGATCGCCTCGGCGACCGAGGGCGCCCCGTCGAGCCGGACGTGCCGGTGGGCGACCGCGTCGACCGAGACGGCGACCGTGCTGAGCGACAGCGAGTGGAACAGGTGGCCGTCGACGAGGTCGGCCCGGACGAGCGCGTCGTCGTCGTCCGTGGGCAGGGCACTGCTCTCACGGAGCAGGTCGAGCCACGGCGTCCAGCTGCCTTCTCCCCCGGCCGCCGTCGGCAACGGACCGGACGGAGGCGTGACGTCACGGAACCGGGGCAGCCACCGGTCGACGCGGGGCACGCTCCGGTCGTCGGGCGCGGCGTGCGTCAGGAGGTGCACCCCGGGGGCGAGGCGGGCCGTCCTGGTGACGGCGCCGTCCCACACGGAGTGCACCGCGCCTCCCGGGTCCGCCGTGAGCAGGTTGAAGGTGCGCGTCGTCTGCGGCCCGTCGGGCAGCAGGCCGTCGGCGGCGGCCCGCAGCGGCAGCGTGCCGCGCGTCGTCCAGCCGCCCGAGGGCGGATCCGGCGTCTCGTGACGGTTGAGCACGACGCTGGCGCGGCTCGGGCCCCGGGCGGTCGCCAGCCACGCGCCGCCGGCCGCGCGGTCGTGCACGCCCGTGACCCGGTCGCCGAGCTCGGGCCACCAGGCGCCGGGCTCGTCCCAGGGGCGGTCGGGCGACTCGTCACGGAGCCCCAGGAAGACGACGGGCCAGGGCGCGCCCGGCTGGACGGCGACGACGACGGTGCACATGGGGTCCTCAGGGTGGGGGCGCGTCGGGTCGGGAACCGACGTCCGGCCGCGGGATGCGGCATCGTGGAGGCCAACGCTACCGACCCGGCACCGGGTCGGCCGACCGCCGCATCGATCGACGAGGCCCATCGTGACGCACGACCACCCCCGCTCCTCCCCCGCCGACGCCCCGCGTCGCCTGTCCGTCGTCGTCGGCGTCTCGGGTGGGATCGCGGCGTACAAGGCCGTCGGCGTCGTCCGAGCACTCGTGCTGCGAGGGCACGACGTGCACGTCGTCCCCACCGAGGCCGCGCTGCGCTTCGTCGGCGCGCCCACCTGGGAGGCCACCAGTCGCAACCCCGTGCACACCTCGGTCTTCGACGACGTCGCCGAGGTGCGGCACGTGGCCCTCGGCCAGCGGGCCGACCTGATCGTCGTGGCACCGGCGACCGCGCACACGCTGGCCAAGATCGCCCACGGCCTCTCCGACGACCTGCTGGGCACGACGATCCTCGCGAGCACCGCGCCGCTCGTCGTCGCGCCCGCCATGCACACCGAGATGTGGCTGAACCCCGCCACGGTCGCCAACGTCGCACTGCTGCGGTCTCGCGGGGTGACCGTCGTCGGGCCCGACGACGGGCCGCTGACCGGCGGGGACGTGGGGCCCGGGCGCCTCAGCGAGCCCGACGAGATCGTCGCCGCAGCCCTGGCCCTCGTCCCCGACGCTGCCGACGCCGGCGGCCCGGCCGGCGCTGCGGGCGACCCGTCCGGTGCTGCGGGCGATTCGGCCCAGGAGGCGCGGGTCGGCGACCTCGACGGCCTGCGGGTGGTCGTCTCCGCCGGTGGCACCCGCGAGCCCCTCGACCCCGTGCGCTTCGTCGGCAACCGGTCGAGCGGCAAGCAGGGGGCCGCCCTGGCCCTCGCCGCCGCCGACCGTGGAGCCCACGTCACCGTCGTCGGCGCCGCCCTCGACGGTGCCGTCCGGCAGCGCCTCGTGGGGCGGGACGACGTCGACCTGGTCGACGTCGGAACCGCGCTCGAGCTCGAGGCCGCCCTGGCCGAGCACGCACCCCAGGCAGACGTCGTCGTCATGGCCGCGGCCGTCGCCGACTACCGTCCCGTCTCGGTGGCCGACGGCAAGATCCGCAAGGACGACGCGGGCGACGAGTTGACCCTCCGCCTCGTCCGCACCCCCGACGTCCTCGCGGGCCTCGTCGCGCGGCGTCCGGACGGGCAGGTGGTCGTCGGCTTCGCCGCCGAGACCGCCGGTGACCGGGACGAACTGCTCTCGCTCGGGCGAGCCAAGCAACGCCGCAAGGGGGCGGACCTGCTCGTCCTCAACGCCGTCGGCTGGACGACCGGGTTCGGCGCCGACGACACGGCCGTCGTCGTGATCGACGCCGAGGGTGCCGTCGTCTTCGAGTCCGCGGGGTCGAAGTCGGCCGTGGCCGAGGTCGTCTGGGACGCCGTGGCGTCCCACCGTCCGGGACGAGGCGGACGGTCCACCTCGTCGTCCCGGCCGCTCGACGTCGCGACGGGGGCGGGCGCGTGAGCCCCCGCGACCAGGGCGACCCCCGCCTCGGCACGACCGTGGGCGGTCGCTACCGTCTCGACGCGATCGTCGGTCGCGGCGGCATGGGAGCCGTGTACCGGGCCCACGACCTCGACCTCGGGCGCGACGTCGCGGTCAAGCTCTTCTCGTCGGACGGGCACGACGTCCACGACCTCGGCCGGCAGGTGAGCGAGGTGCGCCTCCTCGCCTCGCTGAACCATCCGGGACTCGTGACGCTCTACGACGCCCGCGTCGAGGGCGACGGTCACGACGACGACGCCTACCTCGTGATGGAGTACGTCGACGGTCCGACCCTTCAGACGGTGCTCGCCGACGGCCCCCTGTCGCACGCCGAGGCCGCCGCGCTGCTCGGTGACGTCGCGGACGGCCTCGCCGCCGTCCACCGTGCCGGCGTCGTCCACCGCGACGTCAAGCCCGCGAACATCCTGCTCGCCTCGCCGCACCACGACGGCGACCCCCGTCGGGCCAAGCTCGCCGACTTCGGCATCGCGTACCTGATCGACTCCACGCGGGTGACGGCCACGGGCACCCTGATGGGCACCGCCGCCTTCGTCAGCCCCGAGCAGGCCGAGGGGCGTCCGCCGGCCCCGGCGTCCGACGTCTACTCACTCGGGCTCGTGCTGGTCGAGGCGCTGACCGGGCGTCGGGTGTTCACGGGTTCGGTCGTCGAGTCCGTCATGGCACGGTTGACCCGCGACCCGGAGATCCCGTCCTCGATCGGGTCGGGCTGGGTCGGGTTGTTGACCCGGATGACGGCCCGCTCACCCGAGGACCGCCCGGCGGCCGCCGAGGTCGCCCGGGCCGCCCGGACGCTGGCCGCAGACGGGGCCGGGTCGACCGACGCCGTGACCCGCGTGATGGCCGCGCCCGACGCCGCCACCGCCGGCCTGCCCCTGGGTGACGCGCCCACCCGCGCGCTGCCGCGGGACGAGACCAGGACGCAGGTGCTCGGGGCGGGGACGGCGTCCGGCCCGGCTGCCGCCGCCTTCGTCGCCGACCCCGAGGCCACGCAGGCGCCGGAACGTCGCCGACGCTGGCCCGTCGTCGTGGCGGCCCTCGTCGTCGCGCTCCTGCTCGCGGCGGGCATCGGCTGGGCGGCGACCCGGGACGGCGGCACGGTCGATCCGGCCGACACGTCGACTCCGAGCGTCGACACCGATCCGTCGACCGCGCCGTCCGGATCGACCGGCGACGACTCGTCGCCGTCCGAGGAACCGTCCGACGAGTCGCCTGCCGATCCGACGCCCTCGGACGAGGTCAGCCCGACCCAGGAGGCGCCGGTCGAGCCGACGACGGAGCCCACGGTCGACCCCGTGACTCCCCCGACGGTGGAGGTCCCCGGGGTCGACGCCCCGGGCGGGGGCAGCGGACCCGGCAACAGCGGGCCCGGCAACGACGGCAACAACGGCAACGGAACCGACGGCAACAACGGAAACGGAAACGGCGGCACCGGAAACGGTAAGGGCGTCGGCCTCGGCACCGACCCGGGCACCCTGGGCGGTGTCGGCGCCCCGTGAGGGATGTGCCGTCGATCGTGACGACCTGCCGCTCGCGTCCCCCCGTCGAGCGGCAGGTGTCGAGCATCGAGCCGTGAGGCCGCCGCCTCCGTGCCGGTGGCTCGAGGTCCGACGACGCCCGGACAAGACGAAAGCCCCGGCCGAGGCCGGGGCTTTCTGTGTGTGAGCGATACTGGGATCGAACCAGCGACCTCTTCCGTGTCAGGGAAGCGCGCTACCGCTGCGCCAATCGCTCATGCTTCTGCGATGCGAGATCAGGATCTCGAACCGCCCTATTCAATTACCACATCGAGTCTAGACCAGGGTCTTGATCGTATGGAGGTGGAGACGGGATTTGAACCCGCGTGAACGGCTTTGCAGGCCGGTGCCTCGCCTCTCGGCCACTCCACCATACGAGTAGCCCCCAGAGGGAGGCCACCAGTCGGTGGACCACCCTCTGGTGAGCATTACACTCGAGCGGATGACGAGATTCGAACTCGCGACCCTCACCTTGGCAAGGTGATGCGCTACCGCTGCGCCACATCCGCATTTCGCTTTGCATTTCTGCGTGCAAAAGAACAATACCCACACCCCGGGGCAGAAACCAAATCGAGGGATGTTCGTGTCTCGGACCGTGGTCGGCACGGTCCACGAGAGCCGTGCCGCGGTGCGCCGAATGGCGTTCCCGGCCCGCGATGCACTAGCATCGTCGAGTCCCACACGGGCGATTGGCGCAGTTGGTAGCGCGCTTCCTTCACACGGAAGAGGTCATCGGTTCGAGCCCGGTATCGCCCACCACCATCGCGAGAGGCCCTGCGGAAGCAGGGCCTCTCGTCGTCTCACCGGCGTGACCCGTCGCCTCCCGGCCCCGGGCGTCGTGCGGGCCGTGGTCGCCCGAGTCGTGGCATCCTCACCCCATGACCGACTCCCCCGACTCCCCTGCCGCGCGCGCCTCCCCGGACCGCCCCTCCCTCGCCACCGACGCCGACTGGTGGCGCCAGGCGGTCGTCTACCAGGTCTACCCGCGCAGCTTCGCCGACGCGAACGGTGACGGCCTCGGCGACCTGGCCGGCGTGACCTCGCGCGTCCCGTACCTGCGGCGGCTCGGCGTGGACGCCGTCTGGCTCAGCCCGTTCTACCCGTCACCCCTGGCCGACGGCGGTTACGACGTCGCCGACTACCGCGACGTCGACCCGCGGCTGGGCACCCTGGACGACTTCGACGAGATGGTCACCGCGCTGCACGCCGCCGGCATCAAGGTCGTGGTCGACATCGTCCCCAACCACACCTCGAGCGAGCACGCGTGGTTCCGCGAGGCCCTGGCCTCTGACCCGGGCAGCGCCGCCCGGGCCCGATACGTCTTCCGGGACGGCCTCGGCGACGGCGGAGACACTCCCCCGTCGACCTGGGCGTCGAACTTCGGCGGGGGCGCCTGGACCCGTCTGCACCGCCCCGACGGCACGCCCGAGCAGTGGTACCTGCACCTCTTCGCCCCCGAGCAGCCCGACCTCGACTGGAGCCACCCCGAGGTGCGCGCCGACTTCGAGGACACGCTGCGCTTCTGGTCGGACCGCGGCGTCGACGGCTTCCGGGTCGACGTCGCCCACGGGCTGGCGAAGGACCTGACCGAGCCTCTGCGCGACGCCGCCGAACGCTCGGTGCTGCCGGTCGACGGCAGCGACCCGCTCTACGACCGCGACGAGGTGCACACCATCTTCGAGGGATGGCGCCGGGTCTTCGACGAGTACGACCCGCCCCGCAGCGCGGTCGCCGAGGCCTGGGTGCAGCCCGAGCGCGTACCGCTCTACGCTCGCCCCACCGAGCTCGGCCAGGCCTTCAACTTCGCCCTGACCCGGGCCGACTTCGACGCCGAGCAGTTCCGCACGATCATCGCGTCGACCCTCGACCAGGCCGCCGTCAGCGGGGCGACGAGCACCTGGGTGCTCTCGAACCACGACGTCGTCCGGCACGCCACGCGCTACGGCCTGCCGAAGGGGCAGGACCTCGACGCCTTCGTCCTGAGCGACGGTCGTCGACCGACCCTGGACCCGGACGCGGGCCTGCGTCGGGCGCGGGCCGCGACGCTGTTGATGCTGGCCCTGCCCGGCTCGGCCTACGTCTACCAGGGCGAGGAGCTCGGCCTCTTCGAGGTGGCCGACCTGCAGCCCGACGACCTGCAGGACCCCGTCTGGATCCGCACCGGCCATCGGCGGAAGGGCCGCGACGGCAGCCGGGTGCCCCTGCCCTGGGACACCAGCGAGCCCGCCCTGGGCTTCGGCGACCACGCACCCCACCTGCCGCAGCCCGAGTGGTTCGAGGACCTGGCCGTCTCGGTGCAGGACGACGAGGACGAGTCCACCCTGTCGATCTACCGTCGCGCGCTCGCCCTGCGACGCGAGTTGCAGCAGGGTGAGAGCCTCCGCTGGGCGGACGACGCCTCCGACGAGGTCGTGCACTTCTCCCGGCACGACGGCTGGCACTCGCTCACGAACTTCGGCGGCGGCCCCGTCGACCTGCCCGCCGGCGCCCGCGTCCTGGCCTCCAGCGAACCGCTGCACGACACGCTCGCCGGCGTCACCGAGGTGCCGGGCGAGACCACCGTCTGGTTCTCGCAGGCCTGAGGGCGACGGGTCGAGTCGGGCCCGGGCCCACGACGCGACCACGCGCAGGAGGCGCGGTGCGAGGGTATCCCGCACCGCGCCTCCTGCGCTCTGTCGCGGGACGCGTCCGGCGGACGCGGAACGGCCCCGGTCCGAGGACCGGGGCCGTTCGTCGTGCAGGAAGGGTCAGGCGCGCGAGTTCTCGAGCACGTAGCCCTCTTCGCCGTGGATGGCGAGGTCGATGCCGGCGACCTCGTCCTCGTTCTTGACCCGGAAGCCGATGGTCTTCTCGATCGCGAAGCCGATGACGTAGGCCAGGACGAACGAGTAGATGAGCACGACGACGGCGGCCAGGGCCTGGATGCCGAGCTGCGCGGGTCCGTGGCCGAAGAACAGGCCGTAGTCGGTCGAGAAGAAGCCGATGTAGAGCGTGCCGATGAGACCACCGATGAGGTGGATGCCGACCACGTCGAGCGAGTCGTCGAAGCCGAGCTTGAACTTGAGGTCGATGGCGATCGCGCAGACGGCACCGGTCAGCAGGCCCAGGACCATCGCCCAGAGGGGGCTGAGGGTGGCGCAGGCCGGCGTGATGGCGACCAGGCCGGCGACGGCGCCCGACGCGGCCCCGACGGACGTGGCCTTGCCGTCCTTGACCTTCTCGACGACCAGCCAGCCGATGATGGCGGCGGCGGGAGCGGCGATGGTGTTCATGAAGGCGACGGCGGCGATCCCGTCGGCCGCGAGCTCGGACCCCGCGTTGAACCCGAACCACCCGAACCAGAGCAGGCCCGCACCCAACAGCACGAAGGGAGGGTTGTGCGGCTTGTCGGCGCCCTTGGCGAACCCGACGCGCTTGCCCAGGACGAGGGCGAGGGCGAGACCGGCCGCACCGGCGTTGATGTGCACCGCGGTGCCGCCGGCGAAGTCGATGACGCCCATGCTGGCGATCCAGCCGCCGTCGACGACGGATCCGTCGTCTCCGAGCGTGAAGTTGAAGACCCAGCTGGCGACGGGGAAGTAGACCACGGTGGCCCAGACCCCGGCGAAGACCATCCAGGCCCCGAACTTGGCACGGTCGGCGATGGCGCCCGAGACGAGAGCCACCGTGATGATGGCGAAGGTGGCCTGGAACGCCGCGAACGCGATCGTCGGGTAGGCCCCGCTGCCGCCGGCGACGGCGTCCGTGTACAGCTGCTGGAGGCCTAGGGTCTTCCAGTCGAAGCCGAGGACGCCGTCGATGCCGATGAAGCTGTCCGTGCCCGCGGGGCCCTCAGGCCCGTTCGAGAACGCGATCGAGTACCCGAAGAGCACCCACAGCACGCCGATCAGGCCCATGGCCCCAAAGCTCAGCATCATCATGCTGATCACGCTCTTGGCCTTGACGAGTCCGCCGTAGAAGAAGGCCAGGCCGGGGGTCATGAGCAGCACGAGCGCCGCACAGATGAGCAGGAAGGCGGTGTTGCCTTGGTCGAGTTCCATGTACGGGTCACCTCTCGAGTTGCTGAGTCGGGGAGGCACCGACGTCGAGGTCGAACGCGCCAGGTGGCGGGCTGTGGTGACGAACGCTCTCGTCCGGTGCGGCCCCCAGTGTCTCGGGGTGAGGTTTCGGTCCGTGTGCGGGATTGTTTCCCCGATGTAACACGATCCGGGCTCAGGTAAACAACGTGTTTCCGATCGCCCGGCACCGGGTGGGGACGTCGTCAGAGCGAGGTGAGAGCCACCAGGCGCGACACGGCACGAAGGTACTTCTTGCGGTAACCGCCGGCGAGCATCTCGTCCGAGAAGACCTGGTCGAGGGGTGTGCCCGAGGCGACGACCCGGATCTGGGCGTCGTAGAGGCGGTCCACGAACGCCACGAGGCGCAGGGCGTCGACCTGGCTGGTGAGCACGTGCACGTCACGCAGGCCGACCGCGTCGAGGTCGTCGACGAGCTTGACGTACTTGCTGGGGTGGACGGTCGCGAGGTGTCGGACGACGCCGTCGAAGTCGTCGAGCGAGACGGTGCCCCCGACGGCGGCCGCGGCGTGGTCGACGTCGTCGACCACGTGGGCCCTGGCCTCGACCTCACGGCGTCGGTAGTCGTCGCCGTCGATGCGCAGCGTGAGGAACTTGTCGCTCAACCCCTGGATCTCGCGGAGGAAGTCCGCCGCGGCGAATCGGCCCTCGCCGAGTGCGTTGGGCGGGGTGTTCGAGGTGGCCGCGATGCGCGTGCCGTCGTCGGCCAGGTCGCCGAGCAACCGGGTCATCATCATCGTGTCGCCCGGGTCGTCGAGCTCGAACTCGTCGATGCATACCAGGGACGCGCCCTTCAGCTGCGAGGCCGCACCGGCGTAGCCGACGGCACCGACGAGCGCCGTGTACTCGATGAACGTGCCGAAGTACCGCCGCCCCGTCGTGCGGTTCCAGAGGGCGGCCAGCAGGTGGGTCTTGCCCACGCCGAAGCCGCCGTCGAGGTAGAGCCCCGGGCGGACGGCCGGGACGACCGGCTTCTTGCGGAACAGGCCCCTCTTCGGTGCCTCGGCACCCGCGCCGCCGAACGCCGTCACGGCGGCGACGGCCTCGGCCTGCGACGCGAAGTCGGGGTCGGGCCGGTAGTTCTCGAGCGAGGCCTCGTCGAACTGACGAGGAGGCACGAGCTGCGTCACGATCTCGGCCCCGGTGATCGTCGGGGTGCGGTCGGTCAACGACACGAGCGTGCTGACGGATTCGGGGGGCATGGCGGCGGCCTCGCGGTGGTGGGGGCGGGGATGTGTCAGAGTCGTACGGTTCCCGGGCGACGGTCACGCGGCATGCGTAACCTCGACGGGGCCGAGCAGAGGCGATCCTACGCCGCCGGGCACGACCCGTCGCCCGCCGCCGGCCCCATCCCGACACCTGAACGAGGAGACACCATGGCCGTCGAGCACGACACGTCCGCCCGCTTCGGCGAGTACGCCCACCCCGAGCGACTCGTGAGCACCGAGTGGCTGCACCAGCACCTCGGCACCCCCGGGCTCGTCGTCGTCGAGTCCGACGAGGACGTCCTGCTCTACGAGACCGGCCACATCGCCGGCGCCGTCAAGATCGACTGGCACCTCGACCTGAACGACCCCGTCCAGCGCGACTACGTCGACGGCGAGGGCTTCGCCGCCCTCATGGCCCGCAGCGGCATCTCGCGCGACAGCACCGTCGTGATCTACGGCGACAAGAACAACTGGTGGGCCGCCTACGCCCTTTGGGTGTTCTCGCTGTTCGGTCACGAGGACGTCCGCCTGCTCGACGGCGGCCGCGCCAAATGGGAGGCCGAGGGGCGCGACTACACGACCGACGCCCCGGCGGTCGAGCCGACGGACTACCCCGTCGTCGAGCGCGACGACAGCGTCATCCGGGCCTACAAGGACGACGTGCTGGCCCACCTCGGCAAGCCCCTGATCGACGTGCGGTCGCCCGAGGAGTTCTCGGGTCAGCGCACGACGGCTCCGGCCTACCCCGACGAGGGAGCCCTCCGCGCCGGCCACATCCCGAGCGCGCAGAACGTGCCGTGGGGCAAGGCCGCCGCTGACGACGGCACCTTCCGTCCGATCGCCGAGCTCGACGCGATCTACCGCGAGGGCGCGGGCCTGGCGGACGGCGACCAGGTCGTCGCCTACTGCCGCATCGGTGAGCGGTCGAGCCACACCTGGTTCGTCCTGACGCACCTCATGGGCTTCGAGGACGTCCGCAACTACGACGGCTCGTGGACCGAGTGGGGCAGCGCCGTGCGCGTCCCGATCGTCCAGGGCACCGAGCCGGGCGAGGTGCCGGCCCGGTGACCGACGTGGCCGCCTCCCCCGGCGCACTGCCCGAGGCACTCGTCGAGATCCGCGAGGAGTTCCTCGCCCTCGACGTCCGCAACCGCCTGCAGCTGCTGCTCGAGTTCTCGAACGAGCTGCCCGAGTTGCCCGAGCGCTACGCCGACCACCCCGACCTGCTCGAGCGGGTGGTCGAGTGCCAGTCCCCCGTGTTCCTCTTCGTCGAGGTCGCCGAGGGCCGCGTCCACCTGCACGCCACGGCTCCCCGCGAGGCGCCGACGACGCGGGGGTTCGCGTCCATCCTCGCCCAGGGGCTCGACGGGCTCACGGTCGAGCAGGTGCTCGACGACGTCCCCGACGACTACCCGCAGACCATCGGACTGACCGAGGCGGTCAGCCCGCTGCGCATCCGGGGCATGACCGCCCTCCTGGGTCGGGCCAAGCGTCAGATCCGCGAGCGGACCGCCGCCGCGTGACGCTGCGCGTCCTGCACGCGCTCGAGCGGCCGACCGACGTCGGGCTCGAGCTCGACATCGACGACGCGGGGGCGCCCGCGCGGATCCGCGAGCTGTACGACCCGCCCCGCGAGACCTGGCTCCGGCTGAACCTCATCGCCGCGGTCAGCGGGGACGCCGCGGGTTCGGACGGCACCTCCGAGACCCTGAGCAACGCCACCGACCGGACGATCCTGGCGGCGATCCGCGCGCTCGCCGACGGGGTGCTCGTCGGCGCGGCCAGCGTGCGAGCCGAGGGCTACCGGGTGCCGAAGTCGTCCCGGCTGGTCGTCGTCACGTCGTCCGGCGACCTGTCCGGGCACCGGATGGATCCGACCGAGGCCGAGCGCGTCGTCGTCGTCTGCCCGTCGTCCGCCCGGGCCCGGGTCCGCGAGACCCTCGGCGAGGCGATCTGGGCGGCCGCGGCCGTGCTGACCGCGCCTGACGACGGTGGTCGGCTGGAGCCCGCGGCGATCCTGCGGTGCCTGCGAGACCAGCGCCTCCGTTCGCTCGTCTGCGAGGGCGGGCCGTCGCTCGCCGGGCAGTTCTTGCGCGACGGGCTCGTCGACGAGCTGTGCCTGTCGACGTCACCGGTCGTGATCGGCAGCGGCCTGCCGGTGTTCGGCCGCGAACGGTTCGACCCGGCGTCGCTCGTGCTGGGTCAGCTGCTCGTCGACGAGCAGAGCACCCTCTACGCCCGGTGGTCGGTCGAGGGCGGGCCCGCGAGCCGCTGACGTTCGAGCCACCCCGAGATCGCCGCCTCGAACCGCTCGGGGTCGAGGTTCCAGAGCTTCGTGTGCCGGGCGACGTCGAACGCCTCGAGGGTCACGAGGTCGGGGCGTGCCTCGGCCAGGGCGTGCGACGCCGTGGACGGCACGAAACCGTCGTCGTCGCTGTGCAGCACGAGCACCGGGACCTCGAGCTCACCCGACCGCGCCACGAGGTCGAGCCGGTCGAAGTCGATCGGCTCGGCGCTGCCGGCCAGTCGGCAGAGCAGGGGCGATCCGAGGAGGCGCAGGACGAGGCCCTGGACGACCGGGGGCACGCGCATGGCCGCTCCCTGGTACGCGAGGGTCGTCCGCCAGTCCACCACGGGCGACTCGAGCACGAGCCCCCTGACGGCCCCGCGGAGCGCCGAGCGCGTCGCCGCCTGCAGCACGAGGGCGCCGCCCATCGACCAGCCCGTCAGGACGACCGACGTCGCACCGTGGTCGAGGGCGTACCGGAGGGCCGACTCGACGTCGCGCCACTCGGTGTCGCCCAGGGCGTACCGGCCGTCCGACGACCGGGGCGCCTCGCCGTCGTTGCGGTACGACACGAGCAGCGAGGTGACGCCGTGCCGGTGGAAGACCGGAACGCCGCGGATGGTCTCGGCGCGGGTCACGCCCCGGCCGTGCACGGCGATCGTCCACGGGCCGTGGGTGCCGTGCGCTGCGGGGACGAGCCACGCCGGCGCCGCTCCCACCTCGGTGGGCACCGACACCTCGTGGGCGACCAGGCCCGCGTCGTGCGGCGTCGGGAACAGCCACCCGCCGATGCGACCGTGGCGGGCGCGGTCGAGGTCGCCGCCCTCGACGCCTTCGACCCGGCGGACCACGTGTCGTCCGTCGTCCCGGACGACCTCGCCGAGGCGGGCGTGCCCCCGCCCGCGGTCGAACCAGAAGCTGTACCGGCCGGGGAGGCGCGTGTCGGGCGTCGAGGTCAGGGTCACCGTCCCGCTCGCGGCGTCGTGTGCCTCGACCCGGACGTCGTCGCGTCGCCGACGCGCGGGCGTCACGATCTTCCGCGCGATGGCCACGACACCCGACGCGAGGGCCACCGCCGACACGAGGACGGTGCCACCGACGGCGATCGAGACGATCGCGAGCGGGCCGACGCCCCCTCGACCGGTGGATGCAGGGCGGGTCACGGGCGGCTCCTCGGGCGGCGGCAGGTGGCTGCGGGGCGACCTGTGGATCTGCTGAGCCGGGCGCGGCGTGCCGCGGGGGTCGCCCTCGGGTTCGACCCTAGTCTTCGAGGGTGTCCGAGATCCCCCCGACGTTGACCCGGCCGCCCGCATTCGCCGCGGCCGTCGAGTCCGTCCACCGCGCCTCCGCCCGGGACGCCCTCGCCATGATCGAGATCCCGGCGCCGAGCGGCCTCGCGCCGCACGCGCTGGCCCTCGCCGGCGACGTGGTCGGCGCCGCGGGCCGCCCCGATCCCGACCTCGGCACGGGGCGCTTCGTGCTCCTCTACGACGAGGACGAGCCCGAGGCCTGGGGCGGGCCGTTCCGGGTCGTCGCCTTCGCGCAGGCCCCCCTCGAGACCGAGATCGCCCTCGACCCGTTCGTGGCGGACGTCGCCTGGTCGTGGTTGGTCGACAGCCTCGACGCCCGCGGCGCCTCGTACGGCCAGGCCTCGGGGACCGCCACGAAGATCCTCTCGACCGGATACGGTGAGTTGGCCAGCCACGGCGACGGGGCCCAGCTCGAGCTCAGGGCCTCGTGGAGTCCCACCACCACCGACCTGGCCCCGCACATCGAGGCCTGGAGCGAGCTGATCTGCACGCTCGCCGGGTTGCCCCCGACGGTGGAGGGCGTCACGCTCCTCGCCTCGCGGCGGGTCGGGCGGGACTGACCCATCGGACCGAACGGCGCGACCGGACCACGACGGCGCCCCCGGACAGGAACAGCGGAGACATGACCACAGCGACACCAGACGAGGCAACACCCGTCGGCGACGGCCCCGGCGGCGTCGGGCCGAGGGTGACCGTCCGACCCCAGGTCGAGACCGCGGACTCGGTCCACGGCGAGGTGGTCGTCATCGACGACCGCGAGGGCTACCTCGCCGCCGTCGAGGCGATCCGGGCCGGCACCGGGCCCGTCTCGATCGACGCCGAGCGCGCCTCCGGATACCGCTACTCGCAACGGGCGTACCTGATCCAGGTGTTCCGACGGGGGTCCGGGGTGTTCCTGCTCGACCCGCCGGCCATCGGCTCGTTCGACGAGCTGCAGGACGTCATCGGCGACGAGGAGTGGGTGCTGCACGCCGCCAGCCAGGACCTCGCGTGCCTGCGCGAGGTGGGCCTCGACCCCAGCCGCATCTTCGACACCGAGCTCGGTGCCCGCATCGCCGGCCTGCCGAAGGTCGGCCTCGGAGCCGTCGTCGAGCAGCTGCTCGGCGTCCACCTGGCGAAGGAGCACAGCGCGGCGGACTGGTCGACGCGGCCCCTGCCGCAGAGCTGGCTGGTCTACGCCGCGCTCGACGTCGAGTTGCTCGTCGACCTGCGTGACGCCATGGAGGCGGTGCTCGCGGACGCGGGCAAGCTCGAGATCGCCCGCCAGGAGTTCGAGGCGACGTTGCGCCGCGAGGCCAAGCCCGCCCGCGTCGACCCGTGGCGTCGCCTGACGGGGCTGCACAGCCTGCGCGGATCGCGGTCGCTGGCCGTCGCCCGCGAGCTCTGGCAGGCCCGCGACGACTACGCCCGCGAGATCGACACGGCCCCCGGGCGACTCGTGCCCGACTCGTCGCTCGTCGCGGCCACCCGGGCCATGCCCACCGACAAGCGCGCCCTGGCCGGCCTGAAGGAGTTCGTCGGCCGCGCGAGCCGCAGCGAACTCGACCGGTGGTTCGCGGCCATCGAACGCGGTCGCGCCACCACCGACCTGCCGTCGCACCGCGGCCCGGCCAGCGACACGCTGCCGCCTCCCCGCTCGTGGGCCGACAAGAACCCCCTCGCCGACGCCCGGTACAAGGCGGTGCGGCCGCGCGTCACCGACATCGCCGAGGGGCTCGACCTCCCCGTCGAGAACCTGCTCACGCCCGAGACCCTCCGCCGTCTCGCCTGGGACCCGCCGATCCCCTTCGACACGCCGACGATCTCGGCGGCTTTGGTCGAGCTCGGGGCACGGGCGTGGCAGGTCGACGCCGTGGCCGAGGCCGTCGCCGAGGCCTTTGTCGACGCCCACCAAGAGCCCGAGCCGACGGGCGACGGGCCTTCGTAGGATTGCTCGAACGATTCTCGGGCCCTCGACGTCGTCCCTAAGATCGGGAGCAGATCCTGACACTGGAGGCAATGTGGCCGAGAGCAACGATGTCGTGTTCGTCGACGGGGTACGCACCCCGTTCGGTCGGGCCGGCGACAAAGGCATGTACTGGCAGACCCGGGCCGACGACCTGGTCGTGAAGGCGATGAAGGGCCTCCTCGAACGCAACCCGTCCCTCCCGCCCGAACGCATCGACGACGTCGCCATCGCGGCGACGACGCAGCAGGGCGACCAGGGGCTCACCCTCGGTCGCACGACGGCGCTGCTGGCCGGCCTGCCCCGGTCCGTGCCCGGTTACGCGATCGACCGCATGTGCGCCGGCGCCATGACCAGCGTCACCACCGTCGCCGGCGGCATCGCGTTCGGCGCCTACGACGTCGCCCTCGCCGGCGGCGTCGAGCACATGGGTCGCCACCCGATGGGCTTCGCCGCCGACCCGAACCCGCGGTTCGTCGCCGAGAAGCTCGTCAGCGGCGAGGCCCTGAACATGGGCAACACGGCCGAGCGCATCCACGACCGGTTCCCGCAGCTGACCAGAGAGCGGTCCGACCGCTACGCGATGCGGTCGCAGCAGAAGCTGGCCGCGGCCTACGACGCCGGCCAGATCCAGCCCGACCTCGTCCCGGTCGCGATCAAGACCGACCAGGGCTGGGGGCTGGCGACCCGTGACGAGGCACCCCGGCCCGAGACCACGATGGAGGGGCTGGCCGGCCTGCGTACGCCCTTCCGACCGCACGGTCGCGTCACGGCGGGCAACTCGTCCGGACTCAACGACGGCGCGACGGTCAGCCTCATGGCGTCCGGCGCGGCCGCGAAGGAGTTGGGCCTCACCCCCAAGATGCGCCTGGTCAGCTTCGCCTTCGCCGGCGTCGAGCCCGAGATCATGGGCATCGGTCCCGTCCCGTCCACCGAGAAGGCCCTGCGCAAGGCCGGCCTCTCGATCGACGACATCGGGCTGTTCGAACTGAACGAGGCCTTCGCCGTGCAGGTGCTGTCGCTGCTCGACCACTTCGGCATCGACGACGACGACCCCCGCGTCAACCCCTGGGGCGGCGCCATCGCCGTCGGGCACCCCCTGGCCTCGTCGGGCGTGCGCCTGATGATCCAGCTGGCCCGTCAGTTCGAGCAGCACCCCGAGGTGCGCTACGGCCTCACCGCCATGTGCATCGGACTCGGCCAGGGCGGCAGCGTCATCTGGGAGAACCCCCACCACTCGCGGAAGGCGGCGCGCGCATGAGCACGGCGATCGAACAACTGACCGAGCTGTCGGCCGACGAGGTCGTCACGCACTCCTACGTCCACGACGTCCCGTTGCCGTCCGGGGGCGTCCTCGCCCTCGTCACGCTCGACAACGGCCGCGACCACACCCGACCGAGCACCCTGGGGCCGGCGTCGTTGCACGAGTTCGGCGCGACCCTGGACGCGGTCCGCACCCGCGCCTCCTCGGGTGAGATCGCGGCGATCGCCGTGACGGGCAAGCCGTACTTCTTGGCGGCGGGTGCCGACCTGAGCAAGGTCAGCGCCATCCCCAGTCGAGACGTCGCCCGCGAACTGGCACGGCTCGGCCATGCCGTGCTGGGCAAGCTGCACGACGCCGGCGTGCCCACCTTCGTGTTCGTCAACGGGCTCGCCCTCGGCGGTGGGCTCGAGATCGGCCTGCACGCCGACTACCGCACGGTCGACTCGTCGGCCGCGGCGATCGCCCTGCCCGAGGTGTTCCTCGGGATCATCCCCGGCTGGGGTGGCGCCTGGCTGCTGCCGAACCTCATCGGCATCGAGAACGCCCTCAAGGTCGTCATCGAGAACCCGTTGAAGAACAACCGCACGCTCAAACCCGCCCAGGCGCTCGAACTCGGCATCGTCGACGTGGCCTTCGGCCCGGCCTCGTTTCTCGAGGACAGCATCCGATGGGCCGACGGAGTGCTGACCGGACGGGTCGTGGTCAAGCGGCCGAACGTGCCCGGCAAGCTCGAACGGGCGGTGAAATGGGACGTCGCCGTCTCGGTCGCGCGCAAGTCGCTCGAGTCGAAGATCGGCACCGTGGCGAAATCCCCGTACGCCGCCCTCGACCTGCTCAAGGCGGCGAAGAACACCGACCGCGCGACCGGGTTCGCGGCCGAGGACGAAGCCCTGGCCGACCTCGTCGCCGGCGACCAGTTCCACGCCAGCATGTACGCCTTCGACCTCGTGCAGAAGCGGGCGAAGAAGCCCGCCGGTGCTCCCTCGCCCGACCTCGCGCGGAAGGTCGGCAAGGTCGGCATCGTCGGGGCGGGCCTCATGGCGAGCCAGTTCGCCTTGCTCTTCGTCCGTCGGCTCCGCGTGCCCGTCGTCATCACCGACCTCGACCAGGCTCGGGTCGACACCGCTCTCGGCCGCATCCGCGGCGAGATCGACGACCTTCAGGCCAAGGGGCGGATCTCACGCGACGAGTCGAACCGGCTGAAGGCGCTCATCACGGGCACCACCGACCTGGCGGACTTCGCCGACGCCGACTGGGTCATCGAGGCCGTGTTCGAAGAACTCGGCGTCAAACAGGAGGTCTTCGCGAACGTCGAGGCCGTCGTGTCCGACACCACGGTGCTGGCGACGAACACGTCGTCGCTCAGCGTCGAGCAGATCGGGGCGAGGCTGGCCCACCCCGAGCGGTTGGTGGGCTTCCACTTCTTCAACCCCGTCGCCGTCATGCCGTTGGTCGAGGTCGTCAAGACACCCCTGACCGACGACGAGACGCTCAGCACGGCCATGGTCACGGCCAAGGCCTTGCGCAAGAACGCCGTCATCACGGCCGACACCCCCGGGTTCGTCGTCAACCGCATCCTGGCCAAACTCCTCGGTGAGGCCATGCACGCGGTCGAGACGGGGACGCCCTTCGAGGTGGTCGATCGCGCCACCGCACCGTTCGGACTGCCGATGACTCCCTTCGAGCTCCTCGAGCTCGTGGGGCTCACGGTCGGTGCGCACGTCCTCGACACCCATCACACCGCCTTCCCCGACCGGTTCTTCGCGAGTGAGGGCCTCCACCGTCTCGCCGAGCACGGCACGATCTTCGAGCGCGACTCGAAGGGACGCCGCAAGGGCTTCGACAAGAAGGCCGTGGCGCTGGCAGCAGGGCCCGGTACCGCCCTCAGCGACGACGAGCTGCGGGTGCGCATCGAGGACGGTCTCGCGGACGAGGTCGGACGCATGCTCGACGACCACGTGGTGGCGGCCGCCGAGGACATCGACCTCTGCCTCATCCTCGGCGCGGGTTACCCCTTCCAGATGGGCGGCGTGACCCCGTACCTCGATCGGGTCGGTGCCTCGCGCCGCGTGCGCGGTCGGGACTTCCACGAACCGGCGATCCGCGGCCTCGACTAGACCGGCGACCGGCCCCGCGTCGACTGAACGCCCCCGTCTCGGATCGAGACGGGGGCGTTCGTCATGACCGCCGGTCGACGGCCCTGGCGGTTCAGGGGGCCGTCAGTCGCGTCGTGCGTCGTCGTTCCGCGGGGTGGACGAGGCGTCGTCGAGGGGTCGGGCGACCGGGATGCGACTGCCCAGCACCTGAGCGACGACGTCGCGGGCGATGTGCTGCGGGGTGAGGCCGGCCTCCTCGAGGATCTCGGCCCGCGAGCCGTGCTCGAGGAACTCGTCCGGGAGGCCCAGCTCGGTCACGGCGGTGTCGACCCCGGCACCGCGGAGGTCCTGCCGCACCCGTGTGCCTATGCCACCGACGCGCACGCCGTCCTCGATGGTGATGACGAGTCGGTGCGTGGCGGCCAGGTCGATGACGCTCTTCGGCACGGGGACGACCCAACGTGGATCGACGACGGTCGCGCCGATGCCCTGGTCTTGCAGGCGCTCGGCGACGTCGAGCCCGACGCCGGCCATGGGACCGACGCAGACGATCAGCACGTCGTCGTGGTCGCCTCGCCGGAGGACCTCGACGCCGTCCCCCAGACGCTCGACGGCCTCGTGCTCGACGCCGACCGCACCCTTCGAGAAACGGATGACGGTCGGGGCGTCGTCGACCGTGACGGCCTCGCGCAGTTCTTCGCGGAGCCTCGTGGCGTCCCGAGGAGCAGCGAGACGGATGTGTGGCACGATCTGCAGGAGGGCGAGGTCCCACATGCCGTGGTGGCTCGGCCCGTCCGGCCCCGTGACGCCGGCGCGGTCGAGGACGAAGGTCACGCCGGCCCGGTGGAGGGCTACGTCCATCAGGACCTGGTCGAACGCGCGGTTCACGAAGGTCGCGTAGAGGGCGACCACGGGGTGGAGACCGCCGAAGGCCAACCCGGCGGCACTCGTGACGGCGTGCTGTTCGGCGATGCCGACGTCGAAGACCCGCGACGGGAACCGCTCGGCGAGCTTGTGCAGGCCCACCGGTCGCAGCATGGCGGCGGTGATGCCCACGATCTTCTCGTCGTGCTCGGCGATGTCGACGATCTCGTCGGCGAACACCGACGTCCAGGACGGCGACGTCGCGGCCTCGAGGGGCTCGCCCGTCTCGGGGTCGATCTGCCCGACCGCGTGGAACTGGTCGGCGACGTCGGCCCGAGCCGGGTCGAACCCCCGGCCCTTCTCGGTGATGGCGTGCACGATGACCGGGGCACCGTAGTTCTTCGCCTGGAGCAGCGCTTCTTCCATGGCGACCTGGTCATGCCCGTCGACCGGGCCGATGTACTTGATGTCGAGGTTGGAGTAGAGCGCCTCGTTGTTGGTGAAACGGCTCAGGAAGCCGTGCAGTCCCCCGCGGACGCCGCGGTAGACGGCGCGACCCGGGTGCCCGAGTCGGTCGAAGACGGCGCGGCTCCCGACGTGGAGTTCGCGGTAGGCCTGCCGCGTGCGGACGGTGTTCAGGAACCGGGCCATGCCACCGATGGTGGGGGCGTACGAGCGCCCGTTGTCGTTGACGACGATCGTGAGGCGACGGTCGTTGTCGTCGCTGATGTTGTTCAGCGCCTCCCAGGTCATGCCGCCGGTCAGGGCTCCGTCGCCCACGACGGCGACGACGTGCCGGTCGTCGCGACCGGTGAGCTGGAACGCCCGCGAGATGCCGTCGGCCCACGAGAGCGAACTCGAGGCGTGCGAGCTCTCGACGATGTCGTGCTCGGACTCGGAACGCTGGGGGTAGCCGGCGAGCCCTCCGCGGAGGCGCAGGGCCGAGAAGTCCTGGCGACCGGTGAGCAGTTTGTGCACGTACGACTGGTGACCCGTGTCGAAGACGAAGGCGTCGTGCGGCGAGTGGAAGACGCGGTGCATGGCGAGGGTGAGCTCGACGACGCCCAGGTTCGGGCCGAGGTGGCCCCCGGTCTTCGACACCTCGGTCACGAGGAACCGACGGATCTCGGCGGCCAGTTCGACCATCTGGTCGTTCGTCAGGCGGTCGAGGTCGCGAGGCCCCGTGATCGTCTGCAACAGGCTCATGCTGGTCTTCCTCCTCCGCCCTCTCGGGCATCCGTCCACTCTAGGCACGTGCCCGGCGAGAACGCCGTACGACCCCCGGACGACGCGCGTGCTCGTCCGGGGGTCTCGGGTCGGTGCGGTCCGGTGATCAGACCAGGCTGCGCAGGACGTACTGCAGGATGCCGCCGTTGCGGTAGTAGTCCGCCTCGCCCGGTGTGTCGATCCGGACGACGGCGTCGAACTCGACCGGCTGCTTGCCCTCGGGCGAGTGGGCCGTCGGGGTCGCCGTGACGCGGACCGTCTTCGGCGTGGTCCCGTCGTTGAGCTGTTCGAGGCCGACGATGTCGATCTGCTCGGTGCCGTCGAGCCCCAGGGACTCCCAGCTCTCGCCCTGGGGGAACTGCAGGGGCACCACGCCCATGCCGATGAGGTTCGAGCGGTGGATGCGCTCGAAGCTCTCGGTGATGACGGCCTTGACGCCCAGCAGGCTGGTGCCCTTGGCGGCCCAGTCACGGGACGATCCCGAGCCGTACTCCTTGCCGCCCAGGATGACCAGGGGCGTGCCCTGTTCTTGGTAGCGGGCACTGGCGTCGTAGATGAACGACTGCGGTGCGTCCGGCTGCGTGAAGTCGCGGGTGTAGCCGCCCTCGACGCCGTCGAGCAGCTGGTTCTTGAGCCGGATGTTGGCGAAGGTGCCGCGGATCATGACCTCGTGGTTGCCCCGGCGCGAACCGTACGAGTTGAAGTCCTTTCGGTCGACGCCGTGCTCGTCGAGGTAGTGACCCGCCGGGCTGTCGACCTTGATCGAACCGGCGGGGCTGATGTGGTCGGTCGTGACCGAGTCGCCGAGCTTCGCCAGGACGCGGGCACCCTGGATGTCGGTGACCGGCGTCGTCTCGATCGTCATGCCCTCGAAGTACGGGGGCTTGCGGACGTAGGTCGACTCGGAGTCCCACTCGAAGGTCGCACCGGTCGGTGTCGGCAGCGACCGCCACCGCTCGTCCCCGTCGAAGACGCCCGCGTACTCGTGCGTGAACATGCCGGTGTCGATCGACGAGTCGATGGTCTGCTGCACCTCGGCCGCGTCGGGCCAGATGTCGCGGAGGTACACGTCGGTGCCGTCGTCGGAGGTGCCGAGCGCGTCGTTCTCGAAGTCGAAGTTCATCGAGCCGGCCAGGGCGTAGGCGATGACCAGGGGCGGGCTCGCCAGGTAGTTCATCTTGACGTCCGGGTTGATGCGACCCTCGAAGTTGCGGTTGCCCGACAGGACGGCCGTGACGGCCAGGTCGTTGTCCTGGACGGCCGTCGAGATCTCGTCGAGCAACGGACCCGAGTTGCCGATGCAGGTCGTGCAGCCGTAGCCGACGGTGTAGAAGCCGAGGTCCTCGAGGTACGAGGTCAGACCGGCCTTCTCGTAGTAGTCGGTGACGACCTTCGAACCGGGCGCGAGGGTCGTCTTGACCCACGGCTTGGCCTTGAGGCCCTTCTTGCTGGCGTTGCGGGCGAGCAGGCCGGCGGCGAGCATGACCGAGGGGTTCGACGTGTTCGTGCACGACGTGATGGCCGCGATGGCGACGGCGCCGTGGTCGAGGGTGAAGGTCGAGCCGTCCTCGAGGGCGACGGACGTCGGCTTCGAGACCTTGGCCGGTGCGTGGGACGTGTGCGAGATCGTGTGCGGCTGCGCCTCGTCGTCGTCCTCGGCCGTGAAGCCGATGGGGTCGGACGCCGGGAAGGTGCCCTCGACGGCGGCGTCGACGTGCGAGTGGTCGGTGCCGGCGTAGTTCTCGAGGTCGACCTCGAACTGCGACTTGGCCTCGGTCAGTTCGATGCGGTCCTGCGGACGCTTCGGACCCGCGATGGACGGGACGACCGTGGCGAGGTCGAGCTCGAGGTACTCGCTGAAGACCGGCTCGATCGACGGGTCGTGCCAGAGTCCCTGCAGCTTCGCGTACTGCTCGACCAGGTCGATCTGCTCGTCGGAGCGGCCCGTGAGGCGAAGGTAGTCGAGGGTCACGTCGTCGATGGGGAACATCGCCGCCGTCGAACCGAACTCGGGGCTCATGTTGCCGATGGTGGCGCGGTTGGCCAGCGGCACCTCGGCCACGCCCTCGCCGTAGAACTCGACGAACTTGCCGACGACGCCGTGGCGACGCAGCTGCTGGGTGATGGTGAGGACCACGTCGGTGGCGGTCACGCCGGTGGGGATCGAGCCCGACAGCTTGAAGCCGACGACCTTGGGGATGAGCATCGACACCGGTTGACCCAGCATGGCGGCCTCGGCCTCGATGCCGCCCACGCCCCACCCGAGCACGCCGAGGCCGTTGACCATCGTCGTGTGCGAGTCGGTGCCGACGAGGGTGTCGGGGTACGCCTGGAGCACGCCCCCGACCTCGCGGCTGTAGGTGACGCGGGCCAGGTACTCGATGTTGACCTGGTGGACGATGCCGGTGCCCGGCGGGACGACCTTGAAGTCGTCGAAGGCCGTCTGACCCCACCGCAGGAACTGGTACCGCTCGCCGTTGCGCTCGTACTCGATCTCGACGTTGCGCTCGAGGGCGTTCTCGCTGCCGAAGAGGTCGGCGATGACCGAGTGGTCGATGACGAGCTCGGCGGGCGCCAACGGGTTGATCTTGGTGGGGTCGCCGCCGAGCTCGGCGACGGCCTCGCGCATGGTGGCGAGGTCGACGATGCAGGGCACGCCGGTGAAGTCCTGCATGACGACGCGAGCCGGCGTGAACTGGATCTCGGTGTCGGGGTCGGCGGTCGGCTGCCACGAGCCGAGTGCCCGGATCTGGTCACCCGTGACGTTCGCACCGTCCTCGGTGCGGAGCAGGTTCTCGAGCAGGACCTTGAGGCTGAACGGAAGCTTCGAAGAACCCTCGACCGCGTCGATGCGGTAGACCTCGTAGTCGGTGGACCCGACCGTGAGGGTGTTCTTCGAGCCGAAACTGTTGATTGCAGACACGTGCCGTCTCCCTTGCTGACTACGCCCTCATCTTGGCCGGTGGGCGCGACGCGCACCAGCGAGGTCAGCCTAAGTCCGCGGGGTCTCCCCGGGGCCGATCCCAGCGATTTGTCTCGATGTCGAGATAAAACATAGCACCAGGAGGCGCGGGTCAGGTCGACGGGCCCCGCGCGTCGTCCGCCGCGTCGCGTCCCCGGTAGACCGTCCGCACGAGCAGCCAGGTCACCCAGAGCAGCCCGGCGTACAGCGGCACGCCCATGACGAGCTTGAGGGTGCCGAGGAGGGCGACGTCGCCCGCGAGCCAGAGGGGTGCCTGGACGGCCAGGCGTGCGGCGAAGAGCCCGGCCCACAACCACGTGGCCAGCACCAGCACGCGACGCTTGGCCCGATCCGCCCGCCAGCCCGTCCCGTCGTTGGTGAGCAGCCCGACGACGACGCCGATGAGCGGCCACCGGACGGCGATGCTCACGAGCAGTGCCACGAGGGACGCCGCGTTGATCAAGAGGCCGGGGACGAAGTTGTTCTCCGCCCGGCCCGAGAGCAGCGCGATGCCCGCCGAGAGAGCGATGCCGAGGACGCCGGCCAGGGCCTGCGCGACGGGACCGCGTTGGATCGCCCGGACCACGACGAACGCGACGGCGAGCACGAGCGGGATGAGGACCGACGGCACGACGTCACGGGTGATCGTGTAGACGACCACGAACCCGAGACCCGGGACGATGGACTCGACGAGACCCCGCACGCCTCCGATCGCGGCGAGGAGCGCCGCGGCCGTCGGCACCTCGCCGGGCGCGACCTGCCCGATGCCGGCTCGACGCGCCGCAGCCTGGAGCTGGGCCGCGAGGGACACCCTCGGGTCGTCGAGCGGGGTGGGATCGGACGGATCGGGCCGCTCGGGCGTCGCCGACACGTCGGGTCAGACGACCGAGGGCGTGGTGCCCGGGGCGTCGGTCGGGCCTGCCTTGGGCATGGCGAGCGGGATGAGCTCGCGGGGAGGCATGGGGGTCGTGCCACGCACGACGACGATGCTGCGGAAGAGCTCCTCGATCTTCTCGGCGGCCTCGCCGTCGTCCGCGGCGTCGCCGGCGATGACGCCGCGCAGGAACCACCTCGGGCCGTCGACGCCGATGAAGCGGGCCCGTCTCGTCGTGCCGGGGTCGCCTCCCATCACGGGGATCTCGGCGCGGACCTCGGGACCGAAGGGCCCGTCGACCTCGGCGGTCGTCCCGCCCTGCTTCTCGATCTGCTCGCTGATCTGCCCGCGGATCTCGTTCCAGAGGCCGGTGGTCCTGGGCGCCGCGAAGGGCTGCACCTGGAGGGTCGACTTCGCGAAGTCGAGACCGACGGCGACGACCCGCTTGCTTCCCTCTTCCACCTCGAGGCGGAGGTGCAGACCCTCGCGGGGCAGGATCTTGACCCCGCCGAGGTCGACGTAGGGGCGGACCGGGTTGGCCTCGGTCTCGTCGAGGGGGCCGACCTCGGCGCGGTCGCCGGGAGCCGACTTCGAGTCGTCGAAGACCTCGACCTCGGTCTCGTCGAGCGACTCGATGTCGACCTCGACGTCGGCGACGTCGGCCGATTCGACGTCGATCGCGACCTCGGCCACTTCTTGCTCGCGGCGCTTGGACTTCCTCACGCGGTGCCTCCTGTGTTGTGTGCGTATCCGGTCGAACCGTGCCCGCCGAGCCCGCGCACGCTCTCGGGGAGCGTCGGGACGGGGACGAACGTGGCTCGGACGACGGGCATGACGACGAGTTGGGCGATCTTGTCGCCGACGGCGACGTGGTGCTCCGTCTCGAGATCGGTGTTGAGCAACGAGACCTTGATCTCACCGCGGTACCCGGAGTCGACGGTGCCCGGGGCGTTCACGACCGTGATGCCGTGCTTGGCCGCCAATCCGCTGCGGGGCACGACGAACGCGGCGAAGCCGTCGGGCAACGCGATCGACACCCCCGTGCCCACGAGAGCCCGCCGCCCCGGCTGGAGCACCAGGTCTTCGGTCGACAACAGGTCGGCCCCGGCGTCACCGGGGTGGGCGTACTCGGGGACCGAGGTCGCCTCGGCGGCGATGAGGACGTCGAGGGTCTGGGTCACGTGTCGAGGGTAGTGCAGAAGTCTGGTCGAATGGACCCATGAACCCCTACCGTGAGCGCCTGCTCCCGCCGCTCTCCGTCTTCGTGGCCTGCGCCCTGCTCGTCCCCGCCACCCTGCTGGTCTTCCTGCCCATCAACTCGACCGTGGGCGTCGTGATGGCCGTCGTGTTCTACGTGGGGGCCGTCGTCGCACTCGTCCTGACCTCGCCCGTGCTGACCATCGACGACGAGGGGTTCACGGCAGGGCGGGCACGGCTCTTCGCCCACGAGATCGGCGAGGCCGAGGGCTTCAGCGGGGCCGACGCCACCAAAGAGAGAGGGCCCAGGCTCGACGCGCGAGCTTGGACCCTGTTCCGGGGGTGGGTGCGTCCGGTCGTCAAGATCTCGTTGACGGATTTCGACGACCCGGCGCCCTACTGGTTGGTGTCGACCCGTCGTCCCGACGAGGTCGTCCGCCGGCTGGAGGCGCTCAGGCGGCGCACTCCCGGCAGATAGCGCCCAGCTTGGTCTCGTGGTCGAGCTGCGAACGGTGCTTCACCAGGAAGCACTCGACGCAGGTGAACTCGTCGACCTGAGGGGGGAGGACGACGACGTCGAGGTCGAGGTCCGAGAGGTCCTGCCCGGCGAGCTCGAACGAGCCAGGGTTGTCGGCGTCGTCGTCGACCACGCCGGTCATCTTGTCGGGGACCCTCTCTTTGAGCCCCTCGATCGACTCCGAGCCGTCGTCGTCGTTCTTGCGAGGTGCGTCGTAGTCGGTGGCCATGCCCATCCAGTTCTTCGGTCGTTCGTGTGCCCGATTCGGCGGGTGCAGTTTGCATCACTCGTTGTCGAATAGCAAACCGGTTCCCACGGCCTTCCGGCCGCCTCGTAAGAACTGACGGCACGCCCGTCGTATTCCCGCGAGAAGGGGCCCCGACGTGCGACTCTTGGCACCGGATCACGACGGTGAAAGGCGTGGAAAATGCAGGATCTCAGGGTCATCGGCGTCCAGAGCGGAGCTCTGCTCGTCTCCACCGACGCCGGTGGCGAGTACCGCCTTCCCGTCACGCACACCCTGCACTCGCAACTCCGGGCGGCCAGCCCGGCCGACGCCCCGGTCGAGCGCAAGGCGCCGCCCCGTGAGATCCAGGCCCTGGTCCGTGCCGGCAGGACGGCGGCGCAGATCGCCGAGCTGACCGGTGCCGACGTCGACTACGTGCACCGCTTCGAGGGTCCCGTCCTCGCCGAGCGCGCCTTCGTCCTCGAGAGCGCCCGCGCCGTGCCCGTCTCCGTGGCCGACGACGCACCCGTCGAGCTGCAGGCGACGACGTTCGGCGCCGTCATCGACGAGCGACTCGACGGGGCCGACACCACGCAGCGCGAGTGGACCGCCTACAAGGACGCAGAACACGGGTGGGTGGTCCAGGTCGCCTTCGTCACGCACGAGGTCGAGCGTGACGCGACCTGGCGGTTCGACCCCAAGAAGTCGGTCCTCGCGCCGCTCGGCGGCGACGCCCATCGTCTCTCCCGGCACGACGAGGACGCGGGCCCGCTCGTCCCCCGCCTCCGGGCCGTGGGCCGCGACTCCCGTCCGGACGACACGTCCGGTCGTTTCGACAGCGGGGCGTTCCTCGTCGAGCCGGACGTCGAGGTCGAGGCACCGGCCGAGCCCGCGACCGACCGGCTGCGTCCCGGGGGCAGGAGCACCGCCTCCTTCGTGGCCGCCAACCGGACGCCCGACGACCCGAGCGGTCACGACCAGACCGCCGACCTGCTCGAGGCGTTGCGTCGCCGCCGCGGCGAACGCGAGGCGGCCCGCTTCTCGGACGACGACGGACGGCTCGACCACCCGGCGACCGGTTCGATCCGCGTGATCGACGTCCCCCTCGACGACTTCGACCTGCCCGAGGGTGCCACCGCACCCGCGCCGGTCGTGCCCGACCGGTCGGGTCGGGACGAGATCACCGTCGAGAGCGTGCCCGTGCAGCCCTCGGGCATCCGCGGCAGTCGTGGTCGTTCGACCCGCCGGGAGATGCCGAGCGCGGCCCAGCCGACCAAGAAGGCCCGTGGCCGGACGTCCATGCCGAGCTGGGACGAGATCGTCTTCGGCGCTCGGTCCGACGACGATCCCGCCTGACCCGACCGTCTCGTGGCCGCGGTGACCCGCGGCGTGGACCGGCAGCGTCGACCAGCGGCCTCGGCCGGCGCCCTCGACTAGCGGCGGTAGGCGCCGAACGCCCTCAGGGGCACGATCGTCTCGTCGTCGGACCACGAGCCGTGTTGTCCGATCATCGTGCCGGGTTCGCCACCCCGGTCACGACCGTCGTAGTAGGCGACGCCGCGACGGGCCGCGACGACGACGTCGCCGATGCGGGGCAGGACCACGGGGTCGACAGGGCCGAACCAGCCGGCCTCGACCGCCTCGTCGCGGGTCAGGACCCACGCGCGGTCGGCCTCGGCCGATCGCCAGGCGTCGAGGACCGCCCGCCGCCGGCCGTCGTCCGCGTCGGGTTCGAGGTGCAGCTGGAGGCACCGGGGTTCGCCGGCGACGTGTCGGACCCCGTCCACGAGGGCGGGCGTCCCGCCGAACACGATGCGCCGGTGCTCCGCCACGTCGACCATGCCGTGGTCGGCCGTGACGATCACGCCCACGTCCGGCGCCAGCGCCGCCTCGAGGGACCGCACCTCCGCGTCGACGCCCTCGAGCGCGTCGGCCCATTCGTCGGACTCCCACCCGGCCCGGTGCGCGATCATGTCGAGCTCGGGGACGTACAGGTACACCAGGGAGGCGCGGCTCGACTCCACCAGTCGCGCCGCGGCTGCGAAGCGGTCGCCCACGCTCTCGGCGACGTCGTACGTCGCGCCGCGGAGGATCGCCTCCGTGAGACCCGAGGAGCGGTAGCGCTTCGGGCCCACCGCGTGGGACTCGACGTCGGTCGCCGTCTCGAAGAGGGTCGGTCGACGCTGCCAGTCGTCCGGGCGCATGCGGTCGTCCCAGCCGGAGAGCTGCTTGACCACGCGGTCGTTCTCGGCGTCGAGGACCGAGTAGCCGACGAGTCCGTGCTGCCCCGGCAGCGCGCCCGTCGTCAGCGTCGTGAGGGCGGCGGCGGTGGTGGTCGGCCAGCCGGACCACAAGCTGCCCTTCAGCCCCGAGAGGGTGCGGGCGTGGCCGCGACGGGCACCGAGCGCCGCCTGGCCGAGGCCGTCGACCACGACGACGACGGCGGCCCTGACCGGTGGCAGGCCGAGGGCGTTGACCTCGCCCCGCAGGGAGGCGAGGCACGAGGGCACCACGTCGGCCAGGCTCGCGGCCCCTCGGGGGCGCGCCGGTACGATGGAGGACACCGGCCCCAGTCTGGCACAGCGACGACCGGGGGCCTCGTCCACCCCGATCCGTGAGAAGTGCATGACCACCACCGAGAACACGAACGAGCCCGACCACGGCGAACGCATCGAGGACATCGACGTCTCGCTCGAGATGCAGGGGTCGTTCCTCGAGTACGCGTACTCGGTCATCTACTCACGGGCGCTGCCGGACGCCCGTGACGGCCTCAAGCCCGTCCAACGACGCATCCTGTACCAGATGTCCGAGATGGGCCTCCGTCCCGACCGTGGACACGTCAAGAGCGCCCGGGTCGTCGGTGAGGTCATGGGCAAGCTGCACCCCCACGGCGACACCGCCATCTACGACGCCATGGTGCGTCAGGCGCAGCCGTTCACGATGAGGGTCCCGTTGATCGACGGCCACGGCAACTTCGGATCCCTCGACGACGGGCCCGCGGCACCGAGGTACACCGAGGCGCGGCTCGCCGAGGCGTCGCTGGCCATGACGCAGGGGCTCGGCGAGGACGTCGTCGACTTCGTGCCGAACTACGACAACCAGCTGATGCAACCCGAGGTGCTGCCCGCCGCGTTCCCCAACCTGCTCGTGAACGGTGCCAGCGGCATCGCCGTCGGCATGGCCACGAACATGGCCCCGCACAACCTCGTCGAGGTCGTCGGCGCCGCCCGTCACCTGATCGACCACCCCGACGCGAGCCTCGACGACCTGATGGCCTTCGTGCCCGGCCCCGATCTGCCGACCGGAGGCACGATCGCCGGTCTGGCCGGCGTCCGCGACGCCTACGCCACCGGTCGTGGCAGCTTCAAGACCCGGGCGCGCGTCGCCGTCGAGAGCATCACGGCGCGCAAGAACGGTCTCGTCGTGACCGAGCTGCCCTACCTCGTGGGCCCCGAGAAGGTCATCGAGAAGATCAAGGACGGGGTGCAGGCGAAGAAGCTCACCGGCATCACGGACGTCACCGACCTGACCGACCACAAGCACGGCCTGCGTCTCGTCATCGGCATCAAGACGGGCTTCAGCCCCGAGGCCGTGCTCGAGCAGCTCTACCGCTACACGCCCCTCGAGGACGGCTTCAGCATCAACGCCGTCGCCCTCGTCGAGGGTCAACCGCGCACGCTCGGGCTGAAGGAGATGCTCGAGGTCTACGTCGCGCACCGGCTCGCGGTGGTGACCCGTCGCAGCCGCTACCGGCTCGCGAAGAAGGAGGACCGCCTCCACCTCGTCGAGGGGTTGCTCGTCGCGATCGTCGACATCGACGAGGTCATCCAGGTCATCCGGACGAGCGACGACACGGCCGCCGCCCGGGCCCGCCTGCGGGAGGTCTTCGACCTCAGCGAGATCCAGGCCGAGTACATCCTCGACCTGCAGCTGCGGCGGCTCACCAAGTTCAGCCGCATCGAGCTCGAGGCCGAGCGGGACGAGCTGCTCGCGGCGATCGCCGACCTCCAGGCGTTGCTGGCCGATCCTGCCCGCCTCCGTGCCCTCGTCTCGAGCGAGCTCGGCGAGATCGCCGAGCAGTTCGGCACCCCGCGGCGCACGCTGTTGACCGAGGCCAGGCCGAGCGTGGCCACGTCCGGCCGCGGCAGCAAGGCGGCACCCGTACTCGAGATCGCCGACACCCCGACCCGGGTGTTCCTCTCGACCACGGGCCGCATCCTGCGCGTGGACCACCTCGACCCCGACTCGGCGGCGCCCACTCCCCCGGCGCGGCGCACCAAGCACGACGCGGTCCTGTCGTCGATCGACACGACGGCCCGCACCGAGATCGGTGCGGTGACCACCTTCGGTCGCCTCATCCGGCTCACCCCCGTCGACCTGCCCTCCGTGCCCCCGACCTCGGTCCAGCTCGGTGCGGGGGTCCCCGTCCGCGACTACGTCGGCCTCGTCGACAAGAGGGAGCGCGTCCTCGGACTCGTCTCGCTCACCTCGGAGCGGACCATCGCCCTCGGGACGGCCCGGGGCGTCGTCAAGCGCGTCGCGACCGGCCAGTACCCGGCCCGACCCGACTTCCCCGTGATCTCGCTGAAGAAGGGGGACGAGGTCGTCGGAGTCGCCCAGGGGGTCGACGACGACGACCTGGTCTTCGTCTCGTCGGCCACGCAGCTCTTGCGGTTCAGCGCGTCGTCGGTGCGTCCCCAGGGGCCGGCCGGAGGGGGCGTCGCCGGCATCAACCTGCCGGACGACGCCACGGTGATCTTCTTCGGAGCCGTGTCCGCCGGCCGCGAGGCCGTCGTGGCGACCGTCTCGGGCAGCAGCTCGACGATCGCCGGCACCGACCCCGGGCGGGCCAAGCTGAGTGCGTTCGACGAGTACCCGGGCAAGGGGCGGGCGACCGGCGGCGTCCGATCCCACTCGTTGCTGAAGGGAGAAGACGCCCTCACCCTTGCCTGGGTCGGCCCTCGCCCCGTGCAGGCGGTGGGGCCGGACGGTGCCGTGCGCACCCTGCCGTCCGAGCTCTCCCGTCGCGACGGGTCGGGCACGCCGCTCGAAGCCGTCATCGGGTCGATCGGGGCGTCCGTGGCCCACATCACGGACTCCGCGACGGGGCTGGACGCCGGGGCCGAACCCGGCGAATGACCCGACCCGGGCCGGGGCCCGACACCGTCGACCTCGGGACCGAGGGGCGTCGTCGTGCTCGACGTCACGCGGCCTCGGGCGGCGGGACGCTCACACGTCGATGCGGTCGCGGCTGAGGCCTGCTCCGTCGATGATGAACTCCTTCCGCGGAGCGACGTCGTTGCCCATCAGCAGCTCGAAGACCCGGGCCGCGTTCTCGGCGTCGTCGACCTTCACGCGACGCAGCATGCGGTTCTGGCGTTCCATCGTCGTCGTGCGGAGCTGCTCGGCATCCATCTCGCCGAGACCCTTGTACCGCTGGATGGGGTCCTGGAACTTCTTGTTGGTGCGCTTGAGTCCGGCGAGGACCCCGTGCAGCTCTTTCTCGGAGTACGTGTAGAGCGTCTGGTTCGGCTTGCTGCCGGGGTGCACGACGACGACGCGGTGCAGCGGAGGGACGGCGGCGAACACCCGCCCGGCCTCGATCATCGGACGCATGTACCGGAAGAACAGCGTGAGCAACAGCGTCCGGATGTGGGCGCCGTCCACGTCGGCGTCGCTCATGATGATGACCTTGCCGTAGCGGGCCGCCTCGAGGTCGAAGGACCGCCCCGAGCCGGCGCCCAGCACCTGGATGATGGAGGCGCATTCGAGGTTCGAGAGCATGTCGCTGACCGAGGCCTTCTGCACGTTCAAGATCTTGCCGCGGATGGGCAGGAGTGCCTGGAACTCGCTGTTGCGGGCGACCTTGGCCGTCCCGAGCGCCGAATCGCCCTCGACGATGAAGAGCTCGCTGTTCGCGACGTCGTTGGATCGGCAGTCGACGAGCTTGGCCGGCAGGGTCGAGTTCTCGAGGGCGTTCTTGCGACGCTGGGTCTCTTTGTGCGCACGGGCGGCGATGCGGGACTTCATCTCGGCCACGACCTTGTCGAGGACGAGCCCGGTCTGCGCCTTGTCCTCACGCCGGCCGGACGCGAAGAGCGTGCCGAACTCGTCGGCCACCACGTTCGCCACGATCGCCCGGACGGCCGGCGTGCCCAGGATCTCCTTGGTCTGACCCTCGAACTGCGGCTCGGGCAGACGGACCGTCAGCACGGCGGTCAGGCCGGCGAGGACGTCGTCCTTCTCGATCTTGTCGTTGCCGACCTTGAGCCGACGGGCGTTCGCCTCGACCTGCTGTCGGACGAACTTGAGCAGGCCGGTCTCGAACCCCGCCTGGTGGGACCCGCCCTTCGGCGTGGCGATGATGTTGACGTAGCTGCGGAAGACCGTCTCGTAGCCGCTGCCCCAGCGCAGCGCGATGTCGACGTCGCACTGCCGTTCGAGTTCGGTGGCGACCATGGCGCCGCCTTCGGTCAGGACGGGCACCGTCTCGGTGTAGGTGCCGGACCCCGTCATGCGCCACGTGTCGGTCACGGCGGTGTCGGGCGCGAGGAACTCGACGTACTCGCTGATGCCCCCGTCGAAACGGAACCTGCTCTCGAGGGGGAAGCCGCCGTCGGTGAGGGACCCTGCCCGCTCGTCGCGGAGGGTCAGCGTGAGACCGGGGATGAGGAACGCCGTCTGTCGGGCCCGGCCCGAGAGCTCGTCGGTCTGGAACGACGCACCCCGGGTGAAGATCTGCCGGTCGGCCCAGTAACGGACCCGTGTGCCCGTGACGCCGCGCTTGGTCTTGCCCACCTCGCGCAGCACGCTGCCCGACACGAAGGGGGTGAACGGAGAATCGGGCGTGGGTTCGCCCGCGTCGTCGAACGTGCCGGGTTCACCCCGGCGGAACGACATGGCGTAGGTCTTGCCGCCCCGGTCGACCTCGACGTCGAGCCTCTCGGACAACGCGTTGACGACGGACGCCCCGACCCCGTGGAGGCCCCCGGAGGACGTGTACGAGCCGCCGCCGAACTTGCCGCCGGCGTGCAGCTTGGTGAAGACGACCTCGACCCCGCTCAGACCCGTCTTGGGTTCGATGTCGACGGGCACGCCCCGACCGCTGTCTCTCACCTCGACGCTGTCGTCGTCGTGCAGGACGACGTCGATGGTGTCGCCGTGGCCGCCCAGGGCCTCGTCGACGGAGTTGTCGATGATCTCCCACAGGCAGTGCATGAGACCCCGCGAGTCGGTCGACCCGATGTACATGCCGGGCCGCTTGCGGACGGCCTCGAGGCCCTCGAGCACCGAGAGGTGACGAGCCGAGTAGTCGGAGGCGGGTGCGGACGAGGTGGGGGGCATGGTTCTCCAGGAGCCTCGTGGCTCGACGGCGGGAATGCGAGGAGGCGGTGGCCGCGTTACAGACTACCGAGGGCCGCCGACAGGGCGGCTCCGACACTCGATCGGCTCGTCGGCACTACGCGATGAGCGAAATCGGGCCCGATGTCACGCGATCGCGACCTCGGCGTGTTTTGATGAGTGTCACCACCCACCGCACCACCGTCAGGAGGAGCATCACATGACTCAGATGGCCACCGACCAGACCGCCGTCGACGAGCTCGGCTCCCGTTACCAGTTGAGCGCCGCAGACCGCTGCGACAGCTGCGGGGCCCAGGCCTACATCCGCGCCACCATGGCCACCGGCGAACTTCTCTTCTGCGCCCACCACGGCGCGAAGTTCAAGGAGAAGCTGCAGCCCACCGCCATCGAGTGGCTCGACGAGAGCTCCAAGCTCCTCGCCCACTGAGACGCCACGGCGACCCGGACCACAGCCCGGGTCGCACGCACGACGAAGGCCCCGCACCAGATCGGTGCGGGGCCTTCGTCGTGTCGTCGACCGACGACGAGGTCACATGGCCTTGAAGGACCGTTCGAGGTTGTCGGCGATGACCCGCTGCGACGCGGCGGCGTACTCGTCGAGCTTGGCGTGGGGTGCACCCGCCGCGTACGAGATCATGCGGCGGCTCAGGGCGACGCGCAGCACGCGGTCCGTCAGGGCCGGGTTGAGCGGCAGCACGGGACCCTTGAGTTGCGTGCCGAACGAGACACCCCGCCGGACGCCCTCTCGACCGTCTCCGTTGCCTCCGCCGTGGACGACCGAGCCGAACGCCTCGGCGTCGGGACCCAGTTCGAGGTGGGCGGCGTGGTCCTCGAAGCCGAAGAGCGTGAGCTCGTCGCCCTGGTAGTCCGTCGTCACCGTCAGGTAGTTCGTCCGTCGGGGCGCACCACGGCGGACGAGGGCGTCGAAGAAGCCGACGCCCTCGACGGTCTCGCCCTCGACGGTCTCGACGCCACGGCTCATCAGCTCGAGGCCTCCGCCGACCGCGACGACCGGGACGCCCGAGGCGGCGAAGGCCTCGAGGGCCGGCCGGAGGCGGCGCGCGTCCTCGGCGACCGAGCGGACGCCGGACAACGGCCCGTGACCCACGACGACGACGTCGGCCACGGTGGGGACGTCGTCGCCGACGCGGTACTCGAGGACGGAACCGTCGATGCCGGCGCGACGTGCCCGGACGGCGAGGGTGGTCACGTTGCCTCGGTCACCACTGACGCCGAGCTCTTCGGGGTAGAGGTGCACGATTCGGAGGACGTCGTCGCTCACGCGGTCTTCTCCAGGTCGGGGTGGCCGAGGATGCGGCGCGCCAACATCATCTGCTCGTAGTTCGTCACGAAGTGCTTGGTGTGGTCACCCGAGGACGGGAGGGCACGCATGAGCCGGATGGCCTTCGCGATGTCCTCCTCGATCACGTGCACGGGGATGCCCTCGTGTTCGAGCCTCAGGGCGAGCTGCCAGGCCTTGGCCCCGGCCAGGACGTCGACGTGGTCGAGGTGGGAGAAGTCGATGTCGTAGATCCACGAGATGTCGGGCGTGCCCTCGTCGATCGCGAGCATCACCTGTTCGACGTCCTGGGGAAGGGCGTCGAGGTTGAGCTGGAGGCTCGCCGCGTTCTTGAACATGATGAACTCGGCCTCGTCGTCACCGAGGGACATCCGTTCACCACGCCCGTAGGCGGGCTTCATCCCGTCGAACGCCCGCCGGACCGCGGCCGGGTCGACGGGGTGGCCCAGGACCACCGAGGCGGTCTGCAACGCCGCGGCGGCGTCGACGGCGTAGTGCAGTCCCCGCGCCGGCAGGCGGAGGTCGATCGGGGTGCCCGAGACGGTGATGGTCGCTCCGTCGCCCGTGAGGGCCGTGACCTCGGTCTCGGCCACGAGGGAGTCGTCCGCCCGGCGGCTGAAGTCGTGGGCGTTCTGGAGGCCGTTGGGCGATGCCGAGACGACCTCCGGCGAAGCACCGAAACGGGTGACGGCCTGTCGACCGACGCCCTGGTAGGGGCCTAGGTGCTGGTCGTCGCGGTTGGTGACGACCGCGGTCGTGGCCGCGGCCGCGGTGTCGGTCATCATCGTGCCGACGCGCTCGGTCTCGAAGAACCGGTAGAGCTGGTCGACCTGGACGTTCAGCATGAGGACGGTGGACGGGTGCAACGACTTCGTCAGCTCGACGGCGAACGCCTCGTCGACCTCGATGACGCCGATGTCGCCGCGGACGCGTCCGAACGGCGTGACCTCGCGCAAGAACGCGGACGCGATGCCCTGGGGCAGGTTGGCGCCCGTCGGGTTCGTGAACACCTTGAGGCCGTGGGCCCGCAGGGTCTCGGTCAGCATCATGGTCGTGGTCGACTTGCCGTTCGACCCGAGCACGAAGACGACGCCGCGCTCGAACTGCGAGGAGACGTGCGTCAGGAAGTCGGGGGCGAGCGTGAGGACGGTCCGCCCCGGGTACGCCGAGCCGCCGCCACGGAGCCGGGCGACGGCCCGGACGAGACGGCCGGCCAGGACGGGGACCAGGTAACGCACGGGCCTACTCGAGGTAGTCGCGGAGCGACTGCGATCGCGACGGGTGGCGGAGCTTCGCCATCGTCTTGGACTCGATCTGGCGGATGCGCTCGCGCGTCACGCCGAAGGTGTCACCGATCTGGTCGAGGGTCTTGGGCATGCCGTCGCCCAGCCCGAAGCGCATGCGGATCACGCCCGCCTCGCGTTCGGACAAGCTGTCGAGCAACGACTCCAGCTGCTTCTGCAGCATGGTGAAGCCGACGGCGTCGGCGGGGACGACGGCCTCGGTGTCTTCGATGAGGTCGCCGAACTCGCTGTCGCCGTCCTCACCGAGGGGCGTGTGCAGCGAGATGGGCTCGCGGCCGTACTTCTGGACCTCGACGACCTTCTCGGGCGTCATGTCGAGCTCACGGGACAGCTCTTCGGGAGTGGGCTCGCGACCGAGGTCTTGCAGCATCTGACGCTGGACGCGGGCGAGCTTGTTGATGACCTCGACCATGTGGACCGGGATGCGGATGGTGCGCGCCTGGTCGGCCATGGCCCGCGTGATCGCCTGGCGGATCCACCAGGTGGCGTAGGTCGAGAACTTGAAGCCCTTGGTGTAGTCGAACTTCTCGACCGCGCGGATGAGACCGAGGTTGCCCTCTTGGATCAGGTCGAGGAACTGCATGCCACGGCCGGTGTAGCGCTTGGCGAGGCTGACCACGAGTCGGAGGTTGGCGCCGAGCAGGTGGCTCTTGGCCCGCTGGCCGTCACGGGACACCCACCGCAGCTCGCGTTCGAGCTCGCGGCTCAGGCCGGTGCTGTTCGCGAGCTTGTCGTCGGCGAAGAGACCCGCCTCGATGCGCATGGCGAGTTCGACCTCTTCGGCCGCGTTGAGCAGGGCGACCTTGCCGATCTGCTTCAGGTAGTCCTTGACCGGGTCGGCCGTCGCGCCGGTGATGGTCGTCGAGTAGACGGGCATCTCGTCGTCGTCGTCCTGCGAGATGACGAGGGCGCCGGTCGGGAGGATCTCGGGTGCCGGGGTCGGGCTGTCGGAGTCGGCCTCGTCGCTCGCCGCCGGGTCGACGACGGCGTCGGCGTCGACCTCGTCGTCGGTCGCCTCGGCCGCGGCGGTCTTCTTGGCGGCGGCGGTCTTCGCCGGAGCCTTCGCTGCCGCCTTCTTGACCGGGGCCTTCTTGGCGGGAGCCTTCTTGGCCGCGGGGGCCGTGGTCTCGGCCTCGACGGCCGTGTCGTCGCTCGCGGCCTCGTCGGGGGCCGTGGTCGCCTTGCTGCGTGTAGCCATGCGAACACCTTTCAGTTCTCGGTACGTCCGGACCGGACGCGGTCGTCGCCTTCTCGCGCGCCGGTGGGGACGTCGACCGGCACTGGGCGTCGGCCGAATTCGGGCAGTACGAGGACCCATGTCAAGTCCTCGGGCGAGTGCCCGTCGGCTGTGCCGACGCGTGTCTCGATCGATGGACATGAACGGGTCCGTGTCTCATTATTGCACGTCCGGCGTGGGCCGGACGACACGGGGTCAGGCGGTGGACCCGCCCCGGCCACGCCGGCGCGCGGCCTGCCACCGCCTGTTGAGGGCAACCCAGAGGGGGGCGACCTCTATTCCTTCCTCGAGGCGGAGACCGCGCCGCGTCCGCCGCCGTTCGACCAGGAGCGCCACGACTCCTCCGCCGACCACGACGTACTGGACCAGCAGCGCCACGCGGAACGAGTCGAACGAGAACAGGTCGCTCGGGAGGCCGGAGGCGATGCGCGCCGAGTCGAGACGGTCGAGCACGACCCCGATGAGGAACATCATGACGAAGCTGGCCAGGAAACCGCCGACGTTCACGACCCCGTTGGCGACGCCGAGGCTGCGGAGCGGGTTGAAGGTCCGGGCGAAGTCGAAGCCGATGAGCGACCCCGGGCCCCCCACCCCCAGGGCGACGACGAGGACGTACGCGAGCCAGTGCGGCGGCGTGCCGGGCCAGGCCAGCAGGGTCGTCCACACCACGCCGAGCATCGTGACGATGCCCAGGACGAGGTTGGAGCGCCGCATGGGATACCTCGCGACGAGGACGCCGAGCACGGGCCCCGCCAGGACGCCCGACAGCACGAGCAGGGAGAGCATCCCCGACGCCTCGCCGGTCGAGAACCCGAGCCCGCCCACGAGCAGCGGCACGCCCCACAACAGGCTGAAGACGGTGCCGGACGACTGCGTCACGAAGTGCGACCAGAACCCCAGTCGGGTGCCCGGTCGCCGCACGCTCTGACCGAGCTGTCGTCCCGCGTCGGCCCACGTGACGACCGCCTCGGACCGGAGGCGGCCGGCAGGGGACTCCTTGACGACCAGCAGCACGACCACGGCGGCCACGACCGAGAGCGACGCGGCGCTCAGGAAGGCCGGCGTCCAGCCCGCCCCGTGCAGCACGACGGACAGGGGCACCGCCGACAGCACCTGTCCGAGCTGGCCGACGTTGCCGGTCCACTGCGACACCTGAGGCAGGATCGGCCCGCGGAACCACGCGGGCAGGAGCCGGATGACCGAGATGAAGGTCATGGCGTCACCGGCCCCGACGAGCACGCGGCCCGCGACGGCCACGCCGATCGCGGGCGGTGAGAGCGACACGACGAGCTGACCCGCGGCGAGCAGCACCGCCCCGGCGACGATGAGCCTCTTGGGCCCCACACGGTCGAGCAGGACGCCGACGGGGATCTGCAGTCCGGCGTAGACGACGAGCTGCACAACCGCGAGAGTCGACAGGGTCGAGGCCGAGACGCCGAAGAGCTGTTGCGCCTCGACGCCCGAGACGCCGAGCGACGAACGCTGCAGGACGGCGACGACGTAGGCGAAGACGGCGGCGCCCCAGACGAGCCAGGCGCGGGCGGAGTTCACCCCGTGACCCTAGCCGACCGGGGGCTGGGCGCCGGCCCGCGCCTCCTGCGCTCGGACGACGGCCCGGACCCGGGAGGCGCGGTGCGCGTCAGCCGCGGTCGTCGCCGTCGCCGTCCACCCGGCGGGTGGCCAGGAACTTCTCGAGCTCGGCCGCCAGCGCGTCGGCCGTGGGCACCTGGCCGTCGTGGTCGGTCAGCGGAGACGGCAACGGGTTGCCCTGCATGTAGGTGTCGTGGCGTTCCTCGAGCGTGGCGACCAGGCGCGAGAGCTCGTGGTTGCCCGCGACCTGTTCGTCGACCTTGACCATGAAGTCGCGGCCTTCTTCGCGCAGGCGGTCGGTGGGGAAGATGAGACCCGTGGCCGCACTGATGCTCGAGAGGGCCGCCACCGCCGCGTCGGGGAACTCGGTGTCGGCCAGGTAGTGCGGCACGAGCAGGACGAAGCCGGCCGTCGGGTGGCCGGTCTCACCGAGCCGGTGCTCGACGAGGTGGAGCGCGTTGGCGGGAGCCTGGGTCACGGGCTTCCAGACGGACATGGCCTCGACCAGGTCGGGGCGGTTGCCGCTGACCGTCACCCCGATGGGCCGGGTGTGAGGCACCGGCATGGGGATCGAGTGCACCCAGGTGGTCGTCGACACACGGTAGCGCTCGACGAGTTGGACGACGGCCGCGGTGAACCGTTGCCACTGGAAGTCGGGTTCGAAGCCCGCCAGGAGCAGGAACTGCTGACCCAGGTCGTCACGGACGAGGTGGAGCGACAGGCTCGAGGGCTCGATCTCGGAGATGTGGTCCTGGTCGAACGTGAAGGTCGGACGGCGGGCCCGGTAGTCGAGCAGCTCGTCCGCGTCGAACGTGGCGACGAGCGTGTGGTCGAGCGTGTCGAGGACGTACTCCGCGAGCTGGCTCACCGCCGAGCCCGCGTCGGCGAACCCGGTGAGGCCCGCGACCAGCGGGAGACCTTCGGGCACGCCGTCGGCGTCGGGGGTGAAGTCGTAGAGGGCTGCGGGGTCGTGCATGGTCTCCATGCTAGGCATCGGGAGTCGCCGACCGGGGACGACGACCACGTGCCCAGAGCGAACAGCACGATCGATACGATGGCCCGATGACCGTCGCCACGCTCTCCGTCCTCTCGTCCGATCCGACCACCGCCGAGGCCGACGTCCTCGTCGTCGGGGTCGTCAAGGGGGCCGACGGCCCCGAGGCCACCCTCGAGGTCGCCGGGCTGTCCGACTCGTTCGCCGCACTCGGCGTGACCGGCGCCCGCGACGAGCTCGTCAAGGTCCCCGGCCACGGCGTGACCGCCTCGATCGTCGCGCTCGTCGGTCTCGGCGACACCGTCACGGCCGAGGGCCTCCGGTACGCCGCGGGGGCCGCGGTCCGTCAGCTCACCGCCGTCGACCGGGTCGTGCTCGCCCTCCCGGTCGCCGACGACCGGGAAGCCCTCGCCACCCTCGAGGGTGCGGCCATCGCGTCGTACGAGTTCGACGCCTTCCGTCACGCGACGGCGTCCGACAGCCGTCGGCACGCGCGGGACGTCGTCCTCGCGACGTCGGTCGAGGTGCCGGCGGCCGCCGTCGAGCGCGCCGCCGTGGTGGCCGAGGCCGTCCACACGGTGCGCGACCTGGCGACGACTCCCCCGCAGCACATGTACCCGCAGGCACTCGCCGACTTCGCGGTCGAGCACGCCTCGGACGACTCCCTCTCGGTGACCGTCCTCGACGAGGAGGCCCTCCGCGAGGGTGGCTACGGCGGCATCCTCGGCGTCGGTCAGGGCTCCAGCCGGGGCCCCCGGCTCGTCAAGGTCGAGTACTCCCCCGCCGGGGCGGGCAAGCACCTCGCCCTCGTGGGCAAGGGCATCACCTACGACACGGGCGGTCTGTCGCTCAAGCCCGCCGCGAGCATGCTCGGCATGAAGGACGACATGACCGGCGCGGCCACGGTGCTCGCCGTGACCGTGGCCGTCGCCAAGCTGCGGCTGCCCGTCCGGCTGACGGCGTGGCTGTGCATCGCGGAGAACATGCCGAGCGGCACGGCGATCCGCCCCGACGACGTCCTCACGATCAAGGGCGGCACGACCGTCGAGGTCACCAACACCGACGCCGAGGGTCGCCTGGTGATGGCCGACGGGCTGGTGGCGGCCAGCGACGAGCGGCCGGACGCCATCGTCGACGTCGCCACGCTGACGGGTGCGCAGGTCGTGGCGCTCGGCACGAGGTACGTGGGCGTCATGGGCAACGACGACCTCGCCGACGAGATCGTCACGGTGGCCGACGCGGCCGGCGAGACCTTCTGGCGCATGCCGTTGGCCGCCGAGTTGCGGGCGCGCCTCAACTCGGACGTGGCCGACCTGGTCAACGCGACGCCGGGCAACACCGCGGCGGGCATGTTGCTGGCCGGGGTCTTCCTGAACGAGTTCGTCGGCACGCGAGAGGGATCGACGACCCCGATCCCCTGGGCTCATCTCGACATCGCGGGGCCGTCGAACAACAAGGGCGGAGGCTACGGCTACACGGCCAAGGGCTCGACGGGCGTGTCCGTCCGCACCCTGATCGAGCTGGCCGACAAGTTTTCCGCTGCGTAGTAGGGTCGTGGGGGCGGGAGAAACCCGCTGAGATCGGTCCCCCGAGAGCACCTGCCGACGTGCGTCACGACGACGCCGCCGAACGGTGCGGTCGGTTCGGGGTCGGGCGCCGTCGCCACCGCGACGGCCCCGCCTCGGCGTCGGGGCACCGCCGAACGCACGAGGGAGTTGCTGGGTGTCGGAACAGAATTTTGACCTGGTGGTGCTCGGCGGCGGGAGCGGCGGATACGCCGCGGCGCTGCGAGCGAGCGAGTTGGGCCTGAGCGTCGCACTCGTCGAGAAGGACAAGGTCGGGGGCACCTGCCTGCACCGCGGCTGCATCCCCACCAAGGCGCTGCTGCACTCGGCCGAGGTGGCCGACGTGTCGCGCGAATCCGCCAAGTACGGCGTGAACACCGACTTCCACGGCATCGACATCGCGGCCGTGACCTCGTACCGCGAGGGCATCGTCGCCAGCAAGTACAAGGGCCTGCAGGGCCTCGTCAAGGCCCGCGGCATCACCACGGTCGAGGGCGAGGGCAAGCTCACGTCGCCGTCGACCGTGCAGGTCGGCGAGACCACGCTCAAGGCCAAGAACGTCGTGCTCGCCACGGGTTCGTACTCCCGCAGCCTGCCCGGACTCGAGATCGGCGGCAAGGTCATCACCAGCGAGCACGCGCTCGCCCTCGACCACGTCCCGAACAAGGTCGTCATCCTCGGTGGCGGCGTGATCGGCGTCGAGTTCGCCAGCGTCTGGAAGAGCTTCGGGGTCGACGTCACGATCGTCGAAGCCCTGCCCCACCTCGTCCCGAACGAGGAGGAGTCGATCTCGAAGCAGTTCGAGCGCGCCTTCCGCAAGCGCGGCATCGCCTTCTCGCTCGGCGTGCGCTTCCAGGGCGTCGAGCAGAACGACGACGGGGTCGTCGTGACCCTCGAGGACGGCAAGACCTTCGACGCCGACCTCATGCTGGTCGCCGTCGGTCGCGGCCCCTCGACGGCCGGTCTCGGCTACGAAGAGGTCGGCGTGGCGATGGACCGCGGATTCGTCCTGACCAACGAGCGCCTGGCCACGAACGTGCCCGGCGTCTACGCCCTGGGCGACATCGTCCCCGGTCTGCAGCTCGCCCACCGCAGCTTCCAGCACGGCATCTTCGTGGCCGAGGAGATCGCCGGCCTCAAGCCGCAGGTGATCTCGGACGTCAACATCCCCAAGGTCACCTACTCCGACCCCGAGGTCGCGTCGGTCGGCCTCACCGAGGTCAAGGCGGCTGACCAGTACGGGGCCGACAAGGTCACGAGCTACGACTACAACCTCGCCGGCAACGGCAAGAGCCACATCATCGGCACGAGCGGTTCGGTCAAGGTCGTCCGCGTCGTCGACGGTCCGGTCGTCGGGGTGCACATGATCGGAGCCCGCGTCGGCGAGCTGATCGGCGAGGCACAGCTCGCCGTCAACTGGGAGGCCTACCCCGAGGACGTCGCTCCCCTGATCCACGCGCACCCGACCCAGAACGAAGCGCTCGGAGAAGCCATGCTGGCCCTGGCCGGCAAGCCCCTCCACGCGATGTGACCCACCCGCACCACCCGCTCCTGCCCGGCAGGGGCCCGCACCACCACCACAGCAACCACAGACACACAATGTCGTCAAAGGAGCCCCACAGATGAGCGAATCCGTCAACCTCCCGGCACTCGGTGAGAGTGTCACCGAGGGTACGGTCACCCGCTGGTTGAAGAACGTCGGTGACCGCGTCGAGGTCGACGAGCCGCTGCTCGAGGTCTCGACCGACAAGGTCGACACCGAGATCCCTTCCCCCGTCGCGGGCGTGATCGAGGAGATCCTCGTCGCCGAGGACGAGACCGTCGAGGTCGGCACGGCGCTCGTCCGCATCGGAGACGGCAGCGCAGCCGAGGCGCCCGCCGACGAGCCCGAAGCCGCGTCCGAGCCCGAGCAGGCCCCCGAGGCGCCGGCCGAGGCGGAGGCCGAGGAGCCCGAGGTCCCCTCGTCCGCGGCTCCCGCCCCCGGAGAGGACTCCGCCGCGAGTGCTCCCGAGCCCGCCCCTGCGGTCGACCCGGCTCCGGCCGCGAAGCAGGACGACGCCGGACAGCAGCCCGCCGCCGCCCAGCCCGAGGCGTCGCAGCCGAGCAGCGAGCAGCCCGCCCCGTCGGCTCCGACCCCGTCGCCCGCCACCGGTTCGTCGGAGTCGGCGACCCCGGCACCGGCCGCCCCGGCGCCGAGCAGTGGTGCGCCGGTCGGCTACGTGACCCCCCTCGTCCGCAAGCTCGCGAACGAGAAGGGCGTCGACATCTCCACCCTCACGGGAAGCGGGGTGGGTGGCCGCATCCGCAAGGAGGACGTCCTCGCCGCTGCCGAGGCCGCCTCGTCGGCGGCCACGTCGGAGTCCGGGTCGACCGGCCCGGCACCCGTCGAGGTCTCGCCGCTCCGTGGCACGACCGTCCCGATGTCGCGGCTGCGCAAGGTCGTCGCCGAGCGCGCCGTCCAGTCGATGCAGGCCATGGCCCAGCTCACCAGCGTGGTCGAGGTCGACGTCACCAAGGTCGCGGCCTTCCGCGACGCGCACAAGGGTGCGTTCCTCGAGAAGACCGGCAACAAGCTGTCGTTCCTGCCGTTCTTCACCCTGGCTGCCGCCGAGGCCCTCAAGGCCCACCCGAAGCTGAACGCCACGGTCGACGGTGACTCGATCGTCTACCCCGACCACGAGCACGTGGCCATGGCGGTCGACACCGAGCGGGGCCTCCTGACGCCGGTCCTGAAGAACGCCTCCGACCTCGACCTGGCGGGCATCGCCGGACAGATCGCCGACCTGGCCCAGCGCACGCGCGACAACAAGCTCAAGCCCGACGAGTTGGCCGGTGGCACCTTCACCGTCACGAACACGGGCTCGCGTGGGGCCCTGTTCGACACCCCGGTGGTCTTCCTGCCGCAGGTGGCGATCCTCGGCACCGGCATCGTCGTGAAGCGTCCCGTCGTGCTCAAGGCGGACGGGTCCGAGTCCATCGCCATCCGCTCCATGGTCTACCTGGCCCTGTCGTACGACCACCGCATCGTCGACGGAGCCGACGCCGCGCGCTTCCTGGTCGCGGTCAAGGACCGCCTCGAAGGCGGGGACTTCACCTCGAAGCTCGGCATCTGACGATCGACGGATGAGGTGCCCGGCGCCTCACCCGTCGACGAACACGTCGCGAAGCCGCCAACCGGCCTCGGTCCTCATCACGAGGACCGAGGCCGGTTCGCCGTCGGGGCCCCGGGCCCCCAGGAGGACCGTGCCACCCGCCCTCGAGGACTCGCCCGTCAACTCGACGGGGAAGGCCAGCTCGCCGGCGAGTGACGGGTCGGCGAGGACCGCCGCGTCGCGGAGGGCCAGCGGCGAACCGGCCTGGTCGACCGCCGCGAGGCAGTCCGGCGTGGCCTCACGCAGGCAGCCGAGCCTCGCCCCGAGGAGGATCGTGGCAGCCGCACCGGCGTCCCCGCCGAGAACGGTCGCCTCGTCCGCTTGATCCGCCTCGCCCGTGGTGCGGAGTCGCTCCTGGCCGGCAGCCCCGGCCGCCGTCGAGGCGTCACTCCGCGGTGCCTCGGTGGCGGGTCCCTCGTCGCCCGACGCCGGGGCCGTCTCGGCGGTGGAACCGGGAGAGACGGTGCCGGCCCGGTCGACGTCACCCGTCACCGACGTGCCGAGCACGAGGGCCGCCGCGCCCACGAGCAGGGTGCCGGCTCCGAGCACCCGGTAGCGGGGCCTGACGAGTCGGAGCCCGGCGAGCACGCCCCGAGGACGCAGGCTCGGCAGCCAGGCGACGACCCTCGCGACGACCTCGGACTCGGGCAGCAGGGCCCACCAGGCCGGCGCGGTCGGCTCGTCCGTCGTCGCGACCTCGGCGTGACCCGTCGGGGCGCCGTCGTCCGAGACGTGGACGCTCGAGAGCGGAACGGCCTCGCCGAGGTCGAAGACCGACTCGACCAGCGACTCGAAGCTCGTCGCGTCGAGGGATGCCGGAGGAGGCCCTCCGCCGGGCGCCGTCGCCCGTCCGACCATCGACCGGGCGAACTCGGCCGCGACGGACAACGACGCACCCTCGGCGTCCGGCCCGACTGCGTCCGGGCCGACTGCGTCCGGGCCGACCGTCGCCGCGACGGACAGCCCGACGACGACCGGTGCCCCTCGTGCGTCGACCTCCACGTCGTCGACGCCGAGAGCCGAGAGGGCCACGCCTCGACGGGCCAGGTGCTGGACGGCGGCCAGCATCGGGACGACGAGCGTGACCACTTCTCCGGGTTCCGGGCGTCCCCGTGCGGCCAGCCACGACGGCAGCGGATCGCCTCCGACGTCGTCGAAGGCCAGCACGAGCTCACCCGTCGGGCCCGTCATGACGTCGACGAGGCGAGCGACGTGCGGGTGGTCCGCGTGGGCGAAGGCGACCGCCTCGGCGACGGCGCGCCTTGTTGCGGGGCGTGACCCGCGCCTCCTGAGCACGACGCGACGCCCGTCGGGCGCCTCGGCATCGAGCCGTTCGACGTCGCCGTCGAGACGGCGTGAGAGCACGCGGTAGGGGCCGACCGATCCGTTCGTCATGGGCCGATGCTGGTCGACCGTGGTCGCCAGGAGGGCCGCCGTCCCGGCCCCTGTCGACCGTCGGCACCCCGGGTCCGCTGGGGAGGACCCGTCGGCGTGCCCGACCCCGTATCCTGGTCCACATGGCTCGACGCACGTCCCCCGAGAACACGTCCCCGAAACCGCCGAAGGAACCCGGCCGTCTCAAGCAGATGTGGCAGGTCTTCCAGATGACCCGCCGCGTCGACAAGACGGCGCTGCCGATGATGCTGCTGGCGTTCTTCGTGCCGGTGTTGCTCGGCGTGGCCGCGGCCCTCCTGCTCACGGACGGCAACGTGCTCGCCCTCGTGCTGTACATCGTCGTCGGCGTGATGCTCGGGTTCCTGCTGCTGTTGATCGTCCTGGGCCGCAGGGCCGAGCGCGCCGCCTACTCGCAGATCGAGGGTCAGCCCGGTGCGGTCGGCGCCGTGATGAAGAGCGGCCTCCGTCGTGCCTGGCGGGCCGCCGAGATGCCCGTCGCCGTCCAGGGCCGCAGCCAGTCCGCCGTCTACCGCGCGGTCGGCAGGCCGGGCGTCGTGCTGATCGCCGAGGGGGGGATGGGTCAGACCCGTCGCCTCGTCGACGAGGAGCGCCGCAAGATCGCGCGCATCCTGCCGAACGTCCCCGTCCACGTGCTGAACGTCGGCCCCGACGCCGACGCCGTGCCGCTCCACAAGCTCGCGGGCCGCATGAACAAGCTGAAGTCGTCGATCAACCGCAACGAGGTGCTGGCGATCAGCAACCGCCTCCAGTCGCTCGGGCAGAACGGCCTGCCGATCCCGAAGGGCGTCGACCCGTTCAAGGTGCGGTCCGGTCGACCGCGCTGATGCAGCCGACCGACGTGACGTGACGACGGCGCCCCTCCGACCAGGAGGGGCGCCGTCGTCGTCCGCCGTCGGGCCGGGCGGGTCAGACCCGGACGAGGATCGTGCCCGCGACGCGGTCGTGCAGGCCCCGCTGGTCCAGGTCCCACACGACGGCCGGGATGACCAGGACGAGCAGGACCGACCGCACCACGGGCCGCCGGACGCCGATCCGGCCGCCCGCCATCGGCACGAGCCGCAGGCCCACGGCGAGGTGCCCGAGCGACCCGCCGAACAGCACGAGGAACAGCAGCTGCATCAGCAGGAAGACGCCCGTGATCGCGAGCCCCTCGCCGCCGAAGAAGAGGGCGGCGAGGGCGTAGGCGACCCCCCAGTCGACGGCCAGTCCGGCGACGCGCCGCCCGAGCCGTGCCACCGACCGCGGGCCCTTCTCGGGCAGGCCCAGACGGTCACCGGGCCACCGCTGGGCCCCGTCGTCGGGTCCGCCGACGGAGGGGCGAGAAGGAGGCGCGGTGCGATCGGGCATGCCCCGAGCCTACCGAGGGGCCGAGCCGTAACATGCCCGAAACATGAGGGACACCGCAGCGAAACGGCCCCTCCGTAGCCTCGACGGAGGCTGCGTCCCGCATCCGATCCGTTCCCAGCTCATTGGAGAGACATCTAGATGTTCACCGATTCTTCCGAGGTGCTGAAGTTCATCAAGGACACCGACGTCAAGTTCCTTGACATCCGCTTCACCGACCTGCCCGGTGTCCAGCAGCACTTCAACATCCCCGCCTCCACGGTCGACGAGGAGTTCTTCTCCGTCGGACAGCTCTTCGACGGGTCCTCCATCCGGGGCTTCGCGTCCATCCACGAGTCCGACATGCAGCTCATCCCCGACGTCACGACCGGGTACGTCGACCCGTTCCGCGCCGAGCGCACCCTCGTCCTCGTCTTCGACATCTTCAACCCGCGCAACGGCGAGCTGTACAGCCGCGACCCGCGCCAGGTGGCCAAGAAGGCCGAGAAGTACCTGGCCTCGACCGGCATCGCCGACACCGCGTTCTTCGCACCCGAGGCCGAGTTCTACATCTTCGACGACGTCCGCTACGAGGTGAAGCAGAACGCCAGCTTGTACAGCGTCGACAGCGAAGAGGGCGCGTGGAACACCGGCCGCGTCGAAGAGGGCGGCAACCTCGCCAACAAGACCGCGTACAAGGGTGGCTACTTCCCGGTCAGCCCGGTCGACAAGACCGCCGACCTGCGCGACGACATCAGCCTCAAGCTGATCGACTCGGGCCTCGAGCTCGAGCGCGCGCACCACGAGGTGGGCACCGGCGGCCAGCAGGAGATCAACTACAAGTTCGACACGATGGTCCACGCCGCGGACGACATCCTGAAGTTCAAGTACATCGTCAAGAACACCGCCGAGCAGTGGGGCAAGGTCGCGACCTTCATGCCCAAGCCGCTCTTCGGCGACAACGGCTCGGGCATGCACACGCACCAGTCGCTCTGGAACGACGGAAAGCCGCTGTTCTACGACGAGAACGGCTACGGCGGGCTCTCCGACCTCGCGCGGTGGTACATCGGCGGCCTGCTCAAGCACGCCCCCGCCGTGCTCGCCTTCACGAACCCGTCGATCAACTCGTACCACCGGCTGATCCCGGGCTTCGAGGCTCCCGTCAACCTGGTCTACTCGGCCGGCAACCGCTCGGCGGCCATCCGCATCCCGATCACGGGGACCAACCCCAAGGCCAAGCGCATCGAGTTCCGCGTGCCGGACGCCGCCTCGAACCCCTACCTGGCGTTCGCGGCACAGCTGATGGCGGGCCTCGACGGCATCCAGAACCGCATCGAGCCGCACGAGCCCGTCGACAAAGACCTGTACGAGCTGCCCCCGGAAGAGGCGAAGAACATCCCCCAGGTGCCCGCGTCGCTCGACGGTGCGCTCGACGCGCTCGAGGCCGACCACGAGTTCCTGACCAAGGGCAACGTCTTCACCGAGGACCTCATCGAGACCTGGATCGCGTACAAGCGCGAGAAGGAGATCCTGCCCATGGCGCAGCGTCCCCACCCCTTCGAGTTCGAGCTGTACTTCGGCGTCTGACCAGCCGGCGACGATCGCCGCGAGGCCCGCATCCCTCCGGGGGTGCGGGCCTCTCGCGTGCGCGGGTGGGCGTCCTCGGTGAGGCGACCCGCGCCTCCTCGGGACTGCGGGCCACCAGGAGGCGCGGGTCGCGCACGCAGGACGGGCCGCCTCCCGCAGGAGGCGGCCCGTCAGCCCGTGCCCGACGATCCGGTCAGGCGGGTACGGCGGTCGGCGCCAGCACGCGGCGCTGGGCCGGGGTGCGGCGGCCGCCCAGCGGGCGGACCTCCCACCCGGCGGCCGACCAGACCTCGGCGTCGAGCACGTTCCGTGCGTCGATCACCACGGGGTTCGCGGCGAGCTCGGCCAGCCCCGCCGCGTCGGCCCCGACGAACTCGGGCCACTCCGTGAGCAACAGCACCGCGTCGGCGTCCGTGACGGCCTCGGCGGCGGAGTCGGCGAACGACAGCGTCGGGAAGCTGCGCTGGGCCGTCTGCGTCGCCTCGGGGTCGACCACGAGCACCTGGGCACCCCGGAGGTGCAGGGCGGCCGCCACGTTCAGCGCCGGCGAGTCGCGCACGTCGTCGGTGTGCGGCTTGAACGCGGCGCCCAACACCGCGATGCGCCGGTTGAGCACCGAGCCGCCGCAGGCGTCGATGGCCTGGTCGATGACCCGTTGGCGCTGCGCCATGTTGATCTCGTCGACCTGCTGCATGAGCCCGACGACTCGGTGGGCCGACAGCTCGTTCGCCCGGAACATCAGGGCCCTGATGTCCTTGGGCAGGCAGCCGCCGCCGAAGCCGAGGCCCGCGTTCAAGAACTTCCGACCGATGCGGTCGTCGAAGCCGAGCGCGTCGGCCAGGGTCGACACGTTGGCACCCGCCGCCTCGCACAGTTCGCTGATCGCGTTGATGAACGAGATCTTGGTCGCCAGGAAGGCGTTCGCGCTGACCTTGACGAGCTCGGCGGTGGGCAGGTCGCACGAGATGACCGGCGTCCCCGTGGCGATGGGCAGGGCGTAGACCTCGCGCAGGAGCGCCTCGGTGCGGACGTCGGTGCCCCCGAAGACGATGCGGTCGGGACGCAGGGTGTCCTCGACGGCGTGCCCCTCGCGGAGGAACTCGGGGTTCCAGACGAGGTCGGCCGTGACGCCGGCCGGCACGACGCCCGCGACGATCTCGCGCAGGTGCGCCGCCGTGCCGACGGGCACCGTCGACTTGCCGACGATGAGGCCGTCGTGGCTGAGGGCCGCGGCCACGTTGCGGGTGGCCTCCTCGACGTATGAGAGGTTCGCGGCGTGGCTCCCCCGTCGCTGCGGCGTGCCGACGCAGACGAAGTGCACGTCCGACAGCGCCACGGCCTCGGCGAGGTCGGTCGTGAAGCTCAGGCGACCCGAGGTCACGTGCTTCACGATGAGCTCGGGCAGGCCGGGCTCGAAGAACGGCACGCGGCCGTCGGCCAGGGCGGCGACCTTGGCGGGGTCGGTGTCGACCCCGATCACGTCGAAACCCATCTCGGCCATGGCGGCGGCGTGGGTGGCCCCGAGGTACCCGGTGCCGATGACGCTGATGCGGGGCTTCACCGCGGTGCCGGCGGCGGACTCGGGGGTCACGGACTCGGGGGTGGTGGCGTCGTTCGTCATGATGCGCTCCTGGGGATGAGGGAGGTGCGTGGGGTGCGTGGGGTGGGGTGGGAGGCCGTCACGGGGAGGGCTCCAGGTCGAAGCCGATGTCGCGGCGGGTGATGCCCTCGGTGAAGGCGGCGAGGCTGTCCGAACGCGAGGTGAGGCGCCAGTCGTTCGTGGAGCGGACCCCGTCGACGACGGTCGTCGCGACCAGGTCGAAGTACGAGAAGCCGATGATGTCGTCGTTCGCCGGATCCGCGAGGGCGGTGAACAGCGAGTTGAACCACTGGGCCTTCTCGCTGGTCGAGGTGGGATCGGACGACCCGCCCGTCTCGCTGGCTCCGATCTCGGCGAGCAGGATGTTCTTGCCCGGCGCCACGGCCCGGAGCTGAGCGAGCGTGGCCCCGAACGTGCTGGCGAAGGTGGGCTTCGACTTGTCGTCGTAGGGCGGCCGGTAGTAGCCCGACATGCCCACGATGTCGACGTAGTCGGCACCCGGGTAGAGGGTGGCCAGGAACTCCTGCGACGTGTGGTCGCTGCCGCCGGTCTTGCCGGTCGCGAGGCGGTCGACGCGCGTGGGTGCCCAGACCCAGGCGACGAGTTCGTTCGCCCCCTGGCGTTCGAAGAGGTCGTGCACGTGCTGCCAGGCCGCGACGAAGTCCGTGGGCCCGTTGCCGTTGACCGAGCCCTTGCTGTTGCCGTAGTCCGTGCTCCACGGGTACCAGGTGCCGTTCATCTCGTGGTCGAAGCGGAGCGCGAGCGGCATGCCGTTCGCCACGATGTCGTCGGCGTAGGTGGTCAGGTACTCGTCGAAGCTGCCGTCGACGATCTTCGACAGGCTGTAGTCGGGCTGCTCGGGCTCGTTGTTGCCCGCCTTGATCGGCTGCGACTCCCAGGTCAGCACGGGCAGCTTGCCGCGCGACCACGACGACCGCACGGCGTCGGCGCGGAAGTCCTGGTCGAAGCCCTGGAAGTAGCCGACCATGTTGGCCTCGGACCCGACCGCCGCCTCCTGGGCGTCGTAGGTCGCCCAGTTGAACGGTGCCTGGTCGGTGAAGAGACCGAAGTAGCGCGACTCCGGATCGATGATCGAGGCCAGGGACGGGGTCTGGACCGGGACGGGGCCGATCGTGCCCCCGTCGCTCGAGCCACCGCCTCCCGAGCCGGTGCCGGTGCCAGCGCCGGTGCCGGCGCCGTTGCCTCCCCCGGCGCCCCCGGTCGAGGTGCCGTCGCCGCGGGCGCCGGACGCCGTCCCCCCGGCACCGGAGCCCGTGCCGCCGCCCGTGCCGCTCCCGGCCCCACCGCTGCCCGAGTCGACGGCCGACCGGGCCTGGGCCAGCGCGGACTCGGCCGAGGCGAGCTTCGCCTGGGCCGCGGTCAGCTGACCCTCGGAGGTCCAGGCCTGCTGTTGCACGTCGGCCAGGGCGGCCTTGCTCTCGGCGAGCTGCTCCTTGGCCGAGACCAGTTGGTCGAGGAGGGCCGAGCGGTCGGCCTTGAGCGACGAGACGTTGATCGACGGGTCGACGCCCGTGACCTCGGTCACGGCGCTGCGGACCACGTTGTCGGAGGGTGAGATCCAGATCAACCACGAGATCATGGCGAGCAGGACGACCACGGCGGTGGCACCGAGCGCCGTGCGCCGGGCGTTGCCGTGTGAGGTCGCCCACCAGGCGCCGGACTGCATGTGGACGGGGGTGACGAAGTCCTGGGTCGAGTCAGACAATGAAGAAGACCTCCAGGGCGATGATGGCGGCGCCGATCAGGTACGGGAATCCGGCTTTGGGGTTGAGGCGGCGTCGAGGAGGCGCGGTGACGGTCGACCGGGCGGCGATCGGCGTCGGGGCGGCCGCGTCAGCCTCCTCGGCCTCGGCCTCGGCGGCCAGTGCGGCCTTGCGGCTCTTGACCAGGACGGCACCGTGCTCGTCGGTGTCGTCCGCCGCGGAGCCGAAGTCGAAGAGGGTGTCGACGCCGGGGTCGACGCCGTCGCGGAACTGCCGCTCGAGGGCGTCGATCGGGGCCTCGTCGGCCACCTCGTCCAGCGCGCCCTGCATCTCGTCGTTCGCCGCGCCTCCTGCGTAGGCGCCGGCCCGGGTGCCCCAGCCGCTGGCGTGGCCCATGCGGAAGAAGCCGATGACCCGGATGGGCATGAGGAAGAACGTCGACACGATGATGAACACCGGCAGGCGGAAGAAGTCGGACGGCTTCTCGGCGAGGTGGCGCATCTGGCGGATCGCCATGCTGAGCACCGACGAGATCACCATCAGGACGACGATGCTGATGAGGCCGGTCTGGACGCCGTACTCCTCGAGGATGCCCCGGTAGAGGTTGACGCCCTGGCCGGTGATGCCGCGGTAGATCCAGCCCCCGATGACGCCCATCAGCATGAACGGCAGCACGATGTCCATGGCGAAGAAGAACGCCAGCAGGGGGGCGTGCCCCACCATCCACGGCATCATGCGCAGGGTGTTGTACTGGCTGCCCCGAGCCCAGCGGAGCTGCTGCTTGTAGAGCTTCTTGACCTGCAACGGCGCGTCCGTGTAGACGAGGCTCGTGTGCTGGTAGACGGTGCGGTAGCCCTCCTTCAGCGTGAGGTTCGTCAGGGTGCGGTCGTCGCTGACCTCGAGGAAGACGCCCATGAACTTCTCGGTCATGAACTTGTCCATGACCCGGACGAGGATCTCGCGCCGGAAGGCGATGGTGCGACCGGGCAGGCACCCGATCTGGCCGAGCACGCTCTGGGCCGGCATCGAGTAGAGGGCCCGCGAGTTCTCGAGCCAGTCGGCCCACCGGGTGATCCAGCTGCGCTCGGGCTCGAGGATGCGCTGGCGGGTCGTGACTCCCCCGACGTTCTCCTGGGCGAAGGGCCGCAGCAGCTCGGGCAGCGTGCCCGGCGTCCAGACGGTGTCGGAGTCGACGAGGACGGTGATGTCGCCCCGGCTCAGCTCGGTGCCGATCATGACGGCGTTGCGCTTGCCCGGGATCGGCGTGTGCACCCACCGGACGAGCGGACCGAACTCGTCGCACACCGCGGCCAGCTCGGGGTTGGGCTTGCCGTTGATGACGACGATGATCTCGCCCGGCCGCTGCTCGACCATGCGGCCGATGACGTCGCGGAACAGGTCTAGGGGTTCGTCGACCACGGGCACGACGACGCTGGTGGTGCCCCGGAACTCGCCGGTGAAGGGACGGTAGCGACGCGAGAGCAGGACCTTGACGATCCACAGCACCCAGATGAGGGCGCTGTAGGCGGCGAAGAGATAGATCTCGGGGTATCCGCCCGCCATGGAGCGGAGTTGCAGGATGAAGGTCAACACGATGGCCACCTGAGGTGTGAGAAAGGGATCGGCTTCCGCAACGCTGGGGAACTGGTCTATCGGGTTGTGGGAATTCTCAGTCACCGACGGGGTGCCCACAACCACCCCCCCGAGCGTGGGGCCCCGACCGGGCCGACCGGGGTACACCGGGTCCGTCGAGCTGCTGTCGGCCGAAGTGCCGACACGGTCGACCTCGACCGACGGGCAGGCAGCGCCGACGACACGAGTGGCGCGGGCACCGGGGACCCCGTGTCGCCACGTCGACAAAAGTCCCGCTCAGACGCCTCCCCGGTCAGGTCCGACATGTCGTTGCCCGATGGGCAAACGAGGTGACGGACCGCGAGGGCCGCGCGTGGCCCCCGCAGGCGGGTCATCTGCCCGAAACGACCCGGACATCTGACCCGGGGTACGAGCGACTCGTTCGGGGTACGGCCGCGACGGGCCGGAGTACCCCGGGGCGAGAACGGGCCGAGATCGCATCCCGGGCGTGTCGCGCCCGGCCGACCAGGTCAGCCGAGGGGTTCGGGGGTCTCCTCCACGCCGTAGAACTCCCGCTCGAAGACCGCCCTGGACCTCCGGGTCGCGGCGAGGTAGTCCTCTTCCAGCGAGGTGGCGGAACCCGGCGGGTACTCCATCAACCGGGCCACCCCTTCGAGCTGGCGCCGGTCACGGGGCAGCACGTCCTGCGTGCGCGAGGTCCAGAGGGTGACGGCGGAACGAGCCCTCGAGGCCATCATCCAGGCGTCGTGCAGGCGCTGGGCGTCGTCCGACGAGACGAGGCCCGCGTCACGGGCCGCCGCCAGCGCGTCCAGCGTGGACGGCGTCCGCAGGCCGGGCACGCGGACCGCGTGCTGCAACTGCAGTAGTTGGACGAACCACTCGACGTCGCTGAGCGACCCGCGCCCGAGCTTCAGGTGCCTCGAGGGCTCGGCCCCCTTCGGCAGCCGCTCGGACTCGACCCGGGCCTTGATGCGCTTGACCTCGCGCACCTGCTGCTCGGTCAGGTCGGACGGGTAGCGGACCGAGTCGGCGACCGTCATGAAGTCGTCGAGGAGTGCGGGGTCGCCGGCCACGGGTCGTGCCCGCAGCAGGGACTGGGCCTCCCAGGTGAGCGACCACCGGGCGTAGTAGGCGCGGTACGACGCCAGGGACCGGACCACCGGCCCGTTCTTCCCCTCGGGACGCAGCCCGGTGTCGAGGTCGAACGGCACGAGAGCGTCCGAGGTGAGCCGGCTCATCTCGGCGGCGACGGCGAGGGCCCGGCGGTGCGCGGTCTCGTCACCCTCGCGCGCCCGGTAGACGTAGAGGACGTCGGCGTCCGAGCCGAAACCGAGCTCGCCCCCGCCGTAGCGCCCCATGGCGACGACGCCGAACTCGAGGTCGCCCGCCGCGCGCCGGGCCAGGGCCAGGGCCCCGGTCACCGACGCGGTGGTCACCGCCGTGAGGCCGCGGGCGAGCGCGTCGATGTCGAGGATGCCGAGGATGCCACCGATCGCGAGACGGAGGATCTCGCGGCGGCGGGCCTGCCGGAGCACGGTCGCCGCCGCGTCGGGCGACCGGTGGCGGGCGAGCGTCGCCGTCGTCTCGTCGAGCAGGCTCTCGAGGGGCCGGGCGCGGAGCTCGGCGTCGTTCTCGAGCCAGGCCGCCGCCTCGGGGATGCGGTCGAGCAGGTCGGCCGCGAAGGTCGACGACGACAGGACCGTCGTGAGGCGGTGGGCGGCCCCCGACGAGTCGCGCAGCATGCGCAGGAACCAGTACGACTCACCCAGTCCGTCGCTCAGCCGACGGAACGCCAGCAGGCCGAGGTCGGGGTCGGTGCCGTCCGCGAACCACTGCAGCATGGCGGGCAGCAGGTGTCGCTGGATGTTCGCCCGTCGGGAGACGCCGGCGGTCAACGCCGCGATGTGGCCCAGCGCGCCCTTGGGGTCGGCGAAGCCGATCGCGGCGAGCCGGGCGGTGGCCTGGTCGGAGCTGAGGGCGAGGTCCTCTTCGGGGCGGGCGGCCACCGCCGAGAGGAGCGGGCGGTAGAACAGCCGAACGTGGAGCGTCCGCACCCGCCGCTTCACGCCCTGCCACAGGTCGACGAGCTGGGTGGCGCCGGACGCGAGGCCGGTGCCGCGCGCCAGCACCCGCAGGGCGTTCTCGTCGGTCGGCATGAGGTGGGTCCGGCGCAGGCGCGTGAGCTGGATGCGGTGCTCGAGCAGCCGGAGCACGCGGTAGTCGCGGTCGAACTCGGCCGCCTCGGCGCGACCCACGTAGCCGCGGGCGGCCAGGGCCTCGAGGGCGTCGAGCGTGGACCGCTGGTGCACGCGATCGTCGGCCTGGCCGTGCACCAGCTGCAGGAGTTGGATCGTGAACTCGATGTCGCGCAGTCCGCCCGGCCCGAGCTTGAGCTGCCTGTCGACCTCGTCGGCCGGGATGAGGGCCGTGACGCGTTCGCGCATGGCCTGCACCGACTCGACGAAGTTCTCACGGGCCGCGGCGGACCAGACGAAGGGTGCCACGGCCGCGACGTACCGTTCGCCGAGCTCGACGTCGCCGGCCAGCGGCCTCGCCTTGAGGAGGGCCTGGAACTCCCACCCCTTCGCCCAGCGCTCGTAGTAGGCGACGTGCGACTCGAGGGTGCGGACGAGCGCTCCGTCCTTGCCCTCGGGACGCAGGTTCGCGTCGACCTCCCACAGGTCGGGCTCGACCGCGAGGTCCGAGATCGCCCGGGCGGCGTGCATCGCGAGTCGGCTGCCGATCTCGACGGCCCGACCGTTCTCGAGCCCGTCGACCCCCTCGGCCACGTACACGACGTCGACGTCGCTCAGGTAGTTCAGTTCACGGGCCCCCGCCTTGCCCATGCCGATCACGGCGAGCCGGGTGCGCTCGACGTCCGCGGCGGGGAACGGGACCTCGCGCCGGGCGACGTCGACGGCCGCGTCGAGGGCGGCGCCGGCGAGGTCGGCCAGGGCGGCGGCCACCCGGGGCAACACCTCGACGGGGTGGTCGGCCTCGAGGTCGTACGCGGCCAGCCGGAGCAGGTGCCGCCGGTACCGGACGCGCAGGGCGACCCGGGCCTCGTCGCCGGTCGCCCCCTCGGCGGCCCGTCGGACGTCGAGCCGGTAGGCCTCGGCGGACGGCGGTGCGTCGAGCGGGTCGAGCAGCACCGCCGCCTCGGCCGGTCGGCGCGCGACGAAGTCGGCGAGGCCCTCGGACGCGCCCAGGACCCTCAGGAGGCGCGGACCGGCCCCGCCGTCGAGCAGCCCGACCACGCCGGCCCGGTCTCGCTCCACCGACCTCTCGAGGTGCCGCAGGGCCGCGTCCGGGTCGGCGACCGTGGCGAACCACGGGACGAGGTCGCGGATGCCGGGCACCTCGGAGACCAGGCGGTCGAGCCGGTCACGGCCGCCGCCGAGGTCGTCGAAGCCCAACCGCGCCAGCTCGGAGAGACCGGTCGCGGATCGGGGCATGGGGATGGGACGGCCGGCGGTCAGAGGATCTCGAGGTTCGAGCGCAGCTCGAACGGCGTGACCTGGGCCCGGTACTCTTTCCACTCTTGACGCTTGTTGAGCAGGACGTAGTTGAAGACCTGCTCCCCCAGCGTCTCGGCCACGAGCTCGCTGTTCTCCATGATCGAGAGGGCGTGGTCGAGGCTGGCCGGCAGCTGCCGGTACCCCAGGGCACGACGCTCGGCGTCGCTCAGGCCCCAGACGTTGTCCTCGGCCTCGGCCGGCAGCTCGTAGCCCTCTTCGATGCCCTTGAGGCCCGCCGCGAGCATGAGCGAGAAGGCCAGGTAGGGGTTGGCGGCCGAATCGATCGCGCGGTACTCGACACGGCTCGAGTTGCCCTTGTTCGGCTTGTAGAGGGGGACTCGCACGAGGGCGGAACGGTTGTTGTGGCCCCACGTGACGAAGCTCGGTGCCTCGTCGCCGCCCCAGAGTCGCTTGTAGCTGTTGACGAACTGGTTGGTCACCGCGGTGATCTCGGGAGCGTGCTTGAGCAGGCCGGCGATGAACTGACGGCCGATGGTCGAGAGCTGGTACTCGGCGCCGGCCTCGTAGAAGGCGTTGGAGTCGCCCTCGAACAGGGACATGTGCGTGTGCATGCCCGAGCCGGGGTGCTGGCTGAACGGCTTCGGCATGAACGAGGCGAAGACGCCCTGCTCGATGGCCACCTCTTTGATGACCGTGCGGAAGGTCATGATGTTGTCGGCCGTGGTCAGGGCGTCGGCGTAGCGCAGGTCGATCTCGTTCTGGCCGGGACCCGCCTCGTGGTGGCTGAACTCGACCGAGATGCCGAGGTCTTCGAGCATGCGCACCGAGCGTCGGCGGAAGTCGTGGGCGGTGCCGCCGGGCACGTTGTCGAAGTAGCCGGCGGAGTCGACCGGCTGGGGGCCGTCGGCCCCGAGCTGGGCGCTCTTCAGCAGGTAGAACTCGACCTCGGGGTGCGTGTAGAACGTGAAGCCCCGCTCACCGGCCCGGGCCAGGGTGCGCTTCAACACGTTGCGGGGGTCGGCCACGGCGGGCTGACCGTCGGGCGTCGTGATGTCGCAGAACATGCGGGCGGTCGGATCGACCTCGCCGCGCCAGGGCAGGATCTGGAAGGTGGTCGGGTCGGGCTGGGCGAGCACGTCGGCCTCGTACGACCGGGTGAGGCCCTCGATGGCCGAGCCGTCGAAGCCGATGCCCTCGGCGAAGGCCCCCTCGACCTCGGCCGGGGCGATGGCGACGGACTTCAGCGTGCCGATCACGTCGGTGAACCAGAGGCGGATGAACTTGATGCCGCGCTCTTCGATCGTGCGGAGGACGAAGTCCCTCTGTTTGTCCATGCCACGGCCTTTCTGCTCCGCCACTACGGTAGTGGACATGCCCCGACTCCGCTTGGCGCTCGCGCAGACCAACCCCGTCGTCGGCGACCTCGCCGGCAACTCCGCCCAGATCGTCGAGGCGGCCCGTCGAGCCCACGCCTCGGGCGCCGACCTGCTCGCCGCCGGCGAGATGAGCGTCACGGGCTACCCGATCGAGGACCTCGCCAGCAGGCCGAGCTTCCTGCAGGCCAGTCGGCACGCCGTCGAGGTGCTCGCCGAGACCCTCGAGGCCGAAGGGCTCGGAGACCTGCCCGTCGTCGTCGGCCACGCCGACGGCCCCTTCGAGCCCCGGCTGCTCGGCACGAGCAACGCCCCGACGGCCATCGCGCAGAACTGTGCGAGCGTCCTGCAGGGCGGGCGTGTCGTCACGACCACCGCCAAGTACCACCTGCCGAACTACTCGGTCTTCGACGAGTACCGCGTGTTCATCCCCGGCGACGAACTGCTGGTCGTCCGGGTGGCGGGCGTCGACGTCGCCCTCGTCGTCTGCGAGGACCTCTGGCGTGACGGGGGCCCGGTCGAACGCGTCCTGCACGCCGACGCCGGCCTGCTCGTCGTGATCAACGCCAGCCCGTTCGTCCGCGACAAGGACGAGGTGCGCCTGCCGCTCGTGACCCGCCGGGCCGTCGAGAACGACACCCTGGTGGCCTACGTCAACATCGTCGGCGGGCAGGACGACCTGGTCTTCGACGGCGACAGCGTCGTCGTCGACGGCAGCGGGACGATCCTCGCCCGGGCCCCGCAGTTCGAGGAGCACCTGCTCGTCGTCGACCTCGAGCCCGAGGCGGCCACCGACACCGAGCTGCCCGAGGGCATCCGCCGCGTCGAGCTCGAGGCGGCGACCGAGGCGACCGGCGACGGGGGCTCCGGATCCGACGCGGGCCGCGCCTCCTCGTCCGCGGTCGGACGCGACGTCGCCGAACTGCCCGACGACCGGCAGCAGCTCTGGAACGCCCTCGTGCTCGGCACCCGCGACTACGTGCGGAAGAACGGGTTCCGCAGCGTGATCCTCGGCCTCTCGGGTGGCATCGACTCGGCCGTGTGCGCGGCGATCGCCGCCGACGCCATCGGGCCCGACGCCGTCCACGGCGTCTCGATGCCCAGTCAGTGGTCGAGCGAGCACAGCCGCAGCGACGCCGACGACGTCGCCGAGCGGATCGGCGTGCGCTACTCGACCGAGCCGATCGCCGACCTCGTCGCGCCGTTCGAGGAGCAGTTGCACCTCACGGGCCTCGCCGCCGAGAACGTCCAGGCCCGCGCCCGGGCGCTCGTGCTGATGGGCTTGTCGAACCTGCACGGCCACCTCGTGCTGACCACCGGCAACAAGACCGAGCTGGCCGTGGGCTACTCGACGATCTACGGCGACTCGGTCGGCGGGTTCGCCCCGATCAAGGACGTCCCGAAGACGATGGTCTGGGAGCTCGCCCGGTGGCGCAACGCCTACGCCGAATCCATCGGCGAGACCGCCCCGATCCCCGAGAACTCGATCACGAAACCCCCGTCGGCCGAACTGCGCCCCGACCAGAAGGACGAGGACTCGCTGCCGCCGTACGAGGTGCTCGACGGCATCCTCGAGGGTTACGTGACGAACGCGCTCGGGGCCGCCGACGTCGTCGCGCTCGGCTACGACGCCGACACGGTGGCCGAGATCACGAAGCTGGTCGACCGATCCGAGTGGAAGCGGCGCCAGGGGGCGATCGGCCCGAAGATCTCGGGCATGGCCTTCGGTCGCGACCGCCGCCTGCCCATCACGTACCGGCCGACGACGGTCTGACGCCCCGGGGGTCCCGTCGGCGAACCGCCGACGGGACGCTCCGCCGATCAGTCGTCGGCGGCCTCCTCGGCGTCGAGGGCGGCGTTGCGTGCCTTGATGGTCTCGATCGCGTGGGCGGCCTCGTCGCGCGTGGCGTACGGCCCGGCGCGGTCGACGGCCGGCGAGACCTTGCCCTCTTCGACCTCGTGGGTCTTCGTGTTGAACCAGAACTCGGCCATGGTGTCGTCCTCTCGGTGCGGCTGTCGAGAACGCGAGCCCGTCGCGCTCCCCCTAAGCTTGATCGTATGCCCCGGGACTCCCACGGATTCTTGACCCCGGGCCGGATCTCAGCGCAGCGTCCGGTCCCCCCGTCGATCGCCCGACCCGAGTACGTCGGCAGGGCCGCACCGGCCGAGTACACCGGCGGCGACGTCTACGACGCCGAGACCGTCGAGCTGATCCGCGAGAGCGGCCGCATCGCGTCGCGGGCGATCGACGCCGTCGAGGCTGTTCTCCGCCCCGGCGTCACCACCGACGAGCTCGACCGCGTCGCGCACGATTTCGTCGTGGGCCACGGCGCGTACCCGTCGACCCTGGGCTACCGCGGGTACCCCAAGTCGGTCTGCACGTCGCTGAACGAGGTGATCTGCCACGGCATCCCCGACGACACCGTCCTGGCCGACGGCGACCTGATCAACGTCGACATCACCGCCTTCAAGAACGGCGTGCACGGCGACCTCAACCGCACCTTCGTCGTCGGCGAGGGGTCGCCCGAGACCGTCGACCTGGTCGAACGCACCCGCGAGGCCCTGCGGCGGGGCATCAAGGCCGTGGCCCCGGGGCGCCAGGTCAACGTGATCGGTCGCGCGATCGAGTCGTACGCCAAGCGCTTCGGCCTGGGCGTCGTGCGCGACTACACCGGCCACGGCGTCGGCCGGGCGTTCCACTCCGGTCTGATCATCCCCCACTACGACGCCCCGCAGTACGACGACGTCATCGAGGTCGGCATGGTGTTCACCATCGAGCCCATGCTCACCCTCGGCGGCATCGACGCCGACGTCTGGGACGACGACTGGACCGTCACCACCCGCGACAAGAGCCTCACGGCCCAGTTCGAACACACCCTGGTCGTCACCGAACGCGGTGCCGACATCCTCACGCTCTCCTGAGAAAGGACCCCCCATGGCACGCACCGCAGTGGGAATCGACATCGGCGGCACCGGCATCAAGGGGGCGATCGTCGACCTCGAGAGCGGCGAACTCCTCTCGGACCGCATCAAGAAGAGCACGCCCGAGGGCGGCGAGCCCGACGCCATCGTCGCGGTCGTCAAGCAGATCGTCGACGAGCTCGGCCTCGACGACGCCTCGCTGCCGGTGGGCGTGTGCTTCCCCGCCGCGATCATGGACGGCAAGACCCTGTCGGCCGCCAACGTGTCGAAGAAGTGGATCGGCTTCGAGGCCGAGAAGCTCTTCGAGACCACCCTCGGCCGGAACATCCACTTCGTCAACGACGCCGACGCCGCCGGCTACGCCGAGACGCGCTTCGGCGCCGCCAAGGACGTCAAGGGCCTCGTCGTCATGACGACCCTGGGCACGGGCATCGGCACCGCGCTGATCAACGACGGCGTGCTCATCGTCAACGCCGAGCTCGGTCACCTCGAGATCGGCGGCAAGGACTACGAGACCAAGGCCTCCTTCGCCGCGAAGGAGCGCGACGACCTCAGCTGGAAGCACTGGGCCAAGCGCCTGCAGAAGTACTACTCGCACCTCGAGGCCCTGCTCTACCCGCGCCTGATCATCGTCGGCGGGGGCGTCTCGAAGCACCACGACGAATTCTTGCCGCTGCTCGACCTGCGGGCCGAGATCGTCCCCGCGAAGCTGCGCAACAACGCCGGCATCATGGGTGCCGCCGCTCTGGCCGCCGACTCGAACCCGGCGTTCTGAGGCGGGTCGCGGCCGACGCGAGAGGGCCCAGGGTCAGGAGGCGCGCCTCCTGACCCTGGGCCCTCTCGCGTGAGACGGATGGGCCGACTGGTACGCCGGGTTCTGTCCCGGTGCCGAAGCACCCTGGACGGCCATCTCTCTCGGGACTACGTTGCCGCAGCCCTCTAGCGGTCTACCCGGGGACTCGGCGAGCAGCCTCGACGTCCCCTCTTTGACCTTGCTCCGGGCGAGGTTTACATAGCCGGCCGGTCACCCGAGCCGCTGGTGGTCTCTTACACCGCCGTTTCACCCTTACCCCGTGTCTCACCCGGAGGTGCGACCCGTGGCGGTCTGCTCTCTGTTGCACTTTCTCGCGGGTTGCCCCGGGTGGGTGTTACCCACCGCCCTGCTCTGTGGAGCCCGGACGTTCCTCGGCGGCGGGTTCGCACCCGCCGACGCGACCGTCTTGTCGACCCATCCGCGAGACCGAGCCTACCGGTGTGACGGCACCTCGTGGCACCGGGGGCGAGCACGTCGTCGACGGGTCTCAGATGCCCGACTCGTAGGTCCGCACGAGGATCGCGTTGCTGTCGGGGCAGAGCACGACGTCGTCCTCGGCCGCGGCGCGCACGGCGGCGAGGTCGCTGCCGGTCAGGGCGACGCCGCTGGCGCTCGAGACGCCGCCGCGCAACAACGACGCGCCCACGCCGTAGCGGTCGCGCTGGCGTTCGTAGAGGGCGAGCAGCTCGGGCGGCACGGTCGCCGCGATGGTCTCGCGGTTCGCGACGACCTCGGCCCGCTCGGCCTCGAGCTCGGCGAGCTTCGCGTCGCGACCCGTCTCGGCGTCGACCCGGCGGGTGTCGAGCTGGTCGAGCTCGCCGCGCGTGACGGTGGCGACGGCGCCGAGGCTCTCGACGCGCTCCATGACCTCGAGCTCGACGTCCTCGAGGTCGGAACGGCGCTTGGCGAGGGCGGCCAGCTCGCCCTCGAGGGCCGCGACGTCCTTCGTCGACGACGACGCGGCGATCCGCTGCTCGTCACGGGCGACTCGCGCCTCGACCACGGCCACGTCGGACTCGATCCGTCGCAACTCGGCCTGCGCGTCCTCCCACGCGCCCTGTTCGGTGGCGAGGCGGCTGCGCAGGCGCGACCCGTCGCCCTCGAGCGAGGCGAGCACGGCGATCTCGGGCAGGTTCGCGCCCTTGTGGGCGATCTGGCGCAGCGTGGTGTCGAGCTGCTGCAGGTCGAGCAGCAGGGCCTGGTGTTCGTAGCTGGCTTTCATGAGGGGCATGGGGGCTCTTCTCGTGATCGGAGGGATGCGGGGGGCGGGGCACCCGGGAGGCGCGGGTCGCGTGGGTCTCGGAGGTCACGCCGCGGGGCCGTCGCCACGGACGGCCCGGGGGTGGTCACTGCACGACGGCAAAGTCCCACGGGTCGGTCCGCAGGTCGCTGAGGGTCACCTCCACGTCGTGCAGCTCGAGGCGGAGCTGCGCGGCCGCGGTGTCGAGCCAGAGCCACTCGCTCGCCCAGTGCGAGACGTCGACGAGCGCCGGGCCGCGGCCGAGTCGCATGAGGTCGCGGGCGTCGGACGCGGGGTGGTGTCGCAGGTCGCTCGTGACGTAGACGTCGGCGTCGAGCACGGCGGGGTCGGCGAGCAGGGAGTCGCCGGCGCCCGCGCAGAGCGCGACCGTCTCGACCACGCGGTCGGCCTCGCCCGCGACGCGCACGCCGGACGCCGTCGGCGGCAGGACGTCGCCGAGCTGGCGGGCGAGGGCGACCAGGGTCATGGGGTGCGGCAGGCGCCCGACGACGCCCAGGCCCGTGCCGTCGACCGACCCCTCGACGATCGGACGCTGCTCGACGAGGCCGAGCTGGTGCGCGAGGACGCGGGACGTGCCGGTCTCGACGACGTCGGCGTTCGTGTGGGCGGCGACGAGGCCGCACCCCGCCCGGACGAGCCGGGCGACGACGGCGCCCTTCGTCGTGTCCTCCGACACCGTCGAGACGCCGTGGAACAGCAGGGGGTGGTGCACGAGCAGCAGGTCGGCCCCCATGCCGAGGGCCTCGTCGACCGTGTCGAGCACTGCGTCGACCGCGAGGTGCACGTGGTTCACGGGCTGGTCGGGATCGCCGACGACGAGGCCGGGTGAGTCCCACGACGAGGCGCCCGCGAGAGGCCAGAGGCGTTCGATGACGGAGTTGACCGAGGCGAGGGTGGACACCTCGACAGCCTAGTCGCGAGCCGTCGAGCGGAACCCCGTGATCATGACCGCGACGATGAAGGCGACGACGCCGGCGCCGACGACGGCGGCGACGACCGAGACCGGCGTCGAGAGGCCGGTCAGGTCGACGGCTCGGACCAGGTAGCCCTGCCAGGCGAGCGAGCCCAGGTCGCTCAGGAGGACGCCGTAGCCGACCACGGTGCCGACCACGACCCCGGCGACCACGCCGACCGGACCGCGGCGGGCGACGCGCGCGGCGTCGTCGGGTCGCGTCGAGACCGAGGCCAGGGCGGCCAGGCCGACGAGGCCGGTCGTCAGGGGGACGGCGACCGTCGCCAGGACGGCCGAGGCCGGCACGAGGCCGGGGACGAAGGCCAGCACGAGGGCCGCGACGACCACCAGCAGGGCCGCCGCGGCGACCACGAGGGCCGTCGGGCGACGCAGCAGGGTCGGGGCGGGCACGGCGGCGACCGCCCGCGCGTCGGGTGCCGACGCGGTCGACGCGACCAGCGCCTCCTGGTCGGCGGTCGCGCGCTCGGCGGGTTCGTCGCCCGACGCGGCGGTGACGCCCTGGGGGCCGGTCGACGCGACGACGGCGGGGGCCTCGACCTCGGCGGGCTCGGCGGCGGGGCCGGCGGGGGCGGCCGGTGCGTGGCCGGCCTCGACGACGGGTCGTGGCTCGCGCGACGCGCCGTGGCCGACCACCGGGACGACTCCCGTGAAGCGGAGGCGGGTGGCCTCGAGGGCTCGAGCCGCCTCGTCGGTGCCGACGCGGGTGATCTCGTCCTCCCACGAGGCGAAGCGGGCCGCCTCGACCCGGCGGAGGTCGAGCTGCGCCTGCACGACGGCCATGAGGTCGATCGTCGCCGTGTCGTCGAAGCGCTTCTCGACGAGTCGGGCGAGCACCTCGTCGTCGAGCGTCAGTCGCTCGGGGGGCTGGGGCAGGTCGTCGGGCACCGGGACGGCGAGCACCGGGAGCGTGATCGCCGACGTGTCGACCGAGTGCCGGGCGACGCTCGCCGGGCGGGCCTCGTACGCGTCGGTGGGGACGACGTCGTCGAGGTCGACGTCGGCCCGGTGGGACGGAGTCGAGACGGGACGGGGCTCGCGGTGCGGAGGGCTGACGGGCAGGACGGCCACGGGTGCGGCGTCCGCGGGTGCGGCGTCGGCCGTCTCGGCGGGGCCGGCGAGGTCGTCGACGGGGGCCTCGGGGGCGAGGGTGTGGTTCACGGGGTGGTGCTCCTGGTCGTGCCGGCCCGGCCGGGCGGGTCGCTCGGGGGCGGTGTCGTCGAGGGGTGCGACGAAGGTCACACGGCGCCGGTGGAACGCGACGTCGTCGTCGGGAGGCGCGATGCCCCCGACGCTCGCGGTCTGCACGTTGTCGGCCATGCTCGGATGGTAGGTGACGAACGGTCCCCAGCCGGGCGGACTCGCCGGTCCGACCGGCACATTCGTCGTTCTCGAGCCACCGGGCGCCCTCGTCGGCCCACGCCGGCGGCGGCGGGTCAGGAGGCGCGGGTCAGGTGGGCGAGCACCTCGCGCGAGACTCCCCTCGAGCCCAGCCCGAGGTGCCCGGACCGGCGGTGCACGGCGAGCGTCGCGTCCGGCAGGCCGGCGACGGTCCGGGCGACGAGGTCGAGGGGGTAGAAGCCGTCCGCTCCCCCGGCCACGACGAGCGTCGGAGCGGTGACCGCCCCGAGGCGGTCGCCCACGTCGAACGAGTCCTCGGCCTCGAGCGTGGCGACGAGGTCGTGGTGACGCTCACCGACGACGAAGTGGGGTGCCAACCGGCCGAAGCGGCGCAGGAGGTTCGAGGCGGTGACGCCGGTCGTGGTCTGGCCGAGCATGGTCGCCGCGGCCCGTCCCGGGTCGCCGTCTCGGAGGTGGGCCGCGACGCGGCGTTGGGCCTCGCGGCCGTCGTCGCCGAGGCGATGGGCCGCCGAGACGAGGACCAGGCGACGCACCGTCCGCGGGTGGTCGACCGCGAGCTGCAACGCGATGCTGCCGCCCGTCGAGGTGCCGACGACGTCGATCGGGTCGTCCGAGATCTCGGCGGCGGCTCGGGCGACGTCGTCCCCGAGGTCGCGCATCGTGGTGCCGGGCGGCAGGCCGCGCCGACGTCCGAGGGTCCACAGCTCGACCTCGCGGGCGAGCGCCGCCGTCTCGAGGCGCAGCAGGGTGCGGTCCCAGGCCGAGGGGTGGTGTCGTCCGGGGCCGATGCCGGGCAGCAGGATCGTGGGAGTGCCCGTGCCGCGACGGACGAACGGGAGGCCCGCCACGGTGCCCCGGGCCGTGGCCGGTCGCCCGGTCACGGTCGGCCCAGCCGGCGGAACCTCGCTGGCGCCTCGCCGCCCTCGACGAGGTCGACGAGGATCGAGCCCACGAGCGGCGTGAACTTGAACCCGTGGCCCGAGAACCCGGCACCCACCACCACGGGACCCACCCGGTCGAGGACGAAGTCCTCGTCGTCGGTCGTCGTGTAGGTGCAGCTGATCGGGTCGGCCGTCTCGGCGTCGACGCCCGGCAGCCACTCCCTCGCGTACCGCCGCAGCGCCTCGAGCTGCTCGGGGACGGCGGCGTACGACCGACGGTCGGGGTGGACGACCGGCCCGGCGCCGTGCCAGCCGGCCTTGACGCCCTCGCCGGGCGTGAGCATGCCGTAGACCGCCCCGGGCCACCACGACTCGGCGGAGTCGTCCGGGTCGGGCCGGTGGTTGAAGCTCGGCCACACCGCGTCGGCGTCGCGGACGGCGAAGTGGGCGGGCTGCTCCTGCGTCACGGTGAGGCGGGGCAGGCTCACGAGACCGCCGACGACGTCGTCGGTCCACGCACCCGCCGTGACGACGACGCGGCGGGCGACGATCTCGGCGTCGGCCGTGACGACGCGCACGCGCTCGGGCCCCTCGACGTGCAGGCCCGTCACGGGCGTCGACCAGAGCAGCCGCGCGCCGTGGTCGGTGGCGGCACGGGCGAGGGCGCGGAGGGCGTCGGCCGCCCGGATCCGTCCGCTGCCGGGCACGTGCAGCACCTCGGTCTCGAAGCGGACGCCCCGCCACCGCTCCCCCGCCTCGACGGGGTCGACCAGCTCGCTCGGGACGCCCGCCTCGACGTGCAGCGCCCGCATGCGGCGGAGCATCGACGGGCGACCGTGGTTCACGACCCCCACGAGGTCGAGCAGCGGGGTGCCGGTCTCGTCGGCCAGCGCGTCCCACCGCACCCGCGCCTCCTTCGCGAGGGCGACGTAGTCGGCGTCGTCGTAGGCGAGGTTCAGGTTGCGGGTCGCCCCGTGGGAGGCACCCCGGTGGTGGCCCTGCTCGAAACGCTCGACGAGGACGACCTCGTGCCCCCGTGACGCGGCCTGCCAGGCCGTCGCGAGCCCCATGGCACCGCCCCCGACGACGACCAGGTCGACGTCGGGACGGGACGGGCGCGGGTCACCGGCGGGCATGCCCCGAGCATAGGAGGCGCGGTGCGGCGTCGTTCCGTCGGCCGCGTCGTCCGCCGACCTGCGATGATCGGCGGATGACCTGGCGCAAGCTCCTCAAGGCCTTCCCCACCGTGGTCCTGGTGGTCGACGTCCTCATCCGGATCGTCTCGGTGGCGGTCGTCCCGCGCAACCGTCGGCCGAGCTCGGCGATGGCGTGGCTGATGGCGATCTTCGTCGCACCCATCCCCGGCAGCGTGCTCTACGCGCTGCTCGGCAGCTCGAAGCTGCCGAAGGACCGGCGTGACAAGCAGCGCGAGATCAACTCGTTGATCCTCGAGAACACCCAGGGCCTCGACAACCGGGTGCCGACCGACACCCAGCCGCCCTGGTTCGGCACGGTGGTGCAGCTGAACCGCACGCTCGGCGCGATGCCGCTGATCCCCGGCAACACGGCGCGGCTGCTGCCGGACTACGCGGGGTCGATCGCGGCGATGACCGAGGCCGTCGACGCGGCCGAGCGGTACGTGCACGTCGAGTTCTACATCCTGACCCGCGACGAGTCGACCTACCTGTTCTTCGACGCCTTGAAGCGGGCCCACGACCGCGGCGTCAAGGTGCGGGTGCTCTACGACCACTGGGCGACCATCCGCAACCCGCAAGGACGCGTGACGCGCACGTGGCTGCGCGACGCCGGCATCCGCTTCGAGGAGATGCTGCCGTTCCACCCCACCAAGGGCATGTGGCGGCGGCCCGACCTCCGCAACCACCGCAAGATCGTGGTCGTGGACGGCGACGTGGCCTTCACCGGCTCGCAGAACATGACCGACCCGAGCTACAACAAGCGAGGGAACATGCGGCGCGGTCTGCAATGGAAGGACCTCATGGTGCGCGTGGACGGTCCCGCCGCGATCGGCCTCAACGCCCTGTTCATCACCGACTGGTACAGCGAGACCGACGAACTGCCCACCGACGCGCGGACCGGGCCCCGAGTCGAACCGCGCACGGGTGACGACGCCTTCGAGTGCCAGGTCGTCCCCAGCGGACCGGGGTTCGACGGCGAGAACAACCTGCGGCTGTTCAACGCCCTCGTCTACGGCGCTCAGGAGCGCCTCATCATCGCCAGCCCGTACTTCGTGCCCGACGACTCCATGCTCTACGCCATCACGACGGCCGCGGAGCGCGGCGTCGACGTCCAGCTCTTCGCCTGCGAGGTCGCCGACCAGTTCCTCGTCTACCACGCCCAGCGCTCGTACTACGAGACCCTGCTGCGCGCCGGGGTGCGCATCTTCCTGTACGAGAAGCCGATCGTGCTGCACTCGAAGCACTTCACGGTCGACGACGACGTGGCGGTGATCGGGTCGAGCAACATGGACATGCGATCGTTCAGCCTCAACTTCGAGGTGTCGCTCATGGTGCGGGGCGCCGGCTTCGTCGACCAGGTGCGCGACATCGAAGAGGACTACCGCTCGAAGTCGCACGAGATCACCCTCGCCGGCTGGCTGACGCGGCCCGCCCCCTTGCAGGTGCTCGACAACGTCGCGCGCCTGACCGCGGCGGTCCAGTAGGGCACCTCCGGCCCTCCGCGCTGGACGGCCCGTCGGGAGACCGGCAGAGTGTCGGCATGGACGAGAAGGAACACCTGAGCCGCTACCTGACCCGCTCGCGCGACGACCTGGTGCGGAAGCTCGACGGGTTGACCGAGTACGACGTCCGCCGTCCGCTCGTCCCCAGCGGGACGAATCTGCTGGGGTTGGTCAAGCACGTCGCGACCGTGCAGCTGGGCTACCTGGGCGACGTCTTCGGGCGTCCGAGCGGCATCGAGACGCCGTGGCTCACCGACGAGAGCGAACCCGAGGCCGACCTGTGGGCAACGCCCGACGAGAGCCGCGCCTTCGTCGTCGACCTCGCCCGACGCTCGAACGCCCACGCCGACGAGACCGTCCGGGTGCTGCCCCTGGACGCCCGCGGTGACGTTCCCTGGTGGGGACCTGACCGGCGTGAGGTCACCCTGCACCAGATCCTGGTGCACCTGACCGTCGAGACGGCCCGGCACGCCGGCCATGCCGACCTGGTCCGCGAGCTGATCGACGGCGGCCTCGGCAACGGTCCCGCCGACCCGAACGTGCCCGACCGGGACGCCGACGGATGGCGTCGGCACCACGACCGCGTCGAGGCCGCCGCCCGCGCCGCCGCCGGCCGCTGACCGCTGACCGCTGACCGCGAGCGGCCGCCGTCGTCCGGTCGGGGGGTCACGGCAAGCTCGCAGGAGGCGCCCCTCGCCAGGTCGGGGTCGGAAGCGTAGCGTCGCCGGGGTGATGCCTCCCTCCGTGAGAACCGTCGGCGAGCTCAGGCGCTCGGGCCACGTCCCGAAGCCCCTCCGCGCCGAGATCCGAGACAACCTGCTGGACGCCCTCCGGGAGGGCCGCGACCCCTGGCCCGGACTGCACGGCTTCGAGTCGACGGTCATCCCCCAGCTCGAACGGGCCCTGATCGCCGGCCACGACGTCGTCCTGCTGGGCGAACGAGGCCAGGGCAAGACCCGGCTGCTGCGCACCCTCGCCGGGCTGCTCGACGAGTGGTCGCCCGTCATCGAGGGATCCGAGCTCGGGGAGCACCCGTTCGAGCCGATCACGACCGAGAGCCGCCGCCGGGCGGCCGAACTCGGCGACGACCTGCCGGTCGCCTGGCGCGGCCGCGACGAGCGGTACGTCGAGAAGCTCGCGACGCCCGACACGAGCGTCGCCGACCTCATCGGCGACGTCGACCCGATGCGCGTGGCCGAGGGCCGCAGCCTGGGCGACCCCGAGACGATCCACTTCGGGCTCATCCCGCGAGGGCACCGCGGCATCGTGGCGGTCAACGAACTGCCGGACCTCGCCGAGCGCATCCAGGTGGCGATGCTCAACGTCATGGAGGAGCGCGACATCCAGATCCGTGGGTACGTGCTGCGGCTGCCGCTCGACGTGCTCGTCGTCGCCAGCGCCAACCCCGAGGACTACACGAACCGCGGACGCATCATCACGCCGCTGAAGGACCGCTTCGGGGCCGAGATCCGGACGCACTACCCGACCGAGCTGGCCGACGAGGTCGCGGTCGTCCGGCAGGAGGCCGACCTCGTGGCCGAGGTGCCCGACCACCTCGTCGAGATCCTGGCCCGGTTCACGCGGGCCCTCCGCGAGTCCCCGTCGGTCGACCAGCGCAGCGGCGTCAGCGCCCGGTTCGCCATCGCAGGGGCCGAGACCATCGCCGCCGCCGCACTGCACCGCGCGACCCGTCAGGGCGAGGACGTCGCGGTGGCACGGCCGATCGACCTCGAGACCGCGGTCGACGTGCTCGGCGGCAAGATCGAGTTCGAGTCGGGTGAGGAGGACCGCGCCGAGGAGGTGCTCGAGCACCTGTTGAGGACGGCCACGGCCGAGACCGTGCGGGCGCACTTCCGCGGCCTCGACTTCGGCGCCCTCGTCGACGCCCTCGAGTCGGGCGTCATGGTGACCACCGGTGAGCAGGTGACCGCCCGGGACTTCCTGGCCGGGCTGCCCTCGCTCGGCGAGGACGACCTGTACGACCGGGTGGCCGAACGCCTCGGCGCGACCACCGACGGCGCCCGGGCGGGCGCCGTCGAGCTCGCGCTCGAGGGCCTCTTCCTGGCCCGTCGGGTCAGCAAGGAGAGCGGTGACGGTGAAGCGGCCTACGGGTTCTGAGGGACGACGTGGCCAGGAGTAACCGTCGCCTGCACCGGGCCGCGCGCTACCAGGCGTACGCCGACGGCCCCGACCCGCTCGCGCCTCCTGCCGACCTGTCCGAGGCGCTCGACGCCGTCGGACGCGACGTCATGGCGGGCACGAGTGCCGAGGCCGCGCTGCGCGAGTTCCTGCGTCGCGGAGGACGGGACCAGACCGGACTCGACGACCTCGCACGCCAGGTGGCCGAACGCCGGAGGGCCTTGACCCGCGACCACCACCTCGACGGGACGCTCCAGGAGGTCCGCGAACTGCTCGACCGGGCGCTCCGTGCCGAACGGGCACAGCTCGCCCGGGACGTCGACCTCGACGACGGCGACCGGGCGTTGGCGCAGCTGCAGCTCGACAGCCTGCCGCCGTCCCCGGCCGGTGCCGTCGCCGAGCTGTCCGACTACCGGTGGCAGAGCGGCGAAGCCCGGCAGGCCTACGAGCAGATCAAGGACCTCCTCGGGCGCGAGATGCTCGACCAGCGCTTCGCCGGCATGAAGGGTGCCCTCGAGAACGCGACCGACGCCGACCGCGAGGCCGTCGCCGAGATGCTGAACGACCTGAACGACCTGCTCGACGCCCACGCCCGCGGCGACGACACCCCCGAGCAGTTCGACGACTTCATGGCGAAGCACGGGGCGTCCTTCTCCGAGCAGCCGGGCGACGTCGACGAGCTGATCGACGCGCTCGCCGCCCGGGCGGCCGCCGCCCAGCGCCTCCGCAACTCGATGACGGCCGAGCAACGCGCCGAGCTCGATTCGTTGGCCCAGCAGGCCTTCGGCTCCCCCGACCTCGTGCAGTCGCTCGAACGGCTCGACGGCACCCTGCGCGCGCTGCGGCCCGGGCAGGACTGGGGTGGCTCCGAGGGCCTGGACGGCGACCAGGGCCTCGGGCTCGGCGACGGCACCGGGGTCTTCCAGGACCTCGCCGACCTCGACGCGCTCGCCGAACAACTGGCCCAGCAGTCGAGGGGGTCGTCCCTCGACGACGTGGACGTCGACGCCCTCCGGCGCCAGCTGGGCGAGCAGGCCGCCGTCGACGCGGCCGCGCTCCGACGCCTCGAGAAGGCGCTGCGCGATTCCGGCGCCCTCCGGCGTCGGGCCGACGGCACGCTGGCGCTCACGCCGCGGGCCATGCGTCAGCTCGGCAAGGACCTCCTGCGCGACGTCGCCACCAAGCTGTCCGGACGGACCGGGAGGCGCGAGCTGCGGTCCGCAGGAGCGCTCGGCGACCGCTCGGGCGCGAGTCGCGAGTGGGCGTTCGGCGACACCGAGCCGTGGGACGTGACGCGGACGATCACCAACGCCGTCACCCGGACCGCGGCCGAGGGTGCCCGGACGGACGCCGGGGTGCGCATCGAGATCGGCGACGTCGAGGTGCACGAGACCGACGCCCGGACCCAGGCCTGCGTCGCCCTGCTCGTCGACACCTCGTTCTCGATGGCGATGGAGGACCGCTGGGTGCCGATGAAGCGCACCGCGCTGGCCTTGCACACCCTCATCACGTCGCGCTTCCGGGGGGACGACCTGCAGCTGATCGGCTTCGGCCGGCACGCCGAGGTCATGCCGATCGAGCAGCTCGTCGCCCTCGACGCGAAGTGGGACAAGGGGACGAACCTGCACCACGCACTGCTGCTCGCGAACCGGCACTTCCGCAAGCACCCGACGGCGCAGCCCGTGCTCTTGATCGTCACCGACGGCGAGCCGACCTCGCACCTCGAACCGGGCGGCGAGGTGTTCTTCGACTACCCGCCGCACCCCGTGACGATCCTGCGGGCGGTCGAACAGCTCGACGTCGCCCGTCGACTCGGCGCGCACACGAGCTTCTTCCGCCTGGGCGACGACCCCGGCCTCGCACGGTTCGTCGAGGGCATGGCCCGACGGGTGGACGGCACGGTGGTGGCCCCGGACGTCGACGACCTCGGTGCCGCGGTCGTGGGGTCGTACGTCAGAACAAGGGCCACGGAACCGCCGGCATAGGGCCGTGGGGTTCGGGGAAGACCCCGGCTTCGAGCAGTCCGTCGCACCGGTCGCCGAGGGCCTCGAGCTCGTCGGCCGTGACGAGTGCGGTCAGTGCGGCGCCCAGGGCACCCGAGAGGCCCGACCGGACGCGGGCGACGCCCTCGGCCTCGGACGCCGTCAAGGGGTCGCCGACCCAGCCCCACAGCACCGTGCGCAGCTTGTGCTCGGCGTGGAAGGTGAGGCCGTGGTCGACCCCGTGGCGCCGGCCGTCCGGCAACGCGAGCACGTGCGCTCCCTTGCGGTCGGCGTTGTTGACCACGACGTCGAAGACGGCCATGCGCCGGAGCGCCTCGGTGTCCTCGTGGATCAGGGCCACGGGCCCGTCGTCGCCGTCGCCTTCGAGGACGAGGCGCCACCCGTCGTCGGGCAGGTCGTCGACGGGGACGAGGTCGACGGCGTCCTGCTCGGGGTCGACGTCCTGCCAGAGCTGCACCATGCCCTCACCGAGCGGACCGTCGCGCAGCCAGGTGCGGGGCACGACGTCCCAGCCCAGGGCCTCGGACACGAGGTAGGCCGCCACCTCGCGATCGGCGAGCCGACCGTCGGGGAAGTCCCAGAGCGGTCGCTCGCCGGCCACCGGCTTGTAGATGACGGACACGTCGCCGAGGCGCGCGAGGAACGAGGCGTTGGACGCGGTGCGGATGCGACCGGTGAGCTCGAGCTCGACGTCGTCCGACGGGACGGGGACCGGGTCCGAGCCGGCACCGGCCGGGTCGTCCGCATCGTCGGCCGCCGGCGCCGACGACATCAGAGGTCGCCGGGCAGGACGCAGACGTGCCCCTCGGGGTCCATCGGCTGACCGCAGAACGGGCACAGCGGACGCCCCGCGCCGACGATCTCGAGGGTGCGCGCCGCGAAGGCTCGTGCCGTGCCGACGGGGATGCGGACGACCATGACCTCGTCGGGCTCGACCTCGGTCGCGTCGTCCGGCTCGTCGTCGTCGTCGACCTCGACGAGCGGGAACGCCTCGATGACCACCTGGGCGGTCGACGGGTCCCAGCCGAGGCTCAGGGCACCGGCACGGAACTCGGGCTCGACGGGCTGGTCGAGGGGCTCGTTGTCGACGAGCTCGACCGGGATGCCGGTGGGCACGCTGACCGGGTTGCCCTCGGCGGCCATCACCTGGTCGAGGATCTCGTCGATCTTCTCGGCGAGGGCGGCGGACTGCATCTTCTCGAGGCCGACGCTGGTGACGCGGGCACCGTCACGGGCCTGGAGGTAGAACGCACGGGCGCCGGGGCGGCCGACGGTGCCGACCACGACGCGGTCGGGCCAGTCGAAGGCGTGGACGATGGAGGGCATGCGACGAGTCTACGAGCGGCCCGCCCCGGGCGCTCAGGTCGCGGCGGACCGCCCCGCGTCACCGTCGGCACCGGACCGGCCCGCGCCTCCTCCGACGGCCGCGTCGCCTGCCGGGGCCGCCTGCCGCAGCCACGAGAGGTCGCCCGAGTCGGTGTTGGTCGCCACGACGTCGGGGCGGTTCGGCCCGTACCGCACGATCGACACCGAGGCGGGTCCGACGTTGATGCGCTGGAAGAGGTCGAGGTGCATGCCGTAGGCGTCGGCGAGGACGGACTTGATGATGTCGCCGTGGCTGACCGCCACCCAGACGGCGCCCGGACCGTGCTCGGCCTCGAACGCCGCGTCGTGTCGACGGACCGCCGCGACCGCCCTCGACTGCATGGTCTGCAGCGACTCGCCGCCGGGGAACACCGCGGCCGACGGCTGGTTCTGCACGACCGACCAGAGGGCCTCGCCGGCCAAGTCCTTCAGGGGCCTGCCCTGCCAGTCGCCGTAGTCGCACTCGGTGATGCCACGGTCGATCGGCGTCGCCGGCGTGCCGGCCTGACGGTCGAGGATCGCCCGCGCCGTCTGACGGCAGCGTTCGAGGGGGCTCGACACGACGCCCACCAACGGCACGACGGCGAGCCGCTCGGCCGTTCGTCGCGCCTGGTCGCGCCCGACGTCGTCGAGTCGGACGCCGGCCGTCCGTCCGGCGAGCACGCCGCTCGCGTTGGCGGTGGTGCGTCCGTGCCGGACGAGGACGAGGGTGGCCATGCCCCGAGCCTAGACACCCTCGCACGCCGCGGGGGCGGGCGGGCCCGGACCGGGGACGACGAGGAGGCGCGGGGGCCGGGCCCCCCGCCCCCCCCCCCCCCCGCCCCCCCCGCGGGGGGGGGGGGGCGGCCCCGCGCCCCCCCGCCCCCCGCGGGGGGGGGGGGCCGGAGCACGAAAGGGGGTGACCCCCCGTCAG